>JAGTRL010000155.1 GCA_018261815.1 Pseudomonadota bacterium
CAGCGCAGCGGCATGCTGACCACCAACTTCGCCGAGGCGGGCGGCTTCATCAAGAGCCAGCCCAGCGAGGCCAGGCCCGACCTGCAGTTGCACTTCGTCATTGGCAAGCTGGTCGACCATGGCCGCAAGACCGTGTTCGGGCATGGCTACTCCAGCCATGTCTGCCTGCTGCGCCCGAAAAGCCGTGGCAGCGTCAAGCTGGCCAGCGCCGACCCTGCGGCCGCGCCACTGATCGACCCGAACTTCCTGGCCGAGCGCGACGATGTCGAGCGGCTGGTGCGTGGCGTCAAGCTGATGCGCAAGATCCTGCAGCAGCCGGCACTTTCGGGCTACGGTGCGAAGGAATTTGCCAGCTCCGCGGCAGCCCAGGACGATGCACAGATCGAGCAGTTGGTCCGCAGCCACGTCGACTCCGTGTACCACCCGGTGGGCAGCTGCCGCATGGGGCCGGGCGCAATGGACGTGGTCGACCACGAACTGCGCGTGCACGGCATCCAGGGGCTGCGCGTGGTCGACGCGTCGATCATGCCGCAGGTGGTCAGCGGCAACACCAATGCGCCGGCGATCATGATCGGCGAGAAGGCCGCCGACCTGATCAAGGCCGCCGCGGCGGCAAGACCGGCGCCCGAGCTGCTTGGCAGGGTTGCGCCTTCATCCCAGACACTCCAGCTGGCGTCGTGAACCGAAGTCAGCGCGCGGCCGCCGCGGAACCGGCTCTGCCGGTCCGCTGGCGGTGCCCCTTCGAGGGGGGGCGCCGCAGGCGCTGTGGGGGTGGTCTAATTTCTCCATGAAACTGTCGGTACTTGACCAATCGATCTCCATCGCCGGCTCCAGCGAAGACGCGGCCATCCGCGACACGCTCGAGCTGGCGGTGCACTGCGAGCAGCTCGGCTACCACCGCTTCTGGCTGAGCGAGCACCACAGCCTGGCCACCATCGTCGGCACCGCGCCGGAGATCCTGATGGCCGCGGTGGCCGCACGCACCACGCGCATCCGCATCGGCAGCGCTGGTGTGATGCTGCCCCACTACGCGGCGCTGAAGGTGGCCGAACAGTTTCGCGTGCTGGAGGCGCTGGCGCCCGGGCGCATCGACTTGGGCGTGGGCCGCGCCCCCGGCGCGGACATGCGCACCGCGCAGCTGCTCAACCCCGACGCGTACGCAGCGGCGGAGAAGTTCCCGCAGCAGATCCGCGACCTGCAATGGTGGACCGCCGGCGAGCCACACCATGGTGTGATCGCGCACCCGCGCGGCCCGCACCTGCCGCAGATCTGGGTGCTGGGCAGCTCGGACTACGGCGCACAGCTGGCGGCCCACTTCGGTCTGCCCTACGCCTTTGCCTACTTCTTTGCCGATGGCCAGGGCGTGGAGCAGGCCCTCGACCTGTACCGCACGCTGTACAAGCCGAGCGAGCGCCACCCGGTGCCGCAGCCGACCATCTGCGTCTGGGCGCTGGCGGCGGACACCGAGGCCGAGGCCCAGCACCATGCGCTGAGCCGCGAGCGCTGGCGCATCGACCGCATGCGCGGAGCGCTCGGCCCGCTGAAGGCACCCGACGAGATTGCCGCACGCGGATTCAGCCATGAGGAGGAACCCGTGGTCGAGGCCACGCGGCGCAAGGCGCTGGTCGGCACCGCCGCGCAGGTGGGCGCGAAGATGCGCGCGCTGGCCGATTCTCTGGGCCTGGACGAGTTGGTGATCAACACCTGGGCCCACGACCCGGCGGTGCGCCGCCGCTCCTACGCGCTGCTGGCAAGCGAGTTCGGCCTGAGCTCGGGCGGCTGATGTCGGCCATCGAGTTCGCGCTTCGCGGGGACTACATCACGCTGGACGCGCTGCTCAAGGCCACCGGGTTGGCCGAAAGCGGCGGGCGCGCCAAGGCCCTGGTGGCCGCCGGCCTGGTGCAGGTGGATGGGCAGCAGGAGCTGCGCAAGACCTGCAAGCTGCGCGCCGGGCAGGTGGTGGTGCTCGCCGGCACGCGCATCCGCATCGCCGCGGCCCCGTCGGCCAATGGAAACCCCGGCTGAAGACCTGCAATGTCTGGGGTTTTCCCCTGCGGGCAGGTGGGAACTTCGGTCGCTGCCACAATTCAAATTTCAGGCCTGCGAACACGCAGCGCAGCTTGTGAACGGGCGACACGCCCTCATATCGGCTAATGATGGAAACTCTCTCAACAAAGGCATTCGCAATGAAGAACCTGTTTTTCGCAGCCGCCATCGTGGTGGCCTCGGCTTTGGCCGTGGCACCGTCGGTGTCCGACGCGAAGCGATTCGGCGGCGGGTCGTCCAGCGGCATGCAGCGCAGCATGCCCAATTCCACCCCGGCCAAACCCGCTGCACCGCAGCAGGCCGCTCCGGCCGCTGCGCCCACGGGAGCGGCTGCGCCGGCCGCTGCCAAGCGCAGCTGGATGGGCCCGATCGCCGGCCTGGCCGCGGGCCTGGGCATCGCCGCGCTGATGAGCCACCTGGGCCTGGGTGAGGCCTTCGGCAACTTCCTGATGCTGGCGCTGCTGGCGGTGGTGGCCGTGATCGCCATCCGCTTCCTGATGCGCCGCTTCGGCGGCAATGCCCTGCCTGCCCCGGGCGCGCAGCGCGAACAGCTGGCCACGGCCGGTGCGCCGCCGGTGACACCGAACTGGAACAAGCCTGCCGAAGCGCCGGTGATGGCCCGCAGCAATGCGACCGATGCTGCGGAGGTGTCGGCCGACGGCTCGACGCGCCTGGCGCCGATGCCGGGCTCGACCGTTGCCTCGGTGGTGCCGAGCACGGTCCCTTCGGACTTCGATGCCGACGGTTTCTCGCGCATTGCGAAGATGATCTTCATCCGCATGCAGGCCGCCAACGACACCGGCGACCTGAACGACCTGCGCAGCTTCACCACGCCGGAGATGTTTGCCGTGGCCAAGATGGAACTGCAGGACCGCGCCGGCAAGGCACAGACCACCGACGTGGTGCATGTCGATGCCGAGGTGCTGGACCTGGCCAAGGAAGGCGAGCGTCAGGTGGTCAGCGTGCGCTTCCATGGGCAGATCCGCGAGGACATTGGCGCACCGGTGGAAGACTTCGACGAAATCTGGCACCTGACGCGCTTCGGCGACAACCCGGCCTGGTCGATCGCCGGCATCCAGCAGCGCCACTGAGCGGCTTTCACGGTCCTCGAAGCCCCGCCCCGTGCGGGGCTTCGTGCTTGTGGCGCGCAACAATCGGGGCATGAGCACACCCGTTCCCATCGAGTTGCAAGCCCCGGACCTGTCGCGCTGGGCGAGTGGCAATACCGGCACGGCCTATGTCTGGCGCTTCGACTCCGGCCGCGCCGGACCCCAGGTGATGGTGCAGGCGTTGACCCACGGCAACGAGATCTGCGGCGCGATCGCTCTCGACTGGCTGCTCGGCTGCCAGGCGCAGTGGCAGCCGGTGCGCGGCAGCCTGACGCTGGCCTTCGGCAACGTTGCGGCCTTTGCGCGCTGGGACCCAGCCCACCCCGACCGCAGCCGCTATGTCGACGAGGACTTCAACCGCGTCTGGGCCGACGAGACGCTGTTCGGTCCACGCGATTCGGTCGAGCTGCGCCGCGCGCGCGAGTTGCGGCCCTTCGTCGATGCCGCGGAGCTGCTGCTCGACATGCATTCGATGGGCGAAGCGTGCAGGCCGCTGATGGTCTGCGGCGCCGACGGCCGTGGCGGCGAGAAGGGCGCGGCGCTGTCGCGCCAGCTCCAGGTGCCCGGAGTGCTGCTGATCGACACCGGCCACCCCGCCGGATTGCGCATGATCGACCGGGGCCCTTTTGCCGACCCGGATGACGCGCGCACCGCCGTGCTGATCGAATGCGGCCAGCACTGGGAACGCGCTGCGGCCGACGTGGCGCGGGACACCTTGCTGCGCTTCCTGGGCCACGGCGGCGTGCTGGCCGAAGGCTTTGTCGCCACGCATTTGAAGCAACTGGGCCGCTCGCCGCCGGCGCAGCAGCAGCTGCTGCGCGTCACCGACGCGGTGGTGGCGCGCAGCCTGGATTTCCGCTTCGTGCGCGAGTTCCGCGGGCTGGAGGTGATCGCCCGGGCTGGCGAGCTGATCGCCACCGACGGTGCGCACGAGTTTCGCGCGCCCTACGACAACACCGTGCTGGTGATGCCGGGCACCACCAACCTGAAGGTGGGCATGACCACGGTGCGGCTGGGCCGCTTCGAAAATTAGGCCGGCAGGCTGAGCGTCAGCTCCAGCCCGGGCTGCGCATTGCGGATGCGCAGCGTGCCGTTGTGGGCCTGTGCCACCAGCCGGCACAGGTACAGGCCGAGACCGACGCCACCGGTGCTGCGCTGCCGCGCCGCGTCAGCGCGGTAGAAGGCTTCGCTCAGGTGCGCCAGATGCGCGTCGTCGACGCCGGGGCCGAAGTCGCGCACGCTCAGCTCCAGCCTGCCGCCGTCCAGCACAGTGCGCACGCACGGCGGTGTGTCGGTTGCGGCACCGTGGCGCAGCGCGTTGTCGATCAGGTTGCGCAGCGCCAGGCGCAGGCGCACCGGGTCGAGCTCGGCGGTAGGCAGTTGCGGCGCCAGCTCCAGTCGCAGTGTGGCCGCGGGGAACTGCTCTGCGACCAGCGTGCGCACCAGCGCATTCAGGTCGCAGCGCTCGCGCTGCAACGCGGCATGGCCGGCGGCCAGGCGCTCGCTTTCCAGCAGGTCGTTGATCAGGTCGCGCATCGTGCCCAGGTCACGCAGCAGTGCGTCGCGCTCGTCGCTGGGGGCCACCAGCTCGGCGTTGAGCCGTGCACGGGTCAGCGGCGAGCGCAGCTCGTGGCTCACCGCCAGCAGCAGGCCGCGCTGGGCTTCGAGCATGGCGCGAATATCGTGGGCCATGGTGTTGACCTGCTCGGCCAGGTCGCCGAGCTCGTCGCCGCGCCGCACCGGGATGGGGGTGTCGAACTGCCCCTGACCGAAGCGTTGTGCGCCACTGCGGATGTCGTCCAGCGGCCGGAACAGATGCCGCACGTAGCCGTAGGCGGCGGCGGTCAACAGCAGCAGCATGGCCAGCGTGAACCAGCCGATGGTGCGAGGCCGGTTCACCCAGCCGCGATCACCGAGGCCGAAGGTGATGCGGTGGCCGTCGGCCGTCTGGCGCTGCAGCAACCAGCGGCCCTCGTCGTCAGCGTCGCGCTCCGGCCCGCGATGCCAGGCGCGGCGCTGCGGGTGTGAATCGAACTGCACCGCCGGGCCTTCGATGCGCACCGACAGCGGCAGCCGCTGCACCAGCCCCTGGGCGCGCGCCACGTTGGGCGGCGATCCCATTTCCGCGACCAGCCGGTCCACATAGTCGGCCACCAGCGGGCGCACCACGCCGCTCCAGCCGCCGGACAGCGCGCGCTGCATGCCGGCCAGGAAAGTCGCCGTGGTGGCCAGCGCCAGCAGCAGGAACAGCAGCACCAGGCGCATGCCCAGCGAGCGCTTCAGGCGGTGGCCCCAGTGCCGCAGCCTCACACACGCGCTCCGGCAAAGGCATAGCCCGCGTTGCGCAATGTCTTGATGCAGTCCAGAGGCTCGAGTTTGCGGCGCAGCCGGCTGACCAGGATGTCGACTGCGCGCGTGTGCAGTTCGGCTTCGTGGCCACGCAACCGGTTGAGGATCTGGTCGCGGTCGAAGACCTTCTGCGGCTCGCGCGCCAGCAGTACCAGCAGCTCGAATTCGGTGCCGGTCAGTTCCACAGGCTGGCCCAGACGCTGCACCTGGCGCCGCGCCAGGTCGATCTGCAGGCCGTCGAAGGCCAGTTGTTGCGCGTCCTGTGTGGGGACGCTGCGCGCGCGGCGCAGGATGGTCTGCAGCCGCACCGCCAGTTCGCGCGGCTCGAAGGGCTTGGGCAGGTAGTCGTCGGCGCCGAGTTCCAGGCCGACGATGCGGTCCATGACCTCGCCGCGCGCGGTGAGCATGATGATCGGCACGTTGCTTTCCCTGCGGATGGCGCGGCACAGCTCGAAGCCGTCCATCTCCGGCAGCATCACATCCAGGATGGCGGCGTCGTAGGGCTCGGCCCGCAGCCGCGCCAGCCCGAGGCTCGGGCGCGTGGCGCTGTCGAGCTCCATGTCGAAGCGCTGCAGGTACGCCGCCAGCGGCGGCGCCAGCAGCTCGTCGTCGTCGATCAGCAGGATGCGGTGCATGGCCGCCATGCTCGCATGCGCCGCACCCGCTCGCAACGCGAGCTCAGGAGCGCCAGCCGCCACGGCCGCGCTTGTCCATGAACTCGCGCAGCTTGGCCTGCTGCTCGGGCTTGAGGCTGTCGTAGAAGTCGGCCAGGGCGTCGATCGTGCCCGGGCTGCCAGCGCGGATGGCATGGGTCTTCTCGTCGACCAGGGCCTGGGCACGCGCCTTGTCGAAGCGCTCGCCGTCGACCAGTGCGCGCAGCTCGGCACGCGGGTTGGTGGTGCTGCCGACCAGCGCATTGCGCTGCTCGCGCATCTTGTCGAAGACCACACCGAGCTTGAGCTTCTGCGCCTCGTCGAGCTGCAGTTCCTTGCCGGCGCGCTCGAGCAGCCGCTCGCGCCACTTCGCGGCATCTTCGGCGCTGACCTGCGCGCCGCGCCAGCCGTGGTGGTGCTGGCCGCACGCGGCCAGGCCGCCGACCAGGAGGGTGGCGCCGAACAGGCCGATGAGGGTCCGCTTGATCCAGATCTTCATGAACATCTCCTTGGATTGCGCCCGGATTGGGCAGCTGTGTTCATGGTGCCGGCCGAGGGGGTGCGTGTCCTTTCGTCCAGGTTTCGTCGTGTATCGTTTCTTGTCACGGCCCGCCAGGCCACACCCAGGAGCGATGTATGGCCCGCCTTGCGCATGTGGATGGAGATTCGCCGGGCGTAGACGCCGAATTGCTGCGGGCGATACGGGCGCGCCGCGGCGGCGCGTTGCTCAATCTGGACCGGCAGTTGCTGCACAGCGCGCCGCTGGCCCGCGGCTGGAACAGCCTGATGGGCGCGATCCGCGCCCAGACGCAACTCGACGGCGCGCTGCGTGAACTGGTCATCCTGCGCGTGGCGGTGCTCAACCGCGCGCCCTACGAATTTGTCCAGCATGCGCCGGTGGCGCTGGCCGAAGGGCTGTCGCAGGCCCAGGTGGACGCGGTGCGCGATTGGCAGGGCTCGCCGCTGTTCGATGCGCGCTCGCGCGACGTGCTGGCCTATGCCGATGCCATGACGCTGCAGGTGCAAGTGCCGCAGCCGCTGTTCGACGCGCTGCGCGCGCATCTGTCGGACCGCGAGGTGGTGGAGCTCACCGCCACCGTGGCCGGCTACAACATGGTGTCGCGCTTTCTCGAAGCGCTGCAGATCGAGATCGAAAGCTGACGCCCCAAATGAAAAACGGCACCGCATTGCTGCGGTGCCGCTTCACATCGTGCGCTGGAATTACAGCGCGCGGATGTTGGCCGCCTGCGGGCCCTTGGCGCCTTGCTTGACTTCAAACTCGACGCGCTGGTTTTCCTGCAGGCTCTTGAAGCCAGTGCCGGACTTGATCTCGCTGAAGTGCGCGAACAGGTCCTTGCCGCCGGATTCCGGCGTGATGAAGCCGAAGCCCTTGCCGTCGTCGAACCATTTGACCGTGCCGGTCTGGGTGGGGTTATCCATGGATGAAATTCCTCAAGTGGATGGATTGAACATAACTGCGCCACCGACCTCGATGGCGCAGACAGAGACACTCAAGAAACATCAACCAGGGGGATTTCAAACCGGGCCGGCCGTCGCTGCGAGAGCTTGGGCGGTGAAGCGGAGAAGACCTTGAAGAAACGGTCCTGTGTATGTCTGTGCTCGCATTGTACCCGGTATCGCCCGCGGCGTTGCGCTCGCCGCTGGCGCGCGCTGCAAGAGGCCCTTGTCTCACGAGAGACAGTGAATGCTCTGATTGCCAGAACACGGGCCTGCAGCCTATAACCCGCACGCTTTCCGAACCGGGCCTTGCCCCCAGCCACGAGAAACGAGACCGGACCCCCATGTCGAACAGCGCGGAACCTTTGCTCAGCGTGCGCGGTGTGACCGTGCGCTTCGGCGGCATCGTCGCACTCGATGGCGTGAGCTTCGATGTGCGGCGAGGTGACATCTGCGGCCTGATCGGCCCGAACGGCGCGGGCAAGACCACGCTGTTCAACTGCCTCAGCCGCCTGTACCAGTACCAGGCGGGCGACATCCTCTACGAAGGCAAGTCGATCACCAACACGCCCACGCACCAGATCGCCGGCCTGGGCATGGGCCGCACCTTCCAGAACCTGGCGATGTTCCGCACCATGCCCGTGCGCGAGAACGTGATGGTCGGCGCGCACTGCCGCTCCAGCGCCGGTTTCCTGTCCAGCGCGCTGCGCCTGCCCAGCGTGTCGGCCGAAGAGGCCCGGCTGCGCGACAAGGCGCTGAAGATCATGGACGACCTGGATCTGACGCAGTTCCAGGACCGCCCGGTAGGCGACCTGCCCTTCGGCATCCAGAAGCGCGTGGAGTTCGCGCGCGCGCTGGCTGCCGAGCCCAAGCTGCTGCTGCTGGACGAGCCGGCCGCCGGCCTGAACCACGAGGAACTGTCGGAGCTGTCGCGGCTGATCCGTGATGCGCGCGACCGCCTGGGCATCACCGTGCTGCTGGTCGAGCACCACATGAGCCTGGTGATGAGCGTGTCCGACCACATCGTCGCGCTGAATTTCGGCCGCAAGATCGCCGAAGGCAACCCCGAGCACATCCAGAAGCATCCGGACGTGATCGAGGCCTACCTGGGAGCCCCCGCCAATGTCTAAGCTCCTGGAAGTGAACAAGCTGTGCGCGTCCTATGGGGCGACGCAGGTGCTGTACGACGTGGACTTCGCGCTCGAGGCCGGGCACATCACTGCCATCCTCGGCGCCAACGGCGCCGGCAAGACGACCACGCTGCGCGCGCTGTGCCAGGTGGTCAGGACCAGCGGCAGCATCCAGTTCGACGGCCAGCAGCTGGTGGGCAAGTCCACCGAAGCGGTGGTGCGCATGGGCGTGGCCCACGTGCCCGACGGGCGCGGCACCTTCACCGGCCTGTCGGTCGAGGAGAACCTGCGCCTGGGCGCCTACGTGCGCGGCAACAAGGCGGAGATGCTGCAGGACATGGAACGCATGTTCACGCGCTTCCCGATCCTCAAGCAGCGCCGCCACCAGCAGGCCGGCACGCTGTCCGGCGGCGAGCAGCAGATGCTGGCGATCAGCCGCGCACTGATGCTGCGCCCCAAGCTGCTGCTGCTGGACGAGCCCTCCTTCGGTCTGGCGCCGCTGATCGTGGCCGAGATCTTTCGCATCATGCGCACCATCAACAAGGAAGACCGCGTCAGCATGCTGCTGGTCGAGCAGAACGCCAGCCTGGCCCTGGACTTGGCGGATCACGCCTACCTGCTGGAGACCGGCCGCGTCGCGCTGTCCGGGCCCAGCGACACCATCAAGAACGACGAGTCGGTGCGCCGCGCCTACCTCGGCTACTGAGGCACTGCCCCATGGAAGCCCTGCTCTATCAAATCTTCTCCGGCCTGGCCAACGGCATCATCTACGGCTCGGTGGCCCTGGCGCTGGTGATGATCTACCAGGCCACGCACCACATCAATTTCGCCCAGGGCGAGATGGCCACCTTCAGCACCTTCATCGCCTGGTGGCTGATCCAG
>JAGTRL010000156.1 GCA_018261815.1 Pseudomonadota bacterium
GCGCGCAGCAGCCTGCTGATGCAGCGCATGCTCGGCGCGCCGGTGTTCGCGGCCGAGGCGGTGACCACCCGCGACCAGACCTTGCACCGCATCGAGCGTCTGGCCCGGCGCAGCGGCCGCAGCGAGCGCGTCGTGGCGCAGACGCTGCTCGACCTGATGCGCGGCGCCGACGCCAGCCAGCCCGACCTGGCGGTGCCGAGCCACTGGCTGAGCGGGCCAGGGCGGGCCGAATTGCTGCGCTCGCTCGGCCTGCACGAACGCGGCGCGCTGCTGTGGCGTGCCGCGGCGCGGCGCCTCGTGCTGCCGGTCTACCTGGGCACCTTGCTGAGCCTCACGCTCGGCCTGGCGGCCTGGATGCTGTGGCGCGAGGCCGGCGACGCGTGGACCTGGGCCGCGGCCGTGCTGATGCTGTTCCCGGCTTCCGAGGCCGTGGTGGCGCTGGTCAACCGCCTCATCAGCGAATCGGCCCGCCCGCAGCGACTGCCGCGGCTGGCGCTGGCGCAGGGCATTCCGCCAGCGCACCGGGTGATGGTGGTCATGCCGGTGATGCTGACCGATGAGGGGTCGGTGGACGAGTTGCTGCGCCGCCTGCTGTTGCACTACCTGGCCAACCCGGAGCCTCTGGCGCAGCTTGCGCTGCTGTCCGACTGGGCCGATGCCGACACCGCGCAGGTGGCAGGCGACGATGCGCTGCTGCAGCGCGCCCGCTCGGGCATCCGCGCACTGAACGCCAGCCATCCGCCGGCGGCCGGCGGGCTACCGCGCTTCGTGCTGCTGCACCGCGAACGGGTGTTCAGCGAATCGGAGCAGCGCTGGATCGGTTGGGAGCGCAAGCGCGGCAAGCTCGAGGCGTTGATCGCGCGGCTCGCCAACGCTGCCCCGGGCCCCTTCCTCGACCTGGGCGAGGACTCGCGGATTGCCGAAGGCACCGCCTACGTGCTCTCGCTGGACAGCGACACGCAGCTGCCGCCCGGGCGGCTGCGCGAGCTGGTGGGCGTGGCCGCGCACCCGCTGAACCGGCCGCGCGTGGATGCGGCGGCCCGGCGGGTGGTCGGCGGCTACGGCATCCTGCAGCCGCGCATCGTCACCCCCTTGCCGTCGCCGCAACAGATGACGCCGTACCACTGGCTGTTTGCCGGGCAGTGCGGGATCGACCCCTACAGCGCGGCCAGCTCCGAGGTCTACCAGGACCTCTTCGCCGAAGGCAGTTTCACCGGCAAGGGCCTGCTCGATGTGCAGGCGATGCAGGCGGTGCTGGGCGGCCGGCTGCCCGAAGGCCAGGTGCTGAGCCACGACCTGCTCGAAGGCTCGCTCGTCCGCTGCGCCGCGCTGAGCGACATCACGCTGGTCGAGGACGCGCCCTTCCATGCCGACGTGGCCGCCTCGCGCGTGCACCGCTGGGCGCGCGGCGACTGGCAACTGCTGCCCTTCATGCTGCGCGGCACACGCTATCCGTTGCGCGCCATCCACCGCTGGAAGATGTTCGACAACCTGCGCCGCAGTCTGGTGGCGCCGCTGTCGCTGGCGCTGCTGCTGATGGCGCTGGCCGGGCACGGGCTGACCCCGTGGGCCGCGCTGGGGCTGGTGCTGGCGGCCTTCGCCACCGGGCCCTTGATCAGCGCGGTGGCCGGGTTTTCGCCCAGCCGCGACGACATCGCCAAGCTGCACTTCTACCGCCAGGCCGGGGCCGACCTGCTGCGTGCCGTGTGCGGCGCACTGTGGCACCTGGCCCAACTGCTGCAACAGGCGCTGCAGTCGGCGGATGCGATCGTGCGGGCGCTGTACCGCCTGGCCGTGAGCCGGCGCCACCTGCTGCAGTGGACCACTGCTGCGGTGGCGCAGGCCTCCGCCGCGCGCGACTTCGCATCGCTGTTGCGCCGCCATCGTCAGGAACCGATGCTGGCCGTGCTGCTGCTGCTCGGTTTGTTCGCCGTCGGCACGCCGCATCCGGCCTGGGCGCTGGGGCTGTGCACGCTGTGGGGCCTGTCGCCGCTGTCGACCTGGTGGGTCAGCCGGCCGCGCCGGCGGTTGCGCGGGCCCGCACTGTCTGCCGCCGACAGCGTGTACCTGGAAGGCATCGCACGCGACACCTGGCGCTACTTCGAGCGTTGCGTCACCGCGCAGGACCGGCACCTCCCGCCGGACAACCTGCAGACCGCGCCGCACGACATGCTGGCGCGCCGCACGTCGCCCACCAACATCGGCCTGTACCTGCTGAGCGTGGCCATCGCGCGGCAGTTCGGTTGGATCGGCACCCAGGAGCTGATGGCGCGGCTGGAAGCCACGCTGACCACGGTGGCCACGCTGGCCCAGCACCGCGGCCACCTGCTCAACTGGTACGACACCGCCAGCGGCGCACCGCTGCTGCCGGCCTACGTGTCCACCGTCGACAGCGGCAACTTCTGCGGCCACCTGCTCGCACTGGCGCAGGCTTGCCTGGAGCTGGCCGACGCACCCTTCGACCCCACTGCCGCGCAACGTGCGCTGGCGACCTCCAGGACGCGCCTGGCGCCGCTGCTGGCCGCGCGGCATCGGCTGTCCGCCGAGCAGCGTGACGAACTTCGCTGGTGCCTGGCCGACCATCGCGCCAGCCGGCGCTCGGCTGCGCTCGACCTGCAGGCGCAGGCCAGCGCCGCGGCGGCCGACGCGCCGCGCCGTCTGCGCGCCCTGGCCCGCAGCTGCCAGCAAATGGCGGCACAGGCCGACTTCGGCTTTCTGTACCACCGTGGGCGTCACCTGTTCCACATCGGCTACCGCGTCGCCGAGCAGGTGCTCGATGCCGGTTTCTACGACCTGGTGGCGTCGGAGTCGCGCCTGACCAGCCTGTTCGCGGTGGCCAAGGGCGATGTGCCGGTGCGGCACTGGGTGTCGCTGGGCCGCCCCTTCTTTGCCTTGGGGGCCGACGCGGGGCTGCGCTCCTGGTCGGGGTCGATGTTCGAGTACCTGATGCCCACGCTGGTGCTCGACGAGCCGCAGGGCAGCGTGCTGGAACAGGCCGGCTGCGCCGCGCTGCGCGAGCAGATCGCCTTTGCCAAGGCGCATCAGGTGCCCTGGGGCATTTCCGAATGCGCCTATGCCGGCAGCGACCACACGCTGGCCTACCAGTACGCGCCGCAGGGCGTACCCCGGCTGGCCTTGCGGCGCACCCCCAGCGACGAGCTGGTGATCGCGCCCTATGCCACCGCGCTGGCGGCGCAGATTGCCGTGCGCCGCGCCTGCCGCAACTTCCACGCACTGCAGACGCTGGGCGCCCGTGCGCGCTACGGCTTCATCGAGGCGGTGGACTTCACGCCGGCACGCCAGGCCGGCACCGCGCCGTTCAGCCTGGTGCACACCTTCATGGCGCACCACCAGGGCATGAGCATCGTCGCGCTGGGCAACGTGCTGCTGGACGGTGTCGCCCAGCGCTGGGGCAGCCGCAGCGCACTGATCGAGGCCGTGGCCTCGCTGCTGCACGAACGCACGCCGCGCGAAGTCTCGGTCCTGTCCGCACCGACGGTCGCGTCGCCGGCGCCGGTGCGCGAGCGGCGCGCTTCGGGCCTGCTGCGCGAGGTGTTGCCCGGCGCCGCGGCGGTGGAGCCCACCCACCTGCTGTCCAACGGCCGCTACGGCGTGTCGCTGCGCGCCAACGGCGCCGGCTTCAGCCGCTGGGGCGAGACCGGGCTGACCCGCTGGCGCGACGATGCGCTGCGCGATGCGCACGGCAGCTTCTTCTACCTGCGCTGGCCGCAGGGCGCGCGCAAGGATGCGCCGTCCCACCCGGTGTCGATCACGCAGCATCCGGCGCCCGACCCAGCGGCCCATTACCGCAGCACCTTCCACGCCGACCGCGTCTGCTTCGACACCGTCTGGCCGGGTGTGCAGGTGCATACGACGGTATGGGTCAGCCCGGAGGACGACATCGAGTTCCGCCAGGTCGAGGTGAGCAACCTGGGCGAGCGCACGCTGGAGATCGAGCTGCTGTCGGCCTTCGACGTGACGCTGTCGGATGCCCGCGCCGATGAAGCGCACCCGGCCTTCATGAACCTGTTCGTGCGTGCCGAATGGCAACCGGCGCAACAGGCGCTGTGGTTCGAGCGCAAGCCGCGCCTGCCCACTGAAGCCGCGCTGCGCATGGCCCACTTCCTGGCCGACAGCGATGCCCAGGTGGTGAGCGTGCGCGTGGGGGCCGACCGGCAGCGCTGGCTGGGCCGCAACCGCGACGCCAGCCAGCCGCTGGCCGACTTCGACCTGCCCGCGGCCACCATCGACGCGGCACAGGCGCTGGACACCGGGCTGGACCCGGTGTGCGCCATGGCCGTGCGGCTGCGCATCGCGCCGCTGGCCAAGGCCCGCCTGACCTTTGCCACGGCGGCCAGCGACCACGATGGCACCTTGCGCGCGGTGATCGACAAGTACCGCCAGCCCAGCCACGTGCAACGCGCCTCGCTGATGTCGGCCACGCTGGCCGGCATCCGCCTGCGCACGCTGCGGGTCAGTGCCGAGACCTTCGCTGCGATCCAGACGTTGAGCACGGCAATGGTGCTGAGCCTGACGCGGCCGTCGCCCGGCAGCGGCCGCACTGACCCGGCCGAGGTCTGCGACCGGCGGCTGTTGTGGCGCTTCGGCATCTCCGGCGACCGGCCGGTGCTGCTGGTGTCGGCCGGCGCGATGCAGGACCTGGGGCTGCTGCGCTCGCTGGCCCAGGGGCTGCGTCTGTGGTCGTGGGGCGGCATCGCCTGCGACCTGGTGGTGGTCAACAGCGAGCCCGCGTCCTACCAACTGGCATTGCAGCGCGAGCTGGTGGCGCTGCGCGAGCGCCACGGCGCGGAGAGTGCGGCCCAGCCCGGGGTGGTGGCCACGGCGCTGCACGTGCTGCGCCGCGACGAGCTGTCCGATGACGAGCTGGCCACGCTGCGCAGCCTCGCGCGGCTGCACCTGCGCGCCGACGGCCGCTCGCTGCTGCACCATGTGCAGGCCTGGATCACCGAACACGAGCTGGCGCTGGAGCAACGCCTCGAGGTGTCGACCACGGCGCTGTCCGACGCCGAGGCCGTGCCGGGAGCCCCGGCGGCGGCGCAGGGCGAGTTCGCGGCCGAGTCCGGCGAGTTCCGCTTCGATGTCGGCGATGCGCAGCGCCCGGCGCGGCCGTGGATCAACGTGCTGTCCAACCCGCACTTCGGCGCGCAGGTGTCCGAAGCCGGCGGCGGCTACACCTGGGCGGTGAACAGCCGCATGAACCAGCTCACCGCCTGGTCGAACGACGCGGTGGCCGACCCGGCGAGCGAAAGCTTCCTGATCCAGGACCGGCGCAGCCAGGCGCTGTGGCAGGTGGCACCCGGCAGCCGGACCGGCCTGCACGACACGCCCGTCGCCTACCGCGTGGCGCACGGCCAGGGATACACGATGATCAGCCACCGTCGCGGCAGCCTGCAGGTGAACGTGTCCTGGTGCGTGGACCCGCACAGCGCGGTCAAGCAGGTGAGGTTGCGGCTGGTGAACCGTGGCCACCGCACGCTGCACCTGCGCATTGCCGGCATCGCCGAGTGGATGATGGGCGCGAACCGCGCCGACCGCGGCACGGTGCATACCGCTCTGTATCGCCAGCGCCTGCCGGCGGCGTACGAGGCCGGGACCCCGGCCGGCGCCGAGCGTCGTCTGACGGCGCTGCTGTGCACGCAGCGCGAGCGCGCCGCCGGTTTTGGCGACGGCACAGCCTTCTTCGCGCTGGCCGGCGAGGCCGGCGAGGCCGAGGACTGGACCTGCGACCGCCGCGAGCTGTTCGATGCGCGCGGCCGGCTGGTGCTGCCCGACCACCTGGGCCAGCGGCAGGGCAGCGGCCTGGACCCCTGCGCCGCCTTGAGCACGCGAGTCACGCTGCCGGCCGGTGACACGGCCGAACGTGTGTTCCTGCTGGGCTATGGCGCCAGCCCGGACGCGGCGCGCCGGCTGGCCACCACCGCCTCCACCGTGGGCGCGGTGCAGCGGCTGGAGCAGGTACGCCGCCACTGGGACCGGCTGCTCGACGCGACCCAGGTGAGCACGCCCGACCCGCTGTTCGACGCGCTGGTCAACCGCTGGCTGCTGTACCAGACGGTGTCGTGCCGGCTGTGGGCCAAGGCCGGCTTCTACCAGGCGGGAGGCGCCACCGGCTTTCGTGACCAGCTGCAGGACGCGATGGCGCTGGCCTGGGCCGCACCGGACATGCTGCGCGAGCAGATCCTGGTGGCCGCGTCGCGCCAGTTTCCCGAGGGCGACGTGCAGCACTGGTGGCATGCGCCGGGCGGCGCCGGCGTGCGCACGCATTTCTCCGACGACCTGCTGTGGCTGGCCTTCGCCATCGGCCACTACCTGCGCGCCACCGGCGACGTGCAACTGCTCGACGAGACCGTGCCCTTCCTCGAAGGGGCCGCCATTCCCGACGGCGCCGAGGACGCCTACTACGCACCCACACGCAGTGCACAGCAGGCCACGGTGTACGAACATGCGGCCCGCGCGATCGACCGCAGCCTGCGCGTGGGTGTGCACGGCCTGCCGTTGATGGGCAGCGGCGACTGGAACGACGGCATGAACCGCGTCGGCATCGAAGGGCGCGGTGAGTCGGTGTGGCTGGGCTGGTTCCTGTGCGCCATCGTGGCCGATTTCGCGCCGCGAGCGCGCGCGCGAAGCGAGGGGGACCGGGCACACCGCTGGGAGCGCGCCGCGCTGGGCTGGACCGCGGCGCTGAACGGGACCGCCTGGGACGGACAGTGGTTCAAACGGGCCTTCTTCGACGATGGCCAGCCGCTGGGATCGACGGCCAATGCCGAAGGCCGCATCGACCTGATCGCGCAAGCCTGGGCGGTGCTGTCCGGCGTGGCGCCACCGGCACTGCAACGCATGGCAATGGCGGCCGTGGATGCCCATCTGGTGGACCAGGAGGCCGGTCTGGTCAAGCTGCTCGACCCGCCGCTGCAGCATGCGCAGCCGAGCGCGGGCTACATCCAGGCCTACCCGCCGGGCGTGCGCGAGAACGGCGGGCAGTATTCGCATGCCGGCGTCTGGGCGCTGATGGCGCAGGCCCGCTTCCAGGTCACGCTGGCGAAGTCCACTGCGGCGGTGCATTCGGACCCGGACATCGCCTACCGCTACTTCAAGTATCTGAGCCCGGCCCACCGATCGCTCCACGCCACGATGGGCCCCGCCTACGGCATCGAGCCCTACGTGGTGGCCGGTGATGTCTATACCCAGGCGCCCTACGTCGGACGCGGCGGCTGGAGCTGGTACACCGGCGCCGCAGCCTGGCTGCACCGCGCGGCCGTCGAGTCGATTCTCGGGCTGCAGCTCGACGCGCGGGAGCTTTCGTTCACGCCGTGCCTGCCCTCGCATTGGCCGCGCGCAGAGCTGCGCCTGACGCGCGACGGCCGCACGATGCGCTTCGTGTTCGTGCGCGGCGACGCGCGGGCCGTACTGGATGGGTTGCGCGATGAACTGCGCGACGCGCAGCTGTTGCGACCCTCCACAGCGCTTGCCTGGGCCACGCTGCCTGCGCACAGCGTGTTCGTCGTGCCGCTGCTGGACGAACCATCCAGACCGTCCGCCAGCCAGGACACCGAACCGACCGATATGCAGGGTACAACCTGATCGGCCGGGCTCAACGCCCGGCAGCCTGCAAACGGGGCAGCAGTGGCGATGCGCTGGACAATGTCAGCGTCTGGTGCGCGATGGAGCAGGCCTGAGGGCGCGAGATACTGCAACCGTCCACACCCACCTCAAGGGAGCTGAATACATGACCTACCGAGCCCTGATCGTCATCGCCGCGCTGGCCGCGCTGGCGCTGTTTGCCTTCCTGAACTGGTCCGTCTTCAACGCGCCGACGGCGCTGAACCTGGGCTTTGCCGAAGTCAATGCCCCGTTGGGCCTGATCATGCTCATCGTCACCGGCGTCGTCAGCGCGCTGTTTCTCGTGTACATCGTGTTCCAGCAGGCGGGCGTGATCCTGGAGACGCGCCGCTTTGCGAAGGAACTGAAGAGCCACCGCGAACTGGCCGACAGCGCCGAAGCCTCGCGCTTCACCGAGCTGCGCACCCACCTGGAAGGCGAGCTGCGCCGCATCGAGGCACAGAGCGCGGCCGCGCAGCGCGAGAACGGCGCGCGCATCGAGAAGATCGAGCAAGGGCTGCAGGACAAGATGGCGGAATCGACACGGACCTTGTCGGCCTATCTGGGCGAGATCGAGGACAAGCTGGATCGCGTGCTGGCCCAGCCGCGCGCTTGAGTGCGGCATGAAATCAGCGCAGCAACGATCGCGGTCCGACCTGGTGCGCATCGCGACCGAGGCGATGGCTGAACGGGGTCTGCAGCCGGATTTTCCGGCGAGTGTTCATCAGCAGTTGTCGTCCCTGACGGGGCCCGGCCGCGAGGTCGATCCGAACATCCGCGATCTGACGGCGCTGCCCTGGTGTTCGATCGACAACGACGATTCGCTCGACCTCGATCAGTTGACGGCCTGCGAAAGGCTGGCCGACGGCGCCGTCAGGATTCATGTCGCCGTGGCCGACGTCGATGCGCTGGTCAAGAAGGGCTCGGCCATCGACGCGCATGCGCGGTTCAACACCACATCGGTGTACACCTCGGCCAAGGTGTTTCCGATGCTGCCCGAGCGCTTGTCGACCGACCTCACGTCGCTGAACCCCGGCGAGGACCGGCTTGCCGTCGTGACCGAGATGATCGTCGCCGCGGACGGCTCGTTCACGCCGGCCGGCGTTCATCGTGCGCTGGTGCACAACAAGGCCAAGCTGGCCTATGACGCGCTGTCCGCCTGGATCGACGGCGCGGGTGCCATGCCCGACGCGGCCCGTGCCGTACCCGGCATGGACGCCCAGCTTCGCGCCCAGGACGAAGCCGCGCAGCGCTTGCGCCAACGCCGGCATGTGCAGGGATCGCTCGAGCTCGAAACCTTTCAGCCGCGGGCGCAGTTCGACGGCGAACGTGTCGTCGACATCCGCCAGCAGGTGCAGAACCGGGCGCGCCAGCTGATCGAGGAACTGATGATCGCGACCAACACCTGCACCGCGCAGTTCCTGGCGCGCGGCGGTGCTGTGTCGTTGCGGCGTGTCGTGCGCTCACCCGAACGCTGGCAACGCATTGCCGACGTGGCCAGGAAGTTCGGCGAGTCGCTGCCGAAGGAGCCGGATTCGCGTGCGCTCGAGGCCTTTCTCGCGCGGCGCCACCAGGCCGACCCGTTGCGCTTCCCGGACCTGTCGCTGATCATCGTCAAGCTGATGGGCTCGGGCGAATACGTGGTGGAGCAGCCGGGCGGAGCGCCGATCGGCCACTTCGGCCTGGCGGTGCGCGACTACACGCACTCCACCGCACCGAACCGCCGCTTTCCCGACCTGATCACGCTGCGCATGCTCAAGGCGATCCTGGCCGGGACTGAAGCGCCCTACAGCCTGGGCGAACTGCAGGCACTGGCACAGCATTGCACGCAGCAGGAAGATGCCGCACAGAAGGTCGAGCGGCGGATGCGCAAGTCCGAGGCTGCGCTGCTGCTCGAATCCCATGTCGGCCAGTCCTACGACGCGATCGTCACCGGCCACTCGATAAGCGACACCTGGGTCCGCATCTTCAACCCGCCGGCCGAGGGCCGGCTCGC
>JAGTRL010000157.1 GCA_018261815.1 Pseudomonadota bacterium
TCCTGCGTCTCGTTGAACAGCCGCGTGTTCTCGATCGCGATCACCGCCTGGTCGGCAAAGGCCTGCAGCAGCTGGATCGATGCGTCCGAATACGGCCCCGGCGCCTTGCGCCCCAGGCCGATGACGCCGATGACGTGGCCGTGCTGCAGCATCGGCACGCCCAGCATGCTGCGCAGGCCGGCGCGGGACACGGGGCCGGTGAGCTGGTAGTTCGGGTCGAGCCGGATGTCGGGCACCTGCGCGGGTGCCGCGGTCACGATGGCCCGGGCATTGACCGAGCCGTGCCCGGGCTTGACCGGGAAGGCGGCGCGCATCTCCGCCTCGGCCTCGGGCGATGCGCCCCGGTAGCTGACCATGTGCAGCCACTCGCCGTCGAAGCGCGTCACCGAGCTCACCTCGGCACCGCACAGCAGCCGGGCGCGGTCGGCAACCGCGTCGAACACGGGCTGCACGTCGGCCGGCGAGCTGGCGATGACCTTCAGGATCTCGGCCGTGGCCGTCTGGCGTTCCAGTGCCTCGTTCGTCTCGCGGAACATCTTCGCGTTCTGGATCGCGATGACGGCCTGGTCGGCGAAGGTCTTCAGCAGCGCGTGCTGGCGCTCGCTGAACGGGCCGAGCTTGGTACTCGACAGCACGATGGCGCCGATGCCCTTGCCTTCCCACATCAGCGGCGCGGTCAGTGCAGCGAAGTTGTGGCCCAGCACGTTCGCGAACTGCTGCAGCGCCGGCACGTCGGACGCGTTGGCCACGTCGGGCACCTCGACGATCTGGCCGGTGCGGATGACCCGCTCGGTGGCGGAACCCGCCAGCGGCGTCGGAAAGCCTGCCGCAACGGCGCGCTCCTGCTGCCGGGCCGCCTCGGGCGCCATCGGCCCCGACGTATCGCTGACGAAGCGCACGCCGGCCAGTTGCAAGCGTTCCTCGGCCTCCACCAGCGTGATCAACAGCGACAGGGCGTTGGGGAACAACTGCGCGCCGCTGTCGACGATCTTGTCGAACACCGGCTGCGCGTCGTCCACCGACGAGGCGATGACGCCCAGCACCTCGCTCGTCGCCGTCTGGTGCTCCAGCGCCTCCTTGGTTTCGTTGATCAGGCGCGCGTTCTTCATCGCGATCTGCGCCTGCGCCGCGAACGACTGCACCAGCGCGATCTGCGCCGGGCTGAACGGCTGCACTTGGTTGCGGATCAGTGTGAACACGCCGATCAGCGCACCGGCCTCGTCCGTCAGCGGCACGCCCAGGTAGGTGCGGATGCGCCCGATGTCCGCGCTGTCGACGATGAACGGCACGCCCTTGCGGTAGGCGTCGGTGACCTGGATGTCGGCCACGTGCAGGTAAGCCTCGGCACTTCCGGAAGGGCCGAGCAGGTAGGCCACGTGCACGCCGTCTTGATAGCTGTCGTGCTCGAGAAATGCCCTCGGCATGTTGGCCTGCCCGCCGCTGGGGCGCGCGCGTTCGCCTTCCACCAGCCACAGGCCACCGCCGTCGGCCGCGCACAGGCGCGTCGCCCGGTCGACGATGGCATCGAACACCGGCGTCAGGTCGCCCGGCGAGGCGTTGATGACCTGCAGCACTTCGGTGGTCGCCGTCTGCCGCTGCAGCGCCACCTGCGTCTCGTGGAACAGGCGCGCGTTCTGGATCGCCATCACCGCCTGGTCGGCAAAGGTGCACAGCAGAGACTCGTCCTTGTCGTTGAATGCGTTTGGCATGGGCTGCAGCACCGCCAGCCCGCCGATGGCCCGCCCTTCGTGGACCAAGGGCGTGAAGATGCCGCAGTGATAGTCCACGTTCAGGATCATCTGACGCACCAGCGGGAAACGCTGCGCCACTGCGTCGAGGTCGCGCAGATGCAGTTGTCTGGCGTCGAGTACGCATGAGCCGATCGGACTGTCCCGATCCAGCGGGATGGTGCCCAGTGCAAGCGCCGCCTGGCGCCCTGCGCTGTTGGCGTGCGCCCGCAGGCCCTGTCCTTCTTCCAGCCACAGCACCACGCGGCTGTCGTGCAGCAAGCTACTGCAACTCTGCACGATGGCGTCGAATACCGGCTGGGAGTCGGTCATCGAGCTGCCCAATACGCGCAGCACCTTGGCGGTGGCGGTCTGCCGCTCCAGTGCCTCGTTGGTCTCGCGGAACATTTTCGCGTTCTGGATCGCGATCACCGCCTGGTCGGCGAAGGTCTTGAGCAGCGCCTGTTCCTTGGGGGTGAAGCCGCCCAGCGCCGCGCGCTGCAGGATGATGGAGCCGATGCCCCGCTCGCCCTGCATCAGCGGCGCCGTCAACTGCGAGTAGTTGTGGCCCGCCTGTCGGGCCACCGCGCGCATACCCTCCGGCACGTCGGCGCCGAGCAGCACGTCGGGGTAGTTGAGCGCGCTGCCGCTCGCGATCGCCAGGGCCGTGCCGGTGCCCTCCAGTGCCATCGGGAAGACCGAGCGCATCCGTTCGATACGGGCATCCATCTCGGCCTGGCGCCACCCCGGATGGCCTTCGATTCCGATGACCCGCGTGGCGGCGGCGTGCAGTCGCCCGTCCTCACCGACCAGCAGGATGACCAGGACCTGGGCATCGATCAGATGTCGACAGCTCTCGAGGATCTTGTCGAGCACCGGCTGCGCGTCGGCGACCGAGCTGCTGATGACCTGCAGCACCTCGGCGGTGGCGGTCTGCTGCTGCAGCGCCTCGCGCGTCTCGTTGTACAGCCGCGCATTGTCCAGCGCCATCGCCGCCTGGGCCGCCAGCAGCGCCAGCAGCGCACGCTCGGCTTCTTCGAAGCGGCCCGCAGCGCCGTCGATGTCGGCATACAGGCAACCCAGCGGCCCCTGCGCCGCCGGCAGCGGCGCCACCAGGCAGCTGCGCTGCTGCGTCGCCTCAGCGCCGTCGGGGCCGTGGCGCAGGCGGTTGCTGCCGGTGTGCACGGCCTCGGCCAGCCAGGGGGCCACGGCCTGCAGCAGCGCTTGCGCCGATTCACCGGCCGGCAGCCTGGACGCGGCGATGCGCGGCGTGGCCGCGTCCGGCTGCAGCACCAGCAGCACGCGCTGCGCGCGCAGCAGCCGGGCGGCTTCGGTGGCGATGGCTGCATGCAGCGCGGCTTCGTCGTTCAGCTTGCCCAGGCGCAGCGGCAGCTGTGCCAGGCGATCCAGACGCGCCGTCGATCGGCTCGGGTTCTTTTTGGATTCAGCCTTCATCGCCTGCTCACTTTGCCGCGGTTTCCCGAGCGCTTTACATGGATGATGTCGAGATCGACATCCGTGGAGGACATCGTCGTGGCACTGCAGATAGAAAACCCGGCCGTGGTCAGCAAGGTCGAGCGCCTGGCCATACGCATGGGGCTCAGCAAGACTGCCGTGGTCGAACGCGCGGTGGACCGGCTGCTCGGCGAAACCGCCGGTCCGTCCGCCGAATCCGCCCCCACGCGGCTGGCCGCGTTGCTGGCCCAACTCGACCGCATCCCCGACCGCGCTGACGCGTCCGACCCGTTGCAGTGGGACGAACTGGGCTTGCCCAAGTGATCGTCGCAGATACCTCTGCGATCCTGGCGAGCGTGTTCGCCGAACCCGAACGCGCGGTCTTCGTGCGGGCCATCGGGTGTGCCGGGCGCGCGTTGACCAGCACCGTGAACGAAGCCGCCCGGCAGCGGCTCGATTCGCCGATCGCTAGAATGCATCATTTCTCCACAACTGCATCAGGTGAGCCCATGCGCACCACCTTCACGCTCGATGACGACGCGGCCGAGTTGGCCCGCACCTACGCCAAGGCGCGCTCGCTGCGCCTGGGCCAGGCGGTGTCGGAGTTGATCCGCCGCGCCAGTGCGCCGCCGATGGTGCTGAAGAAGAAGGGCGAAGCGTGGGTCATCGAGGCGCCGCCGGGTACGCCCAAGCTGACTTCCGAGCAGGTCAAGGACATGCTCGAAGACTTTCCCTGAAGGCGCGGCGTGGCGCAGCACCTGCTGGACGTGAACGCGCTGATTGCGCTGGGCTGGAGTGCCCACCATCACCACGACACGATGGTGGCCTGGTTCAACCGGCAGGCGCAGGCAGGCTGGGCCACATGCGCCTTTACCCAGGCGGGCTTCGTGCGTGTGCTCAGCCAGCCAGCGGTGAGCGGGACCGCGTCCACGGTGGTCGAACTGACGCGCTCGCTCGAGCGAAACCTGGCTCATCCCCAACACCGACTGCTGGCGCTGGACTTCGACTTCGCCGAAGTGCTGGCGCGTTGCAGTGGCGGCGTGGTCGGCCATCGCCAGGTGAGCGATGCCTACCTGCTCACCGCGGCCATGCGCGCCGGCATGAAGCTGCTCACCTTCGACAGCGGTGTGAACATGCTGCTGGCCAGCGGCGCCGAGCGCGCGGCGCACATCGAGCTGCTGCGCTGACTCAGGCATCACGCGGCCTCACCAGCGTCAGCGCCTGCACCAGCGCATCCACCCGGATCGGCTTGGTCACGTAGTCGTCCATGCCTGCAGCAAGACACTCCTCGCGGTCGCCCTGCATGGCGTTGGCCGTCATCGCCACGATGCGCGGCCGCTCGCCCGCCGGCCAGCGCGTGACGATTCGGCGGCTGGCCTCCAGCCCGTCCATCTCGGGCATCTGCACGTCCATCAGCACCACGTCGTAGCGCTGGCGCGCGATGCACTCGATGGCCTCGATGCCGTTGCTCGCCACGTCCGCCCGGTAGCCCATCTGCTGCAGCAGCCGCAAGGCCAGCTTCTGGTTCACGACGTTGTCCTCGGCCAGCAGGATGCGCAGCGGGTGCGCTGCCGCCATGCCGGCGTCGATCTTCGGCTTGGCCACGCTGGGCGCGGCGGCACTGGCGCGCTCGCCGGACAGCAGCGTGACCAGCGTGTCGAACAGCTGGCTCTGGTGCAGCGGCTTGCCCAGCGTGGCGGCGAACAGTCCGCTTGCGGTCTCCTGCCGCCCGAGCGAGCTGAACAGCACCAGCGGCAGCGTGTGGCCGGCCTCGCGGATGCGCGTGGCCAGCTGCACGCCGTCCATGCCCGGCATGTGCATGTCCAGGATGGCGAGGTCGAAGCGCTGCTGCTGCAGCAGCGGCAGGGCCTTGTCCGGCGCGTCGGCGTCGAGGGCCACCATGCCCCACTTGGCGGCCTGCAGCGCCAGGATGCGCCGGTTGGTGGCGTTGTCGTCCACCACCAGCAGGCGCTTGCGTTGAAGCGCCGGTTGCTCGCCGATCACCTGGCGGCGGCGCGCGTCGCCGCCTTCGGGCAGCTGGGCCGGCGTGGCCTGGATGGTGAAGTGGAAGGTCGAGCCGGTGCCCGGCCCGGCGCTGTCCACCCACATCGTGCCGCCCATCAGCTCGGCCAGCAGCTTGCTGATGGCCAGGCCCAGCCCGGTGCCGCCGTACTTGCGCGTGGTGCTGCTGTCGGCCTGGCTGAACTTCTGGAACAGCCGGCTCTTGCCCTGTTCGCTCAGGCCGATGCCGGTGTCGCGCACCGCGAAGTGCAGCTTGTCGCCTTCGGGCAGCACGCTCAGCACCACCTCGCCGGACTCGGTGAACTTGACGGCATTGCTGAACAGGTTGAGCAGGATCTGCCGCAGCCGCGTCACATCGCCGTCGATGGCTGGCGGCACCTCGCCTTCGAAGACATAGGCGATGTCCAGGTGCTTCTCGGCCGCGCGGCTGGCGATCAGGTCAAGCGCCGACTCCACGCAGTCGCGCAGGTCGAAGGGGTGGCGCTCGATGTCCATGCGCCCCGCCTCGATCTTCGAGAAATCGAGGATGTCGTTGATGATCGTCAGCAGCGCGTCGCCGCTGTCGCGGATGGTGGCCGCATAGTCGCGCTGCTCGTCGTTCAGCGGCGTGTCCAGCAGCAGCCCGCTCATGCCGATGACGGCGTTCATTGGCGTGCGGATCTCGTGGCTCATCGTGGCCAGGAAGGCGCTCTTGGCTTCGTTGGCGGCTTCGGCCTGGGCGCGGGCTTCCTGGATCCGCCGGAACAGTGTGGCGTTCTGAATGGCGATAGCCGCCTGCCCTGCAAATGCCTCCAGCAGCGAGGCCTCCTTCGTGTCGAACCCATCGGTTCGCCCGCGCGACACGACCAGGGCACCGATGGTCTGCCCGTCGCCGAGCATCGGGACGAACATGGTCGAATAGCTCAGGTCGAAGCGCTCCGCCAGGCGCCGCATACGGGTCGGAACGTTGGGATCCTCGCGCACGTTGCGGAATTGAAACGACTTGCCGGCACGCAGCGCAGACTCGTGCGGAGCGCCCGCCACGGGGAATGGGAAGTGCCCGCGAATCTGGTCCGCCAGAACCTCCTTCAACTGCGGCAAGACGGCTGGGCCCATGCGCAACTCGATGAGATCCACCGTTCCGTCGGTGATTCGTTCGACCTGTATGACATCGAGATCGGGAATCAGCCGTTGGCAACAGTCGATGATGGTGCTGATGACGGGCGCGAGATCTTCCTTCAGGCCGCTGATGGCCTGAAGTACCTCGGCGGTCGCCGTCTGCCGCTCCAGCGCCTCTTGCGTCTCCCTGAACAGCCGCGCGTTCTGGATGGCAATGGCGGCTTGGTCGGCAAAGGTCTTCAGCAGCTCGATTTCCTTGTCGGAAAACGGCTTCGGAGGGATGCGTGCGATGCTCAAGGCACCGATGCCACGTCCTTCCCAAAACATCGGTGCGTCCAGCGTCGAGTAGTTGCCGTAGTACTCCACCGACTTGCGCAATCCTTCCGGAACGCCAGGCCCATGCTGGACGTCCGGAAAGTGCAGCACCTGCCGCTTGTAGATGGCATAGCCCTGGATCGACTCGCGTACTGGCCTGGGGAAGTCGCTCTGGTAGCGCTCCATGCCCAGCCTGACCTTCGGGTCGTCGGACTCGATCGGCAGCTGCACCAGGTGCATCAGACCGTCGTCGCCCACGATGCCGATGCTCGCGTGGCTGCTCTCGACCAGTTGCTGGCAGCTGCGCATGATCTTTTCGAAGACCGGCTGGGCGTCGGCAACCGAACTGCTGATCACTTTCAGCACCTCGGCGGTGGCGGTCTGCCGCTCCAGCGCCTCCTGCGTCTCGTTGAACAGCCGTGCGTTCTCGATCGCGATCAGCGCCTGGTCGCGGAACGATTCGGCCAGCGCGATCTGCGCGTCGCTGAAGGCTTCCGCCCGCGCCCTGGCAAAGCTGAGCAGGCCGATGCTTTCGCCGTCGCGCAGCATCGGCAGGTACAGCGCCGAGTTCACACCCAACTGCTCGCGGATGTTGCGCTCGTGCTCGGGCAGCTCCACCTTCGACCAGTCGGGCAGATGCAGGGGCTTGCAGTCCACCAGGACGCGCGACGGGAAGTTGGCGGCGGCATCCACCGGCATCGCGCCCAGGCCCAGCTCGCCCATCAACCCGGCCGGCGTGGCCGCCGCCTGCACCGTGAAGCTGTTGCCCTCGCGGCGCATGACGAAGCTGGAGTCGCAACCCAGCAGCCGCACCGCGGTGGTGACGATGGCATCGAACACCGGCTGCACGTCGGTGGGCGAGCTGCTGATCACGCGCAGCATGTCCGCGGTGGCGGTCTGGCGGTTCAGCGCCTCTTGCGTCTCCTTGAACATCTTCGCGTTCTGGATCGCGATCACCGCCTGGTCGGCGAAGGTCTTGATCAGCGCGATTTCCTTGTTGCTAAAGGGTTTCATGGGCATGCGTGCGACCATGAAGGCGCCGATACCTTTGTCCTTCCAGATCAGCGGCACATACAACTGTGAGTGGTCACCCAGCCATTCACTGTTCTCTCGAAGCTGAGGTGGCACGTCTGGACCGTGCAGGACGCTGGGGTAGTGCAGAACAAGGCGCTTGTGCGCGCTGTAACTGTGCAGCGTCCGGCGTTGCGGTGCCGGGAAGAAGCTGCGCAGATATTTGGCGATCTTCGGGTACAAAGGGTCATCGGGAAAATGCGGTGACGGGTTCATGGTCTGGTGCACCAGGCCGTCCTCGCCGATGAGGCCAATGTCCACGTAGTTGGTGCGCAGAAGGTGCCGCGCGCTATCGATGATTCGTTCGAAAACCGGCGCAGCATCGGACACGGAGTTCCCGATCACCGTCAGCACCTCGGCGCTGGCGGTCTGCTGCTCCAGCGCCTCCTTCGTCTCGTTGAACAGCCGCACGTTCTGGATCGCAATGGCGGCCTGGTTGGCGAAGGTGCCAAGCAGCTGCAGATGCTTGGTTTCGAAGGGACGCGCCTCGGCGCGCCGCGCATGGATCGCCCCCAGCGCAGATCCCTTGTGCATCAATGGCACGGCCACGATGGCGCGGTGGCCGTACTGCGTGGCCAGCCGGCTGCCGGTGGGGAACTCTTCGCTGGCGGACTGGATGTCGGCGACGTGGACGGTCCGGCCTTCGAGGATCGCCCGGCCCATGACCGTGCTGTCGTCCAGCGGCAGCAGGTCGCCGATCTGCCGTCCGAGTTCACCGAAGGAAGCGGCCTTGCGCACGAAGTCGCCTTCACGCAGTACCACATCGGTGAACTGCGCCTCGCAAATGCGGGCTGCGCGTTCGGCCACCGCATCGAGGACCGGATTGACGTCGGTCGGCGAATCGGAGATGACGCGCAGCACCTCGGCCGTCGCGGTCTGTTGCTCGAGAGCTTCTTTGGTCTCGTTGAACAGCCGTGCGTTCTGGATGGCGATCACCGCCTGGTCGGCGAAACTCTTGAGCAGCCGGCTTTCGTTGTCGCTGAACGGCCGCATGTCGAAGCGCAGCGCCGACAGCGCGCCCACGACCTGGCCGCCGGAAGTCATCGCCGCGCTCAGCATCGACGCGTTGCTGCCGAGAATGCGCGTGGCCTCGCGCAGGCTGTCCGGAACGTCCGGGCCGTGGGCCAGATCGGGCCAGTACGACGGCACGCCGGTGATCAGCTTGCCCGGCGCGGGGCGCGGGAACAGCTGGCGCAGCGCCTCGGCATGCTCGCCGCTGCCGGCGCGCCAGTGCATCCGGCCGTCGCTGCCGCGCGCACTGATGGCCAGTTCGGTACCCGGCATCAGACGTTGCAGGCTGGCGCAGATGCTGTCGAACACCGGCTGCGCGTCAGCCATCGACTCGCTGACCACACGCAACACCTCGGCCGAGGTGGTCTGCAGTTCCAGCGCCTCCTTCGTTTCGTTGAACAGCCGCACGTTCTCGATCGCGATCACGGCCTGCGCGGCGAAGGTCTGCAGCAGTTCCACCTCCTTGGGTAGAAACTCGCCGGGCCGCGCGCGGGTCACCGCGATCGCGCCGATCACCCGGCCGTCGCGCAGCATCGGCACGCCGAGCACGCCGCGGTAGCCAGTCTGGCGCGCGATGTCCTTGGTCTTGTACGCCGCGGCGGGCAGCAGCAGCGCATCGGCAGTCTGCGTGACGCGGCCGTCGCGCACCGCCTGGGCGGTGATCGAGCCCTCGCCGGGCGGCATCGGGAACGCACGCCGCGCCGCGGCCACGCCTTCTTCGTTGATGCCGTAGGTGCTGGCGATGTGGATCAGCGATCCGTCGTAGCGGAAGACGAAGCCGTTGTCCGCGCCAGTCAGCCGCGCCGCGCGCTCGGCAATGATGTCGAACACCGGCTGCACGTCGGTGATCGATCGGCCGATCACCTGCAGCACCTGGGACGTTGCGGTCTGGCGTTCCAGCGCCTC
>JAGTRL010000158.1 GCA_018261815.1 Pseudomonadota bacterium
GGGTAGAGCAGGCCCAGGTCCTCCTCGCTGACCTTCAGCAGGTGGGTGCGCGGCAGCATCCACTGCAGCGTGTCGCGCCAGCGCTCGATGTCGGGCTCGACATTGAGGCGGATATTCGGGTCGTAGGCGATCAGGCTGCGCCGGTGCTCGCGTTCGACCAGGGCGCGCTGCGTGGCGGCCACTGGCTCGACCACCATCGCGTAGGAGCCGAAATGGAAGGCCTGCGCCGCAGCCGGCACTGCCGCCAGCGCGTCCAGCGGCAGCAGCCGGTCGGCGCAGCCGTGACCGTAGAACGAATACGACGGCACGCCCTGTTCGTCCAGACCCACCAGGCCCAGCGTGGTGGGCGCCTCCAACCGGGCCACGGCCTCGGTGGCCACGCCCTCGTCACGCAGCGCGCGCATCAGGCGCTGGCCCAGGAAGCCGGTCGACACCGCGCCGAAGAAGGCCACCGGCTGCGCCAGCCGCGCCAGGCCGATGGCCACGTTCAGCGGCGAGCCACCGATACGCGCATCGAGCATCAGGCCATGGGCGTTGTCCGCACCGCCGAAGACATCCATCAGCGCCTCACCACTCACCACGAACATGTCATTGCCTTTCGTTGGCAGCCCAGGGTGACGGGCCGCGACGCCGCGAGCATCGCCTAGGCGAGGCTGTGGGGGCTACAGGGTTTTCCATTAATCAATCAACTTGATTTATTAAACCACAGGACACACAATGCACCCGCCCTCAACGCCGGCGTCGAAGTGGCGCCACCCAAGACCCAGGAGACGAAGATGCTGAAACTGACCCCTGCCGCGCTGTGCGCCGCCGCCCTGTTTGCCACCAGCGCGATGGCGCAGTCCAACCTGGTCGTCATCGGCCTGATCACCAAGACCGAGACCAACCCCTTCTTCGTGAAGATGAAGGAAGGCGCCGACGCCGCCGCCAAGGCCAAGGGCGCAAAGCTGCTGTCCGGAGCCGGCAAGACCGACGGTGACAACGCCGGCCAGGTGACGGCGATGGAAAACATGATCGCCGCCGGCGCCAAGACCATCCTGATCACGCCCAGCGACAGCAAGGCCATCATCCCAGCCATCAAGAAGGCGCGCGACAAGGGCGTGATGGTGATCGCGCTGGATTCGCCCACCGACCCAGCCGACGCCACCGACGCCCTCTTTGCCACCGACAACTACAAGGCCGGCGTGCTGATCGGCCAGTACGCCAAGGCGGCGCTGGGCGACAAGCCGGCCAAGATCGTCACGCTCGACCTGTTCCCCGGCCACCCGGTGGGCGCGCAGCGCCACAACGGCTTCTTGAAGGGCTTCGGCCTGCCGGCGCCGGATGCCAAGAGCAACGAACTGGGCAAGGACGCCGCCGTGGTCTGCATGGCCGACAGCTTCGGCGACCGCGCCAAGGGTCAGACGGCGATGGAGAACTGCCTGCAGAAGGCGCCCGAGGTCAACGTGGTCTACACCATCAACGAGCCTGCGGCCGCGGGTGCGTACAACGCGCTGAAGAAGGCCGGCAAGGAAAAGGGCGTGATCATCGTCTCGGTGGACGGAGGCTGCGCCGGCATCAAGGACGTGGGCGCCGGCGTGATTGCCGCGACCAGCCAGCAATACCCGCTGAAGATGGCCTCGATGGGCGTGGACGCTGGCGTGGAGTACGCCAAGACCGGCAAGAAGGTCAGCGGATACACCGACACCGGCGTCACGCTGATTGCCGCCAAGCCCGTGGCCGGTGTGGACAGCAAGGACGTCAAGACCGGTACCGACCTGTGCTGGGGAGCCAAATGACGACCCCCCCGTAGCGGCTGCGCCGCTTCCCCCAGGGGGCGACGCCTGCGGCCCGGCGAAGCCGGATCCGCGGCGTCTGCTCTATTTCGCCACCTCCTACGGGTGAACGACATGAAACTTCCGCCCATCGGCCAGCTCGGGCCCTTCATTGCGCTGATCATCGCCTGCGCGATCTTCGGCGCCACCACCGAGCGCTTCTTCAGTGGCGAGAACTTCTCGCTGATCCTGCAGCAGGTGATGGTGGTCGGTGTCATCGCCATCGGGCAGACGCTGATCATCCTCACCGCCGGCATCGACCTGTCCTGCGGCATGGTCATGGCACTGGGCAGCATCGTGATGACGAAGTTCGCCGCCGACCTGGGCGTGCCGGCGCCGCTGGCCATCCTGTGCGGCATCGGCGTGACGGCCTTGTTCGGGCTGATGAACGGCCTGCTGGTCACCCGCATCAAGCTGCCGCCGTTCATCGTGACGTTGGGCACCTTCAACATCGCCTTTGCCATCACGCAGCTGTACTCGGGGGCGCAGACCATCACCGAGGTGCCGCCGATGATGACCTGGCTGGGCAGCACCTTCATGATCGGCGGCACGTCGGTGGCCTACGGCACGGTGCTGATGATCCTGTTGTACCTGGGCATGTGGTTCTGGCTGCGCGAAACGGCCGCGGGCCGCCACGTCTATGCGGTGGGCAACAACCCCGAGGCGACGCGGCTGGTCGGCATCCCGACCGAACGCGTGATCCTCGGCGTGTACGTGCTGGCCGGCGTGTTCTACGGCATCGCCTCGTTGCTGGCGGTGTCGCGCACGGGGGTCGGCGATCCCAATGCCGGGCAGACCGAGAACCTGGACGCCATCACCGCGGTCGTGCTGGGCGGCACCAGCTTGTTCGGCGGGCGCGGCGTGATCCTCGGCACGTTGATCGGCGCGGTCGTCGTCGGCGTGCTGCGCAATGGCCTGACGCTGATGGGCGTGTCGTCCGTCTACCAGGTGCTGATCACCGGCATCCTCGTGATCCTGGCGGTGGCCGTGGATCAACTGTCACGCAAAGGAGCGCGCTGATCATGGCCACACAACCCCTCGTGATGCAGGCCAAGGGCCTGGTCAAGCGCTACGGCCAGGTCACGGCCCTGGACGGCGCCGACTTCGAGTTGCGCGCCGGCGAGATCCTGGCGGTGATCGGCGACAATGGTGCCGGCAAGTCCAGCCTGATCAAGTGCCTGTCGGGAGCCACCATCCCCGACCAAGGCCAGATCACGCTCGACGGCAAGCCGATCCACTTCAAGAGCCCGATGGACGCGCGCCGCGTCGGCATCGAGACGGTCTACCAGGACCTGGCGGTGGCCCCGGCGATGAGCATCGCCGAGAACCTGTTCCTGGGCCGCGAGCTGCGCCGAGAAGGCTTCCTCGGCAACGTGCTGCGCATGCTCGACAAGAAGAAGATGCTCGAGATCAGCATCGCCCGCATGAACGATCTCAAGGTCGGCATCCGCTCGATGACGCAGGCGGTGGAGACGCTGTCCGGCGGCCAGCGCCAGTGCGTGGCGGTGGCCCGCGCCGCGGCCTTTGCCGAGCATGTGGTGATCCTCGACGAGCCGACCGCCGCGCTGGGCGTGAAGGAAGGCAACATGGTGCTGGAGCTGATCCGCCGCGTGCGCGACAAGGGCCTGCCGGTGATCCTGATCAGCCACAACATGCCGCATGTCTTCGAGATCGCCGACCGCATCCACGTCGCCCGGCTGGGTCGGCGGGCCGCGATCCTGAACCCGAAGAAGATCAGCATGAGCGACACCGTGGCCGTCATGACGGGCGCCATGCCGCCCGAGCAGATCCCCGCCGAATGCCTGGCCCACTGAGGAGCCGGCCATGTTGAAAGGCATCGACCCGCTGCTCACGCCCGAGCTGCTGAAGGCGCTGGCCGAGATGGGTCACGGCGACGAGATCGTCATCGCCGACGCCAACTTCACCGCCACCACGCTGGGCCGCGGCAAGGTGCTGATCCAGGCTCCCGGCATCGGCGTGCTGCGCATGTGCGAGGCGGTGCTGTCGCTGTTGCCGCTGGACGCGGCCGTGGCCCAGCCGGTGGCCTGCATGCGGGTCAGCGACACGCCGGTCGGCTACCGCAGCGCACTGCAGCGTCAGGTGCTGCAGCGCCTGGCCGAAGCCGGCTGGGCCGGGCCCGAGCAGGTCGAGGCAGTGGAACGCTTTGCCTTCTACGATCGGGTGCAGCGAGCCCATGCCATCGTGCTCACGGGCGAGCTGCAACCTTATGCCAACTTCGTCTTCAAGAAAGGCGTCATCGGTGAGCCGCTCGTCCACTGAAACCCGCGCCGCGCCCTCGGCGGCCCGGCTCAAGCCGCGCGGCTCCAGCCAGGGGGGCTTGCGCCAGTACAACGAGCGTGTGGTGCTGCAGGCGCTGCGCCTGCACGGACCGCTGAGCGGCGCCGAGCTGGCGCGGCTGACGCACCTGACGGCGCAGACCATCTCGCTCATCACCAAGCGATTGCTCGACGAGGGCCTGCTGATCAAGGGCGAGCTGCTGCGCGGCAAGGTCGGCCAGCCCTCGGTGCCGCTGGCCTTGAACCCCGACGGCGCCTTTGCCATCGGCATCAAGATCGGGCGGCGCAGCTTGGATGTGCTGCTGGTCGACTTCAGCGGTCAGTCGCGCCAGCGCCTGAGCCTGGACTATCCCTTCCCCGACCCCGACCAGCTGTTCGACGAGATCGACCTGCGCCTGACGGCGCTGGTGAAGGCACTGGGCCGCACCCATGCGCAGCGCATCCAGGGCATCGGCATCGCCGCGCCGCTGTCGCTGGGCGGCTGGCAGACGCTGCTGGGCCTGGCGCCGCAGCGTGCCGAGCGCTGGAACCAGATCGACATCCGCGAGCGCGTGGCCGAGCGCACCAAGCTGCCGGTGCAATTGGTCAAGGACACCGCTGCCGCCTGCGTGGCCGAACTGGTGGCCGGGCGCGGACGCGACATGCGCAGCTTTCTCTACATCTTCGTCGACACCTTCATCGGCGGCGGACTGGTCATCGACAGCCACCTGCATGCCGGGCTGCACGGCAATGCTGGCGCCGTCGGTTCGATGTCGGTGGGCCGGGCGGGCGGCGACGGGCTGCCGGCGCAGCTGCTGGGCGTGGCCTCGCTGATCAACCTGGAAGCGCTGTACCGCGAGCGCGGCCTGGACATCGGCGCGTTGGCCGATGAACGAGCTCTGCAGCCGCCCTGGCGCGAGGCCACGCTGGAGTGGCTGCGCCAGGCTGCGCCGGCCATCGCGCTGGCGGTGCACAACGCCGCCTGCCTGCTGGACCTGGAGGGCGTGATCATCGACGGCTCCTTCGGCCGCGAGCTGCTGGCCGAGCTGCTGCGCGAGCTTGACAGCGCGCTGCGCCTGCACAGCTGGGAGGGGGTCACCATCCCGGCGCTGCTGGCCGGCACCATCGGCTCGGATGCGCGGGCTGTCGGCGGCGCGCTGCTTCCGTTGTACGCTGCGTATGCGCCCGACAGCGATCTGTTCCTGAAGATCGAGAGCTGAGGGCCCCCAACCCGACGAAAGCCACTGCATGCAAGTCCAGACCGTGCCCACGCAACCGATCGAAGGCCAGCTGCCCGGCACCTCCGGGCTGCGCAAGAAGGTCACGGTGTTCCAGGTCAGCGGCTACCTGGAGAACTTCGTGCAGTCGGTGTTCGATGCGCTGCCCGGCGTCGCCGGCAGCACGCTGGTGCTGGGCGGCGACGGCCGCTTCTTCAACGACGTGGCCATCCAGACCATCCTGCGCATGGCCGCGGCCAACGGCGTGGCCAAGGTGCTGGTCGGCCGCGGCGGCATCCTGTCGACGCCGGCGCTGAGCGACCTGATCCGCCAGCGCGGTGCCTTCGGCGGCCTCGTGCTGTCGGCCAGCCACAACCCCGGCGGGCCCGATGGCGACTTCGGCATCAAGTACAACATCGGCAACGGCGGCCCGGCGCCCGAGAAGCTGACGGGCGCGATCCACCAGCGCACCCTCGCCATCGACCGCTACCTGACGATCGCCGGCGCCGACATCGACCTGGGCCGCCTGGGAGCCACCACGCTGGGTGCGATGCAGGTCGAGATCATCGACCCGGTGGACAGCTATGCGCGGCTGATGCAGCGTCTGTTCGACTTCGATCGCATCCGCGCGCTGCTGGCCCGGCCGGGCTTTCGCATCTGCTTCGACGCCATGCATGCGGTCACCGGCCCCTATGCGCATGCCATTCTGGAAGCCCAGCTCGGCGCGCCGGCCGGCAGCGTGATCAACGGCGTGCCGTTGCCCGACTTCGGCGGCGGCCACCCCGACCCCAACCCCACCTATGCCGACGAGTTGATTTCGCGCATGTTCGGCGCCGACGCGACGGACTTCGGCGCCGCCAGCGACGGCGATGGCGACCGCAACATGATCGTCGGGCGCAAGTTCATCGTCACGCCCAGCGACAGCCTGGCGGTGCTGGCGGCCAACGCCACGCTGGTGCCGGGTTATGCCGCGGGGCTGAAAGGCGTGGCGCGCTCAATGCCGACCAGCGGCGCGGTCGACCGCGTGGCTGAAGTGCTCGGCATTCCCTGCTACGAAACGCCCACCGGTTGGAAGTTCTTCGGCAATCTGCTCGACGCCGGGATGTGCACGCTGTGCGGCGAAGAAAGCGCCGGCACCGGCTCGGACCATGTGCGCGAGAAGGACGGCCTGTGGGCGGTGCTGTTCTGGCTGAACATCCTGGCGGTGCGCGGTGCTTCGGTGGAGCAGATCGTGCGCGAGCATTGGCGACGCTACGGCCGCAACATCTATTCGCGCCACGACTACGAGGGCGTGGACGCCGCGGTTGCCCAGCAGATCGTCGCCGACCTGCGCGCCGCGTTGCCCACGCTGCCGGGGCGCGTGGTGGCCGGCCTGACGATCCGCCGTGCCGACGACTTCGGCTATACCGACCCGGTGGACGGCTCGGTCAGCCGCGGCCAGGGCCTGCGCGTCTTCTTCGACGACGGCTCGCGCATCGTGCTGCGCCTGTCGGGCACGGGCACCGAAGGCGCGACGCTGCGCCTGTACCTGGAGCGCTTCGAGCCCGATGCCGCCCGCCACGGCATCGACACGCAGGCGGCGCTGCAACCGCTGCTCGACGCGGCCGAGATCTTGAGTGGCCTGCGCGCGCGCAGCGGACGGGACAGGCCGACAGTCATTACCTGAGGGCGCACACGAGCGCTGAACCGGCCGCAGGTAGCTGAACCGAACTGGTGAGCGTTGCCGTGCATGCGCCGATGGGAATCGCCCTTGGCCAGGCGCGGGCTCAACGACGGCGAGGCAGCGAAGCCAATGCCTGTCGCAGCTCGGCCACATGTTCTCCCACCTTGGCGATGGCCTCCCTCAGCTCGCCCTCGGTGCACTTGAGCTCGCTGCACCAATACCGCAACTCGATGGGATCGATCGCGTTCACGCGCCCCGGGTCCAGTGGCTTGAAGCTCCCGATATCGTCGCTCATGGTGCCTGCCTCCTGTCTGTGGAACAAGGCTGTCTTGGACGTCAAGCATGGCATGCTGTTCCTTCGCGGCGGCAGAGGTCTTGTCCGATGTCAAGTGCGCCCGCCGCGGCGTAACGGGAGCGAAATGGATCGTCGGGACTTGTTGAGCCTGCGCAATGGCGCCGACCGGCACATACCGCAAGCTGCAAGTTCATGGAGGCGCATATGAAGCGAAGGTCGCTCGTGCTGTTCGGAACGTCTTTGCCCGTAATGGCTTCGGCGCAGATTCCAAAGATCGACGACATCATGAAGAGCGTCGACAAATTGCCCAAGTCCGCACCTGCCGGCTCGACGGTGGGTGCACCCGACGAAAAGACCAACGCTGCGGGCATCAAGGAAGCGCTCGCCGTCGGTACTGAAAATGCTGTGCAGTCGCTGTCGCGCAAGGACGGCTACTTCGGCAATGCGGCGGTGAAGATCCTGATGCCATCGAGCCTGCAGAAGGTGGCGGAGGTGGCGCGAACGGTGGGCTACCAGAAGCAGGTCGACGAGTTCATCCTGAGCATGAATCGCGCTGCCGAGGCTGCGGCTCCACTGGCGTCGCGCTACTTTGGTGACGCGATCCGCGACATGACGCTCCAGGACGTGCAGGGGATCCTCACGGGCGGGAACACCGCCGCCACCGAGTACTTCCGGCGCAAGACCAACGACAAGCTGTACAAGGCCTTCAAGCCGGTCGTGTCGCAGAAGGTCGGCGAGGTCGGAGCGACGCGCGCCTACAAGTCGATGATGGGGCAGTACGAAAGCGTACCGCTGATGGGCAAGCAGTCGCTGGATCTCGACGACTACGTTACCAGGAAGTCGCTCGACGGCCTGTTCCACATGGTCGGGGAGGAGGAAAAGAAGATCCGCACGAACCCGGCTGCTCGCACCACCGACTTGTTGAAGACGGTTTTCGGCAAGTAGGCTCGACGCCGCTTGGACGCCGCTCGCCCCATCGCGTGCAGGCCAAGTCGCCGGCTGGCAGATCGCGCAATGTGCTGAGGGCAGCGCCCGTCAGGGCGTTGCAGGCAGCCAGAGACGCGTCCAGTGTCCAGGTGGGGTCGAAGCGGCCACCCGAGCCGCGCGCTCAGCGCGAACCGAACATCATCTGCCGCGCCAGCAGCGACTTCAGCGGCCCGGCGGCCTGCAGGGCCGCCAGCCCCAGGCCGCGCGCCGCGCCCAGCCCCGGCAACTGCCAGGTGAAGCTGCGCGCCAGGAAATCGGTGGCTGCGATCATGCTCCAGCGGTCGGCGGCACGCGCCCACTCGACGCGGCGCAGCGCGGTGTCGACATCGGCCTCGTGGCGCAGCACCTGAACCAGCTCGAAGGCGTCGCGCAGGCCCAGATTCAGGCCCTGCCCGGCCACGGGGTGCAGTGTCTGCGCGGCATTGCCGATGCGCACGCTGCGCCCGCTGACGAGGGTGCGCTCGGCATTCAGGCCGAGGGCGAAGTCTTTCAGCGGCGACAGCGCGGTGATGCGCCCGGCCACATCGGGCACCAGGGTGTTGAGCACGGCCTGGCGCTGTGCGGCATCGAGCTCGCGCACCGGGTCGTCGGCAGCGGGCACGCACCACACCAATGCGGCGCGGCGCTGGCCGGCGGGCGCCGAGGCATCGCGCAGCGGCAGCAGCGCCAGCGGACCGTGCCGGGTGAAGCGCTCCACCGCCAGCCCCGGCGCACCGCCTTGCAGCGTGGCGGTGCCGACCCAGGCCGTCTGGCCGTAGTCGCGGGCCAGCGCCTTGCGCGCCTGCTGCGCGAACACGCCGCCTTCGGCCACCACCGCCAGGTCGAAGCGCTCTGCGATGCCGGCATCCAGTTCCACCCCGTCGGTCAGCGTCTTCAGCGCAGCCACCGTACTGCCGAAGCGGCTGTGCAGGCGCTGCGGCTCCTGGCGAGCGGCGTCCATCCAGGCCTGCTGCAGCGGCGCCACCAGCTCGCCGTAGCGCAGCACTGCGCCGAGCATCGGCACGCCTTCCTCGTCGGCGCGGATGCGCACCTGCGGCAGCCCCCAGGGGCCGGCCGAGGGCAGCGTCGGCGGCACCTGCGAGACATGCACCTCGCGGATCGGCTGGGCCACGTCGGTCGGCCAGGCGCCCAGGCGCTGCAGCAACTGCACGCTGCCCAGCGACAGCGCCAGCGTGCGCGGGTCGGCGGCCACGTCCTTGGCCAGATCGCGGCTGTCGAACAGGCTGACCCGGCAGTGCGGCAGCACGCGCGAGGCATGCAGCGCCAGCGCCAGACCCACCGGGCCGGCGCCGATGACGGCGATGTCGATCAGCGTCGG
>JAGTRL010000159.1 GCA_018261815.1 Pseudomonadota bacterium
GCGGATGCCGTCGTGCAGCGCGAAGCGGTCGGCCCAGGCCTGGATGTTGGCCAGGATCTGCGGCGCCAGCGGGCCGGCCAGCGGCAGGTCGCCAATGGCCCAGTCGGCGGTGCTGAGCTGGATGTCCTGCCAGGCGGGCAGCGAGCGCCACAGGCCACCGAGGCCCTCCCGCGCTTCCAGCGCCACCGCGTCCAGGCCGGCCTGGCGGGCGTAGTGCAGGTGGATGACACCGGCCATGCCGGCGCCGATGATGGCCAGGTCGAGCGTGCGTGGGGCGGGCATCGGGGCGGTGGCGCAGAGCTGGGAAAGGGCCATCTTGGCCCGCCGGCTGCGCGGCGGTCAATCGGCATCGTCGGCAGCTTCACTCCGACTTCATGGCGGCGGTCTAGGATTGGCGTTTTATTGCGTTGGAGGAATGCGCGTGGCAAGCAGGTACGTTCCATGGGTGGCCGCGGCGGTCTTGATCGCCCTGGCCGGGTGCGGGGAGAAGAAGCCCGGGGCGTCGGCCGCCGATGCGGCCCAGGCACAGGCCGAGGCGGCTTCGGCCGCGATGGCCAAGGCCGCAGCTGAAGCGGCAGCCCAGGCCAGGCAGGACGAGGCGCTGAAGGCCGGCGTCGAGGCGGTGGTCTATGGCCTGCCGCTGGTGATCATGGACATCACGCGCGAGAAGATCACCAACGTCGCCAAGCCCGAGGCCTTCGCCGCACCGGTCAACCAGTTCGCCCACGTACGCGAGTTTCCCGACGCGTCGTTCAAGGACGTGGTGCGCGCCAACGTCGACACGCTGTACTCGTCGGCCTTCCTGGACCTTTCCGCGGAGCCGATGGTGCTGTCGGTGCCCGACTCGAAGGGCCGCTACTACCTGATGCCGCTGATGGATGCGTGGACCAACATCTTCGCGTCGCCGGGCAAGCGCACCACCGGCACCCGGGCCGGCCACTTCGTGGTCACCGGACCGGGCTGGGCGGGCGAGCTGCCGAAGGGCGTGACCGAGCTGAAATCGCCGACAAACATGGTCTGGCTGATCGGCCGCACGCAGACCAACGGGCCGAAGGACTATGCCGCCGTGCACAAGATCCAGGACGGCTACAAGCTCACGCCGCTGTCCGCCTTCGGCAAGCCCTACACGGCGCCGCAAGGCACGGTCGACCCGAACGCCGACATGAAGACGCCGCCGGTGGAGCAGTTGCAGAAGATGAGCAGCGAGGCCTTCTTCAACCGCCTGGCCGCGCTGCTGAAGAACAACCCGCCGCCGGCCAGTGAGGCGCCGCTGCTCGACAAGCTCAAGGCCATCGGCATCGTGCCCGGCGAGAAGTTCGATGCCTCCAAGCTCGACCCCGACGTGGCCAAGGGCCTGGAGAAGTCGGTCGCCGTGGCGATGGAGAAGCTGCTGGCGGCGTCGAAGGAGACCGGCGCGCCCGTCAACGGCTGGCGCGTGCCGCCGATGGTGCTGGGCAATTTCGGCAGTGACTACGGCGCGCGCGCGGTGGTGGCGCTGATCGGCCTGGGCGCCAATCTGCCGGCCGATGCGGTGTACCCGTCAGTCTTCGTCGATGCCGACAACCAGCCGCTGGACGGCGCCCACAAGTACGTGATCCGCTTCGACAAGGACGCAACGCCGCCGGTGAATGCCTTCTGGTCGATCACCATGTACACGGCAGAGTCCTTCTTCGTGCCCAACCCGATCAACCGCTATGCGGTGAGCAGTTGGATGCCGCTGAAGAAGAACAAGGACGGCTCGCTGGAGATCGTCGTGCAGGCCGAATCACCGGGCAAGGACAAGGAATCGAACTGGCTGCCGGCCGACCCGAAATCTTTCAACATGACGTTGCGCATGTACTGGCCCACCGACAAGCCGCCGTCGATCCTGGACGGCAGCTGGAAGCCGCCGGTGGTGACGAAGCTTCCATAGGCGGTGGTGCGGGCAAAGGGCGCACGTCTGCAGGGGCGCGGCGGCCCGCGTCTACACTGAGGCCGATGCTGCTTACCCCCCATCGCATCGCCCGGGGCGTGTGGCTGGCTCTGGCCGCGACCGCCGCGCTTCCTGCCTACCCGGCCGGGCAGGACGCCGAATTCGCGGTGCGCTGGGACCCGCGCCAGGGCGGTCCGGCCACGCCGCAGGATGCATTGCGCGACTTGCGCCTGAAGGCCTCGGCCCCGAGCCACTTCGAAGTGCAGTACTTCGAGTTCAGCGTACCGGCCGGGTTGCCGGCGGGCTTCGACCCGATCCTGCGCAAGCGCCTGACCGGCGGCGAGGCGGAGCTGACCTTCAAGCTGCGCGGCCACGCACCGCTGCCGGCGCAGCCGTCGCTGAAACATTGGGACTGCCCGCTGGGCCCGACCCAGGAACGCAAGGATGAAGCCGACATCACTTTCGTGGCGGCCGGCCGCACCCTCACGGCCTATTCGCGCAGCTGCAGCCTCGAGTCGCGCCAGGCCGATATCCAGCCACCCGCCGCGCTGCAAGCCCGGGCCAAGGGCTGCGGCAGTACGATGACGCGGCTGCGCTCGGGCAAGCTGAAGATCGAGGAGTGGAAGATGGCCGATGGCAGCGTGCTGCTCGAAGCCTCGCGCCCGGGCAGGCACGACGAAGCCTCGATGCGCGCCTTCGAGCGCCAGGTGCTGCAGCCTTTGCTGGCGCTGAAGGTGCAGCCGCTTCAGCGCAGCAAGTCGGCCCTCGGCGGGGGTTGCGCGCGATGACCGAGCTGATCTTCATCCGCCACGGTGAGACCGACTGGAACCGCCAGCAGCGCTTCCAGGGGCAGATCGACGTGCCGCTGAATGCCACCGGCCACCTGCAGGCGCAGCGCCTGGCCGAGGCGCTGGCCGGCGAGCGCTTCGACCTGCTGCTCAGCAGCGACCTGCAGCGCGCGCGCCAGACCATCGCGCCACTGGAGCGGCAGCAGGCCCGGCCGGTGCTGGCCCAGGCGGATTGGCGCGAGCAGGGCTTCGGGGTGCTCGAAGGGCTGAGCGTGGACGAGATCAAGGCGCGCCACCCGGAGCTGTGGGCGCAATGGCAGCGCCACGACGCCGACTACTGCCTGCCCGAAGGCGAGAGCGTGCGCCGCTTCCACACGCGCGTGGTCGATGCGGTGCGCGAGCTGGTGCGCCAGCACGAAGGCCGCCGCGTGCTGATCGTCACCCACGGCGGCGTGCTCGACATGCTGTGGCGCACGGTGCACGGCCATCCGCTGCATGGACCGCGCGACTGCGCCATTCCCAACACCGGCATCAACCGCCTGCGTTGGCGGGCCGGCAGCCTGGACCTGGAACGCTGGGCCGACGACGCGCACCTGGCCGGCCTGCCCGAGCAGCCGGCCACCGTGCCGCCGACCGACACCTGATATCGAGTTGGGTCCAACCGTCCACACACCGGCGGTCTTGTTGCGTTCTGTTGCCTACCCCGAGTTACAGCATGGTCTTGCATTCCACCCTGGTGAGGCGGCTAAGCTCGGCTTTCGGCCTCTACCGCTGCAGCGCATGAACGAGCCCGCAAGCATTCGCCAGACCAGCGTCCCGGTGCCGCAGCCCGGTACCGCGGCGGCCTGGGCGTGGCCGCAGGGCTATTGGTTGGGCGCTTTCGAACTGCAGGAGATCGTGGCCTGCAGCGCCTCCGGCATCGTCTACCGGGCCTGGGACCACGGCTTGGCGATTCCGGTGGCGATCAAGGAATACCTGCCTGGGCAGCTGGCTGCACGCACCGCCGATGGCCGCGTGGCGCCGTTGGCCATCGAAAATGCCGTGGCCTTCGAGCGGGGCCTGCAGGCTTTCGTCGACGAAGCGCGCAAGCTCGCGCGATGCGACCACCCGGCGCTGGTGCGCGTGCTGCATCTGCTGCAGGCGCACGGCACGGCCTACCGTGTGATGCCCTGGTATGCCGGCCGTTCGTTGATCGAAGTGCGTCGCGACCTGGCTGGGCCGCTGAACGAAGCATCGCTGCGGGCCCTGCTCGACAACCTGCTGGGGGGCTTGCAGGCCTTTCACCGCGTCGGCGGCGTACACGGTGGACTGCACCCGGCGCAGATTCTGCTGCTGGCCGACGACCGCGCTGTCCTGCTGGGGCCGGCCGCCGCACACCGTGCGTTGGCGGGCGATTCGGCGCAAGCCGCGATCGACCATGGCTTCGCCCCGGTCGAACAGACCGCGCCGTCGCCGGCAGCGCGGCAAGGGCCGTGGACCGACTTCTACGCGCTGGCCCAGGTGGCGCGCTACTGCATCACCGGCATGATGCCGCCGCTGACGGGGCCGTCGACCGTCGAGCCCCTGGCCGTGACCGTGCAGCGACTGTTCTTCGACCTGCCGTCGGTCCGCTACAGCGACACCCTGCTGCACACGCTCGATGCTGCGCTGTCGCCCGGCATTGCCGAGCGGCCGCAGAGCGTGGCCCACTTCCGCGCCAGGCTCGATGGCGTGCTGCACGAGGGTGTGCTGCACGAGGGTGTGCAAGAGCAGGAGATCGGTGAACCCGAAGCGCTGCGGCTGATCCAGCGCGTCGTCGCGGCGGTGCCGCCGACAGCGCCGCGGCAGCGCGGCATGGCACGGCCCGAAACCGCGGCGCCGGCCAAGGATGCCGAAATCACGGCCGAGCGTGACGTGCGGACGGTCCCCCCGCCGCGCCATGCCCTGCGTGCCGGATCGCTCATCGTCTTGCTCGGACTTGCCGCGCTGATGGTCTGGCATTGGCGCGAGGAATTCGTGGCACTGACGGTCGACAGCCTATCGAGCCGGGCGCCTGCCGCGCCGGCGCTGCCGAGTGCCCCCGTGACCGCTGCCGCACCTGAAGCCGCGACCACGCCCGAAGTCGTCGTCGCACCCACTCCCATGCCCGAAGCGCGGTCCCTGGAGGCCCGCGAGCCCGAGGCCGCGGCGTCGGTAGACGACCGCGCCGAACCGGCTGCCGGCATCCCCGCACCGGCACCCGCAGCCGCACCCCTGCCACGTCCCGTTGCGCGCGCCGAATCAACCACTCCGCGCGCGCTGTGCGGCAGGCGCACTGACTTTTCGCTGTACCGCTGCATGCAGCAGCAATGCAGCCAGACGAAGTGGCTGCAGCACCCGCAGTGCCTGCACTTGAAGTCAACCGACCGCGTAGATTGAGGGCCCGAGCGGTTGCAGCAGCTTCGACTGCTGCTGACTCTGGCGCTATGCCTTCGGCCGCGATTGCGTAGCGGTCGTGAGCTGCTGCAGTACGCGCGGCAGCGACAGCGTTTGGGTCATCAAGGCCGCCATGCGCCGCGCGCAGCGCCGCTGCACGCGCTCGAAGGCGATCCATTCGTAAGCGTCCATCTCGGGCCGGCGCCGGCCCCACAGGTCGGTGAAGTGGCTGCTGCAATGGCACTGCCGCGGGTCGAAGCGCTCGCCATCCCCCGCGTGCGTCCCTGCGCGTGCTGCCCCCGGCTGCTTCCGGTCGGCTCACTTGGCGATATTTGCGCTATGCAGCGCAGCCCTGCCGCTCATCCCTCCGCAGCATCCACCACCAGCCTGTAGCCGACCCCCGTCTCGGTGATGAAGTGCCGCGGCTGCGCCGGGTCGTCCTCCAACTTCTGCCGCAGGTTGCCCATGAACACGCGCAGGTAGTGGGTGCGTTCTGCATGGCCCGGGCCCCACACCTCGCGCAGCAGGTACGGATGGGTCAGCACGCGGTCGGCGTTGGCGATCAGCACGCCGAGCAGCCGGTATTCGATCGGCGTCAAGTGCACCTCGGCGCCGCGCCGGCGCACGATGCGTGCGGCCAGGTCCACCTCCACCTCGCCGAAGCGAAAACTCGCCTCGGTGGTGCTGCGGCCCGCGCGCACGCGCCGCATGTTGGCGCGCGTGCGCGCCAGCAGCTCGGCGGTGCCGAAGGGCTTGCTCAGATAGTCGTCGGCACCGGCGTCCAGCGCCGCCACCTTGTCGCGCTCGTCGGTGCGTGCCGACAGCACGATCACCGGCACGCTCGACCAGGTGCGCAGCTCGCGGATGAAATCCACGCCATCGCCGTCGGGCAGTCCCAGGTCGGCGATCACCAGGTCCGGCCGCCGTGTGCCGGCCTCGATCAGGCCCTGGCGGACGGTGCCGGCTTCCACCACCAGCCAGCCTTCGGATTCCAGCGACAGGCGCACGAACTGGCGGATCTCGCGTTCGTCTTCCAGCACCAGGGCCGTGGGCGTGGGGTTCGACATCAGTGCGCCGCGGGTGTGACGCTCGGCATGCTGTCGGCCAGGTCCATGGCCGGCGGCACGCCCAACGGCAGGGTGAAGCTGAACGTGGCGCCGTCGCCGCTGCCGGCTTCGGCCCAGATGCGGCCGCGGTGCGCTTCAACGATGGCGCGGCAGATGGCCAGCCCCAGGCCGACACCGGGTGTCGCGGATTCCGGCTCGCCGCGGGTGAATTTCTCGAAGATGCTCTCCTCCTGCCCCTTGGGCACGCCCGGGCCGTGGTCGTGCACGCTGAGCTGCACCTCGCTGCCGACCACACGCACGCGGATCGCCACCGGCGACAGCGGCGGTGTGAACTTTGCGGCGTTCTCCAGCAGGTTGGCCAGCACACGCTCGATCAGCACCGCGTCGCACTCGACCAGCGGCACTTCGGGGTCGATGCGCACCGTCACCTGGCGCGCGTCCAGTGCAGGCTGCGACGACTTGATCGCCGCACCGATGATCTCCTCCAGCGACTGCCATTCCATGCGCACGCGGATCGCACCGCTCTGGATGCGCGCCATGTCGAGCAGGTTGGTGACCATGTCGGTCATGCGCTGCGTGCGCTCGTGGATGGCGGCCACCAGGCCGGCCTGCGCCGGGCTGAGCGCCGGCTGGCTGATCGCCAGCGTGTCGGCCAGGCCGACCAGCGCCGACAGCGGCGTGCGCAGGTCGTGCGACAGCGCCGACAGCAGCGAGTTGCGCAGCCGCTCCGATTCGATCTGTACCGTGGCACTGCGTGCGACGTCGATGTAGTGCACGCGCTCCAGCGCCATCGCCGTCAGCGCGGCGAAGGTCTCGAGTTGCTGGCGCTGCTCGGGCACCAGCAGGTAGCGCGGCTCTTCGGGCCGCACGGCGAGCACGCCGCGCGTGCGCATCGTCGCCTTCAGCGGCAGGTACAGCCAGGCGCTGCCGGCCAGCGTATCGGTGCCCAGGCCGGCCGGCAGGTCGTGGTCCAGCGCCCACTGCGCCGTGCCCAGGTCCAGGCCCTGGGTGGAGTCCGCGGCAGCAAGTGGCGGCTGCAGCCGGTCCTGCGCGTCCAGCGCATAGACCACCACGCGTGCGCGGAACTCCCGGCCGATCACCTTGCTGGCCACCTCCACCGCCTGTTCGATGGTGAGCATGTTCGACAGGTCGCGCGCGGCTTCGAACAAGGCACGCGAGCGCGCCTCGCGGTGGGTGGCCACGCGCGCCTGGAAGCGCAGCCCGGCCGTCAGCTGGCCGGTGACCAGGCCCACCACCAGCATGACGGCAAAGGTCAGCAGGTACTGTGCGTCCGCCACCGCAAAGGTCAGGTGCGGCGGCACGAAGAAGAAGTCGAAGGCCGCCACGTTGACGAAGGCCGCCAACACCGCCGGGCCGCGCCCGAGCCACACGCCGACGCCGACCACGGCCAGCAGGAACACCATCACGATGTTGGCCAGGTCGAAGTACGGCACCAGCGCATGAGTGAGCAGCGTGGTCGCGCCACACACCGCCGCGGCCCACAGATAAGGCCGCAGCGCCGCCCAGCCGGCGCCATCGTCATCGCGCACCGGGCGGGGCGGCGCGGATACCGCACGCGACTTCTCCGAGCGACCCACCTCGATGCGGTCGATGTCGGGCGCCAGCCCAGCGACCACCTGGCCGATGCTGCGGCGCGGCCACCAGGCCTTGGCCTGGCTGGCGCCCAGCAACAGCTTGGACAGGTTGTGGGTGCGAGCGTATGCCACCAGCGCCTGGGCCACGTTCTGCGCCGGCAGCACGGCCGTGCTCGCGCCCAGCTGCTGCGCCAGCTTGACGGTGCGCAGGATGCCTTCGCGACGCGCCCCGTCCAGGCGCTGCAGCGCCGGCGTCTCCACGTACACCGCATGCCAGGTCACGGCCAGCTGTTGCGCCAGTTGCACCGCGCTGCGCACCACGTGCTCGGCACCCTCGTGTGGGCCGATGCAGCACAGCAGCGCGCCTTCGGTCTTCCACACCTGTGCGATGGCGCGGTCGCTGCGCCAGGCCTGCACGTCGTCTTCCACGCGGTCGGCGGTGCGGCGCAGCGCCAGTTCGCGCAGCGCCATCAGGTTGCCCTTGCGGAAGAAGTTCTTCGCCGCGCGCTCGGCCTGCGCGGGCATGTACACCTTGCCGGCCGCCAGCCGCTCGATCAACTCCTCGGCCGTGGTGTCGACCAGCACCACCTCGTCGGCACGATCGAAGAAGGTGTCGGGCAGTGTCTCCTGCACGACGATGCCGGTGATGCCACCGACCACGTCGTTCAGGCTCTCCAGGTGCTGTACGTTGAGCGTGCTGTAGACGTCGATGCCGGCGGCCAGCAGTTCCTCCACGTCCTGCCAACGCTTGGCATGCCGCGAGCCCGGCACGTTGGAATGGGCCAGTTCGTCGACCAGGATCAGCCCGGGCTTGCGCGCCAGGGCAGCGTCCAGGTCGAACTCGGCCAGGGTCTTGCCGCGGTACTCGATCTGCGCCGGCGGCAGCTGCGGCAGGCCCATCAGCATTGCCGCGGTTTCGCTGCGGCCATGGGTCTCGACCACGCCGGCAAGCACGTCCATGCCCTCGGCGGCCAGCTTGCGCGCCGCCACCAACATGGCGTAGGTCTTGCCGACCCCCGCCGACGAGCCGAAGTAGATGCGCAGCCTGCCGCGTGCTTCGCGCTGCTCGTCCTGGCGGAGCTGCGCCAGCAGCGCGTCGGGGTCGGGACGAGGATCGTCGGTCATCGCCCAGCCATGTTGTCACAGCCAGCGCCGCGGTGCGTCCTTCTGCGAGGAGCCGTGGCGATCACCACGGCGGAGCAGCAGCCGCGCCAGCCACAGGGGAAGCACGATCGCCCCAACCACCATCAGCAGATTCCAGAGTTCCATTGCAAAGTCCGGCCGGCGCGCTCAGCGGCTGGCCGCGTCGAGCGCCAGGTTGAGCTGCAGGACGTTGACCCGCGGCTCGCCCATGAAGCCGAACCGCTTTCCTTCGCGGTACTGCGCGATCAAGGCCTGCAACTGCGCCGTCGATTGCCCGCGCGCCTTTGCGACGCGTGGTACCTGGTACAGCGCCGCCGCCACGCTGATGTGCGGATCCAGCCCGCTGCCCGAAGCGGTGACCAGGTCCACCGGCACCGGCGCGATGTTGCCTGGATCGGCAGCACGCAGTGCTCCGATGCGGCCCTTCACGGCATCGGCCAGCGCCGGGTTCAGCGGGCCGAGGTTCGAGCCACCCGACGCGCTGGCATTGTTCGGCATCGGGCCGGTGGCTGACGGGCGGCCCCAGAAGTATTTCGCATCGCTGAAGTTCTGCCCGATCAGCAACGAGCCCACCGGCTTGCCGTCGCGCACGATCAGGCTGCCGGCCGCTTGGTGCGGGAAGGCCGCCTGCGC
>JAGTRL010000160.1 GCA_018261815.1 Pseudomonadota bacterium
CCCCACGCTTCGGCGCAGGCTCATAACGCGTAGCGATGTGACGCCACAGCCAAAAGTAGAATCCGCGCATGATCCAAGCCAAGCAGGAGCTGTTGCAGGCACTGGAGGCAGTGCTCGCGCAGATGGCTCCGGGCGCCGGCCTGAGCAGTGCTTTCGAGTCGCCCAAGGTCGCCGCCCATGGCGATCTGGCCATCACGGCCGCCATGCCGCTGGCGCGTACGCTGAAGAAGAACCCGCGCGAGCTGGCGCAGGCGCTGGTCGCGCAGTTGCGCGACCAGCCCGCGGTGCAACGTTGGGTGCAGGACATCGAGATCGCCGGGCCCGGCTTCGTCAACCTGCGGCTGAAGCCGACCGCGAAGCAGGCGGTGGTGGCCGAGGTGCTGCGCGACACCCGTACCTTCGGCTGCCGGCCGGCACGCACCGAGCGCGTGCTGGTGGAGTTCGTCTCGGCCAACCCCACCGGCCCGCTGCATGTGGGCCATGCGCGCCAGGCGGCGCTGGGCGACTGCATCTGCAACCTGTTCGAGGCGCAGGGCTGGCAGGTCACGCGCGAGTTCTATTACAACGATGCCGGCGTGCAGATCGCCACGCTGGCCGCGTCCACCCAGGCGCGACTGCGCGGCCTGGCGCCGGGCGATGCCGGCTGGCCCGAAGCCGCCTACAACGGCGACTACATCGCCGACATCGCCGCCGCCTACCGCGCGCGCGCCACGGTGCAAGCCGACGACCGCAGCTTCACCGCTTCGGGCGACATCGACGACCTGGACGACATCCGCCAGTTCGCGGTGGCCTACCTGCGGCGCGAGCAGGACCTGGACCTGCAGGCCTTCGGCGTGCGCTTCGACCACTATTTCCTCGAATCCAGCCTGTACGTCAGTGGCCGCGTCGAGGCGGCGGTCAAGCGCCTGGTCGAGGGCGGCGACACCTACGAGAAGGATGGCGCGCTGTGGCTGCGCAGCACCGACTACGGCGACGACAAGGACCGCGTGATGCGCAAGTCGGCCCCGGCCGGGGCCGACCCGTCGTCCCTCGACGGCGCGCAATACACCTACTTCGTGCCGGATGTGGCCTATCACATCCAGAAGTTCGAGCGCGGCTTCCACAAGGTCATCAACGTGCAGGGCAGCGACCACCACGGCACCGTCGCGCGCGTGCGCGCCGGCTTGCAGGCGGCGCGCCTGGGCATCCCGCAGGCCTTCCCCGACTACCTGCTGCACAAGATGGTGACGGTGATGCGCGGCGGCCAGGAAGTGAAGATCTCCAAGCGCGCCGGCAGCTACGTCACGCTGCGCGACCTGATCGACTGGACCAGCCGCGACGCGGTGCGTTTCTTCCTGATCAGCCGCAAGGCCGACACCGAGTTCGTCTTCGACGTCGACCTGGCGCTGAAGGCCAACGACGAGAACCCGGTGTTCTACGTGCAGTACGCGCATGCGCGCATCTGCTCGGTGCTGGCGCAATGGAACAAGGGACTGGAGGCGGCCGATCTGTCGCTGCTGACCGCGCCCACCGAGCAGGCGCTGATGCTGAAGCTGGCTGACTACCCCGAGATGCTGGCGCGAGCCGCCGCCGACCTGGCACCGCACGACCTGGCCTTCTACCTGCGCGACCTGTCGGCCGCGTTCCACAGCTACTACGCGGCCGAGCGCTTCCTGGTCGACGACGAGGCGCTGGCGCGCGCACGCATGGCGCTGCTCGCGGCGACAAGGCAGGTGCTGCGCAATGCGTTGCAGCTGCTGGGCGTGAGCGCGCCCGAATCGATGGCGCGCGAAGTCGCACCGTTGCCCGAGGAGGCCGCATGAAGGCACAGCGTGGTGGTTTCATGGTGGGCCTGGTGGTCGGGCTGCTGATCGGCCTGGCGCTGGCGCTGGGCGTGGCGCTGTATGTCACCAAGGTGCCGGTGCCCTTCATCAACAAGGTGCCGCAGCGCACCGCCGACCAGGACGCCGCCGAAGCCGAGCGCAACAAGAGCTGGGATCCCAACGCCGGGCTGAGCACCAAGCCGCCGGCGCGGCCGGCTGCGCCCGCCGGCCCGGCGGCGCAGAACCCAGCACAGCCTGTGGCCGCCACGACCACGCCGGCGCCGGCTGCTTCGGCGGCGCCGCCGACCGCAGCGGCCGCCCGCGCAGCGTCCCGGCCCGGGGCGCCGGCGCTGATCTTCTTCGCCCAGGCGGGCGCCTTCACCCGCTCGGACGATGCCGAGGCGCAACGCGCCAAACTGGCTCTGATGGGCATGGATGCAAAGGTGACCGAGCGCGAACAGGCCGGACGCACGGTCTACCGCGTGCGCGTCGGGCCCTTCGAAGCGCGCGCCCAGGCCGATTCGGCGATCGAGAAGCTGCAGGCCGCGGGCGTGGAATCCACCCTCGTACGCGTCGAACGGCAATGAACTTTGCCCCGCCCCGCGACTCAAGCACAACCGAACCGAACAAAGGAACTCCATGAAGCGCCGTGACTTCTCGTTGCAGCTAGCCGTCGTCGGCCTGGGCACCGCCTGGGCCGGATCGGCTGTCGCGCAGGCCGGCCCGGTCGAGGGCACGCACTACACCAAGCTGTCGCAGCCGGTGGCCGTGACGGCGCCGGCCGGCAAGATCGAGGTGCTCGAATTCTTCTCCTACGGCTGCCCACACTGCTATGCGCTGGAGCCGACGCTGGAGGGCTGGGCCAAGCGGCTGCCCGCCGACGTGGTGTTCAAGCGCGTGCCGGTCGGCTTCAACGCACTGTACGAGAACTACCAGAAGATCTACTACGCGCTGGAGGCGATGGGCCAGGCCGAACACATGCACCGCAAGGTGTTCGACGCCATCCACCAGCAGCGCCAGCGCTTGGACAAGGAAGCCGACCTGGCCGCCTTCATGAGCGCCAATGGCCTGGACGGGGCCAAGTTCATCGAGATGTACAAGTCCTTCGGCGTGCAGACCAAGGCGCGCCAGGCCCAGCAGCTCAGCCAAGCCTACAAGATCGACGGCGTGCCGGCGATGGCCGTGCAGGGCCGCTACGTGACCTCCGGCTCGCAGGCCGGCAGCAACGAGCGCGCGCTGGCCGTCACCGACGCCCTGGTGCAAAGCCTGCGCAAGCCCACCTGAGCGGGCGACCCTGCCCGCGCGCCGGTCGGCGCTGACCGGCGCGCGACTGTGGCTTTTTGCACCCGTTGCGAAGCCCGGGAATTCGATACTTGCAGCTAGAATGGCCTGCAAGTTTCGTGCCGCAAGACGTGTCCGCCATCACCTTCCCCTTCCTTCGCTGCGGATCTGCCGCTTTGGCACTGGCCCTGGCCGCGCTCTGCGCCGCGCCGGCCCTGGCCGAAAAGGCCGACCGCAGCAAGCCGATGTCGATCGAGGCCGACAAGCCCGGCAGCGTCGACCTGCAGCGCCAGGTGGTCATCTTCAACGGCAACGTCGTCATCAGCCAGGGCACCATGGTGCTGCGCGCCGACCGGGTCGAACTGCGCGAACGCCCCGACGGCTACCGCGAAGCCATGGCCATCGGCAGCGCCGAGCGGCCGGCCAGCTTCCGCCAGAAGCGTGATGGCGTCGACGAGACGGTCGAGGGCGCGGCCGAACGCATCGAGTTCGACGCGCGCTCCGACACCCTGCGCTTCGTCGGCAACGCCGCCGTGCGCCGGCTGCGCGCCGGCACGGTGGCCGACGAGATCACCGGCTCGCTGATCACCTGGGACAACACCAACGAACTGTTCAAGGTGACCGGTGGTGCGGCTTCGCCGACCAACCCCACTGGCCGGGTGCGTGCGGTGTTTGCGCCACGCGAGGACTCGGCCGCCTCGGCGCCGAAGGCCGCCGATCCGGTGCCGCTGAGCCCGTCGAACGCGCTCGGGGTGACCCGTTGAGCGCCCAGCCGCGCGACCTGCCCAGCGCCGCGCCTGCACCCACCAGCCGGCTGCAGGCTTCAGGGCTGCGCAAGAGCTTCGGCTCGCGCATGGTGGTCAAGGACGTGCACCTGGCCGTCAGTGCCGGCGAGGTGGTGGGCCTGCTTGGCCCCAACGGCGCCGGCAAGACCACCACCTTCTACATGGTCGTCGGGCTGATCCGCGCCGACGCCGGCATGATCGAGATCGACGGCCAGCCGGTGCATGCGCTGCCGATCCACAAGCGCTCGCGCCTGGGCCTGTCCTACCTGCCTCAGGAAGCCTCGATCTTCCGCAAGCTGACGGTCGAGGAGAACGTGCGCGCCGTGCTCGAGCTGCAGGTCGACGAGCGTGGCCGGCCGTTGTCGAAATCGGTCATCGACACCCAGCTCGCCCGCCTGCTGCACGAGCTGGGCATCGAGAAGCTGCACGATTCGCCGGCGCCGGCCTTGTCCGGAGGCGAGCGGCGGCGCGTGGAAATCGCGCGGGCGCTGGCCACGCAGCCGCGTTTCATCCTGCTGGACGAACCCTTTGCCGGCATCGACCCGATCGCGGTGATCGAGATCCAGCGCATCATCGGCTTCCTGCGGCTGCGCGGCATCGGTGTGCTCATCACCGACCACAACGTGCGCGAGACGCTGGGCATCTGCGACCGCGCCTACATCATCAGCGACGGCCAGGTGCTGGCCGAGGGCACGGCGCAGCAGATCATCGACAACGCCGAGGTGCGCAAGGTGTACCTCGGCGAGAACTTCAGGATGTAGCAGGCGGTGTCGATGATGAAACCGTCCCTGCAGGTCCGCCTGTCGCAGCACCTGGCGCTGACGCCGCAGCTGCAGCAGTCGATTCGCCTGTTGCAGTTGTCCACGCTGGAGCTGCAGCAGGAAATCGAGCAGATGCTCGAGCAGAACCCCTTCCTCGAGGTCGACGACGAGGCCGCATCCTTCGACACCGCCCCTTCGGAGCACGCCGCAGCCACCGAGCCGAGCAGCGAGCAGGTGCGCGAGCGCGACGAATTCGACGGCGGCGATGCCGAGCCGCCGCTGCCCGAAGTCAAGGCCGACGACTTCGGCGCCACCGAGCGCGACGACTGGGAAAACGGCACCGAGCGCGACGATTTCGACGGCATCCGCGAAACCCCTGGCCAAAGCAGCGGCAGCGCCAATGGCGAAGACGACGGCGGCGAGTTCGAGCGCGGCGGCGGCAGCCTCTCGCTGCAGGAGCATCTGCGGGGCCAGATGGCCGGCATGCGGCTGACGTCCGAAGACCGCGCCGCACTGGAAGTACTGATCGAATCGCTCAATGGCGACGGCTACCTGGCCGACACCCTGGACGACATCGCGGCGCGACTGGCCGAGATGCTGGGCATCGACGCCGACGAGGACGAGGCCCGCGACGAGTTGATGGCGCGGCTGCAATGCGCGCTGCAGTGGCTGCATAGCATGGAGCCGTTGGGCGTGGGCGCGCGCGACTTGAATGAATGTCTGAGCCTGCAGCTGCGCGCCGGGCCGCGCTGCGAGGCGCAGGCCATCGCGCTGGTGATCTGCCAGCGCCACCTGGAGCTGCTGGCCAGGCGCGACTTCAAGCGCCTGGCCGCCGCCACCGGCGCCGACGAGGACCTGGTGCGCGAGGCGCAGGCGCTGATCGTGCAGTGCGAGCCCAAGCCGGGTCGGGCCTTCGAACAGACCGAGACCTATGCGGTGGTGCCCGACGTCATCGTGCGCCGCACCGGCCGTGGCCTGAAGGTGGCGCTAAACCCCGATGTCATGCCCAAGCTGCGCATCAACGACCTGTACGCGCAGGCGCTGCGCGGTTCGCGCGGCGCCAACGGCGCCAATGCCGGCCTCAGCGCCAGGCTGCAGGAGGCGCGCTGGTTCATGAAGAACATCCAGCAGCGCTTCGACACCATCCTGCGCGTCTCCAGTGCCATCGTCGAGCGCCAGAAGAGCTTCTTCACCCATGGCGAGATCGCGATGAAGCCGCTGGTGCTGCGCGAGATCGCCGACGAGCTGGGGCTGCACGAATCGACCATCTCGCGTGTCACCACCGCCAAGTACCTGGCCTCGCCGATGGGCACCTTCGAACTGAAGTACTTCTTCGGCTCGTCGCTGAACACCGAGTCCGGCGGCAACGCCTCCAGCACCGCGGTGCGCGCGCTGATCAAGCAGCTGGTCGCCGCCGAGGACCCGGCCAAGCCGCTGTCCGACAGCCAGCTGAGCCAGATGCTCGACGAGCAGGGGATCCAAGTGGCGCGGCGCACCGTGGCCAAGTACCGCGAGGCGCTGAAGATCGCGCCAGCCAACCTGCGCAAATCCCCCTAGGCCCGATGCGCGACGACCTGCGCCTGTTCCTGCCCTGCGCGGCCGGCGTCGAGGCGCTGCTGTGCGACGAGATCGGCCGCCTGCTGCCCGGCACCCCCGTACAGGCGCGGCGCGGCGGCGTGTCGCTGGGCAGTGACGCCGAGGGCCTGATGGCGCTGAACCTGGGCAGCCGCCTGGCACAGCGCGTGCTGATCGAGGTGGCCGGCGCCGACTACCGACACGAGGACGATCTGTACGCGATGGCCCGCCGTGTCGACTGGGCCACCTGGATCACCGCGCAGCACACGCTGCGCGTGGACAGCACCGCGCAGCGCAGTCCGTTGCGCAGCCTGAACTTCGCCGCACTGCGCATCAAGGACGCGGTGTGCGACCAGCTGCGCGAGCTGACCGGCGAACGCCCCAACGTCGACACCCGAGCGCCCGACTTGCAGCTGGTGCTGCACCTGGGCGAGCAGCGCGCCACGCTGTATGTCGATGCGTCGGGCGAATCGCTGTTCAAGCGCGGCTGGCGCGAGGACAAGGGCGACGCGCCACTGAAGGAAACCCTGGCCGCAGCCATGCTCGCCGCCGCCGGCTGGCGCGGCACGCCCGACGAAGGCGGAGCGCTGCACGACCCCTGCTGCGGCAGCGGCACCATCGCCATCGAGGCGGCACAGATTGCCTGCGGCATCGCCCCGGGGCTGAAGCGGCGCTTCGCCTTCGAGCGGCTGCTGCCCTTTGCCACGCCGCCGATGCGCGCGCTGATGCAGCGGCTGAAGAGCCAGGCCCAGTCGCGCGTGCATGCGCCGACGGTGCCGATCTCGGCCAGCGACGTGTCATTCCGCATGCTCGACTTTGCGCGCCGCAACGCCCAGCGCGCCGGTGTCGAGGCGGCCATCGACTTCCACGGCGGCGACGCGCTGGAGCGCCCTGCACCCACGCTGCCGCCGCAGCTGCACGGCACGCTGATGCTCAACCCGCCCTACGGCGAGCGCATCGAGGTCGCGGGCAAGGCAGCACGGCCGTCAGCCGAAGACCGCGACACGCCCAGCGACTTCTTCCCGCGCCTGGCCGCGCACTGGAAGCGCGCCTACACCCAGCACCCGGCCGGCTGGACCGCCTGGGTGCTGAGCCCGGACATGAAGCTGCCGGGCGCGATGCGGCTGAAGGCCTCGCTGCGCGTGCCGATGTGGAACGGGCCGATCGAATGCCGCCTGTTCCGCTTCGAGCTGGTGGCCGGGTCGGCCCGGGACTGAGTTTCTTGGTCTGACCCGTCGCGGCACCCGCACGGGAAGCACCCGAAGCCTCAAGCAACCGCCGCGGATCCGGCTTTGCCGGGCCGCCAGCGGTACCCCCTTGAGGGGGCGGCCGAAGGCCGTAGGGGGCGGGTCAATGCAACGCGCAGGACCCCGGGCCGTCGGGGTGGCCGCAGCTGCCGCAGGGGCCGGCAGCCATCGGCTGGGGCGCCTCGCCTGAAGACGCGGTGGCAAACACCGACAGCTGCTTGTCGAGCTGATGCGAGTGGCATTGCGGGCATTCGGGCACGGTGCTGGAGCGCACCAGCAGCTCGAAGGCATTGCCGCAGTCGTGGCAGGCGTATTCGTAGATCGGCATGGTCGGGTCCTTCCTCGGCCCGTATTTTGAACGCGGATGCACCGCCGGGTTATCGTGCCTGACCCACTACGGAGGAGATGTTTGATGAAGATCGCGTTTTTCGGTGCCGGCTTGATGGGCTCGGGCTTCGTGCGCCGTGCACGCGCCAACGGCTGGGAGGTCAACGTCTGGAACCGCAGCCCGGCCAAGGCGCGGGCACTCGTCGAACTGGGCGCACAAGCCTTCGACGATCCGGGCGCGGCGCTGTCCGGCGCTGAGCGCATCCACCTGTCGCTGGCCGACGATGATTCGGTGGACGCGGTGCTGGAGCCGATCGCCGCCGCGATCCCGACCAGCACCTGGATCGTCGACCACACCACCACCGCGGTGCGCCCCACTGCCGAGCGCGTGGCCCGCTGGGACAAGCGCGGCCGCCGCTTCGTGCATGCGCCGGTGTTCATGGCCCCGGCCAACTGTGCCGAAGGCACCGGGCTGATGCTGGTGTCGGGCGAGAAGTCGCGCCACGACGCGCTGCTGCCGGCGCTGCAGCAGATGACCGGCAAGGTGCACTACGTGGGCGAGGCGCCGGAACGCGCCGCCGCCTTCAAGCTCTTCGGCAATCTGACGCTGATCGGCATGCTGGGCGTGCTCGGCGACGTCAACCGGCTGGCGCATGCGGTGGGCATCGGCACGCAGGAGGCCTTCGGCCTGTTCGAGCAGTTCAACCCCGGCCAGACGCTGCCGGCACGTGCCGCGCGCATCAGCGGCGGCAGCTTCGACAAGCCCTCGTTCGAGATCGCCATGGCGCGCAAGGACGTGCGGCTGATGATCGAGGAAGCGCAGCGTGGCGGCGTCGACCTGTTCGTCATGCCGGGCGTGGCAGCAATGTTCGATGCGGCGCTGGCGCGCGGCGAGGGTGCGCTCGATGCCGCGGCCGCGGCACGCATGCCGCTGTAGGCACGGTGAGGCGGCCGCGATGATCGAACTGCATCCGGACATCCCCACCGCCGACGGGGCGATGAACAGCTTCGTGATCCACCCCGAGGAGGGCGGGCCCTTTCCGGTGCTGCTGTTCTACATGGACGCGCCCGGCAAGCGCGAGGAACTGCACGACATGGCGAGGCGCCTGGCCGCGGTGGGCTACTGCGTGCTGCTGCCCAACCTGTACTACCGGCGCACCCGCGACTTCATCCTGAAGGAACGCACCGAGCCGGCGATGGCCGAGATGTTTGCGCTTATGAATACGCTGGACGGCGCCACCACGCGCCGTGACACCCGGGCGCTGCTCGACTTTGCCGATGCGCTGCCGCAGGCCGATGCCACGCGCATCGGCGCGGTCGGCTACTGCATGAGCGGGCCCTCGTGATGTGGGCGGCAGCGGCCTTCCCCGAACGGCTGGCCCGCATCGCCTCGATCCACGGCGCCCACATGGCCACCGACAAACCGGACTCGCCGCACCGCATGGCCCCGGCGATCCGCTGCGAAAGCTACTTCGCCTGCGCCGAGATCGACCGATGGGCGCCGCCGGCCGACATCCAGGCCCTGCAGCAGTCACTCGAGGCGGCCGGCACGCCGCACCGCATCGAGTGGCACCCGGGCGTGGAGCACGGCTTCGTCTTCCCGCAGCGCGCCGGCATCTACCACCGCGATGCCGCAGAGCGGCACTGGGAGCGGCTGTTCAGCCTGTTCGGGCGCCACCTGCGCCCGTTGTCGTAGCTATCGCTTCAACAGGCTGCCGAGCAGGCCGCCCAGATCGCCC
>JAGTRL010000161.1 GCA_018261815.1 Pseudomonadota bacterium
CAGGGCCTGGGCTGGCGCTCGTACACGGCCGCGCTGCGCGTCATTGCCGAACTGGCCGCCGAACAGGCCACCGAACCACGTTCCATCCCGAAGGAGACCACCTCATGAGCCACGACATTTCCCGCCGCGCCGCGCTGGCCGGCGCCGCCGCGCTGGCCGCCACTCCCCTGCTGCCGGCCTGGGCCCAGGCCAAGCCCCTGCGCTTTGCCGCGGTGTTCTCCGACAAGGACATCCGTGCCCAGATGATGCAGATGTTCGCCAAGGACATCGAGGCCGACTACAAGGTCGAGCTGTTCCTGAACTCCACGCTGTTCAAGCAGGGCACCGAACTCGTGGCACTGCAGCGCGACAACCTGGAGATCGGCAACATCGCGCCGCAGGACTTCTCCAAGCAGGTGCCGGCCTGGTCGATCCTGACCTCGGCCTACCTGTTCCGCGACGCCAACCACCTGAACGCCTTCTTCGCCAGCGAACAGGGCGCGATGATGAAGAAGATGGTCGAGGACCAGGTGAAGGTGAAGATCCTGGGCCCCACCTTCTTCGGCACGCGCCAGGTGGGCCTGAAGCCGAAGAAGAAGATCGCCACGCCGTCCGACCTGGCCGGCATCAAGCTGCGCATGCCGCCAGGCGACGCCTGGCAACTGCTCGGCCGCTCGCTCGGCGCCAACCCCACGCCGATGGCCTATGCCGAGACCTACACGGGTTTGCAGACCGGCGCCATCGACGGCCAGGACAACCCGCTGCCGAACGTGCAGAACATGAAGTTCAACGAAGTGATGTCGCAGATCGTGCTGACCTCGCACCTCGTCGCCTTCGACCTGCTGACCATCAACCTGAAGACCTGGCAGGCCATGTCGCCGGCGCAGCAAGCCAAGGTGCAGGCCGCCGCCGACAAGGCCATCGCCTGGAGCGCGGGCGAGCACACCAAGCGCGAGGCCGAGCTGGCCGAAGGCTTCCGCAAGCAGGGCCTGGAGGTTTACGTGCCGAACATCCCGGCCTTCCGTGAGTACGCGCAGAAGGTCTATCTGGCGTCCGACGAAGCGAAGAACTGGCCCGCCGGCCTGGTCGACAAGATCAACGCCATGAAGTGATCGCTGCGGCCGCCGGTCCTGCCGGCGGTCATCCCGATACGCAGTCCCCCGGGGCGCCCCGATGCCAGAACCCCATCCTCTTCGCACGCTGGCCCGTCGGGCACACCGCTTCGCCGAGGCCGTCGCTGCGCTCTTGCTGGCGGTGATCTTCGTCGGCTTCCTGATCCAGATCGTCTTCCGCTACGCGTTCAACTTCCCGGTCGGGTGGACCTCCGACCTCGCCGTGGCCGCCTGGCTCTGGCTGGTGCTGTGGGGAGCGGCCTTCGTGCTCAAGGACGAGGACGAGATCCGCCTCGACCTGCTCAGCAGCGCGGTGGGGCGCCGCGCACGCATCGGCATGGGCATCGTCGGTGCGCTCGCCATCGTCGTGCTGTTCGCCATGTCGTTGCCGGCGGCGTACGACTACGTCAGCTTCATGAAGGTCGAGCGCAGCTCCTACCTGAAGGTGCGCTTCGACTGGATGTACTCGATTTACATCCTCTTCGCGGTCGCCATCATCGCTCGCTACCTGTGGAAGCTGGCCTTCTTGCTGCGCGGGCGCGAGCCGCCTTCGCTGTACGGTACGCAGGACCGCTCCGCACCGTGAGCCTGACCAGCCCCTTCGCGATCGCCTTGATCGCGATCGTCGCCCTCAGCCTGCTCGGAGCGCCCATCGGGCTGGCCATGATCGGCGCGTCGGTGCTGTACCTGTTCCTCAAGGGCGCGGACATGGGTACCGCGGCCGAGCAGCTGCTCAACGGCACCTACGGCAGCTACCTGCTGCTGGCGATCCCGCTGTTCATCCTGGCGGCCACCTTCATGAGCACCGGCAGCATCATGGACAGGCTGCTGCGCTTCTGCAACGCGGTCGTCGGGCGCTTCCCCGGTGGCCTGGCGCAGGTCAATGTGCTGCAGAGCATCGTCTTCGCCAGCATGTCGGGCTCGGCGCTGGCCGACGCCGCCGGCTCGGGCAAGCTGATGCAGGAGCTGATGACGCGCGGCAACAAGTACGGCAAGGAGTACGCGGCGGCGCTGTCCGCCGTGTCATCGGTCATCGGGCCGATCCTGCCGCCGTCGATTCCGTTGGTGCTGTATGCACTGGTTTCCGACGCCTCCATCGGCTACCTGTTCATGGCCGGCGTGATGCCCGGGCTGCTGATCGGCGCCGTGCAGATGGCGCTGATCTACTTCCAGGCCAGGCGCCGCCACTTCGCGGTCGAGGAGCGGGTGCCGCTGCGCGAGATGCCGCGCATCACGCGCGACGCGCTGCCGGCCCTGATGCTGCCGGTCATTCTGCTCGGCTGCCTGTACAGCGGCGTGACCACGCCGACGGAGGCCGCCGGCGTCGCCGCGGCCTATGCGCTGCTGGTGTCGGCCGTGCTCTACCGCAGCCTGAGCTGGCGCAGCATCTACCTGTCCCTGGTGTCCAGCGCCCGCATCAGCATCTCGATCGGCATGCTGATCGCCGGTGCGCTGGTGTTCAACTACGTGATCACCGTAGAGAACATCCCGCAAAGCGTCAGCGCCGTGCTCAAGACCTACGAGCTGTCGCCGCTGCTGTTCCTGCTGATGGTCAACCTGATGCTGCTGCTGCTGGGCTGCTTTCTAGAAGGTTCGACCATCATCCTGGTCGTGCTGCCGGTGATGCTGCCGACCGCGCAGGCGCTGGGCATCGACCCCGTGCACTTCGGCGTGGTGGCGGTGTTCAACATCATGCTCGGGCTGATCACGCCCCCCTACGGGCTGCTGCTGTTCATGATGACGAAGATCGCCAACATCAGCCTTGCCGCACTGACGCGCGAGGTGCTGCCATTCCTGGCCGTGATGATCGCCGCGCTGGCGCTGATCACGCTGCTGCCCGACGCCGTGCTGTGGCTGCCGCGAAGGGCCGGCTACACCGGCTGACATGCCGCGTCCGGAAGAGAATGCGGCAACTCACCGCGCCACGCAACCCTGGCGACACCTTCCGATGATCACCGGCCACACCTCGCTCATTGCCCACATCGGCTGGCCGACGCACGCCTTTCGCGCACCGGCGATCTACAACCCCCAATTTCGAGCACGCGCGCATCGACTGTGTGGTGGTGCCGATGGGCTGCCGGGCAGAGCACTACGGCCCATTTCTACGTGCCGTGTTCACGCTCGAGAACCTTCGCGGCGCGCTGATCACCATGCCGCACAAGGTGTCCACGGTGGCGCTGCTCGACGAAGCTTCGCCCGCGGTGCATATTGCCGGTGCCTGCAATGCGGTGCGTCGCGACGAAGGCGGCCGGCTCGTCGGCGACCTGTTCGATGGGGAGGGTTTCGTGCGCGGCCTGCTACGCAAGGGTTTTGTCGTGCACGGCGCCGATGCGCTGGTGGTCGGCGCCGGCGGCGTGGGCTCGGCCATCGCGGCCTCGCTGGTGGCCGCGGGCGTCGGCTCGCTCGGTCTGTTCGACGCGCAGCACGCCTCGGCCGAAGCACTTGCAACGCGTTTGAAGGCGTACCATCCCGGACTGCGCGTACGCACGGGCAGCAACGACCCGGCAGGTCTCGGTCTGGTGGTCAATGCCACGCCGCTGGGCATGAACGATGGTGACCCGCTGCCTGTGGATGTCTCGCGTCTGGAACCCGGGGCTTTCGTCGGCGAAGTCGTCATGAAGCGCGAGCGCACGGCGTTCGTCGAGGCCGCAAGCGCGCGGGGTTGTCAGGTCCAGGCGGGTACCGACATGCTGTTCGAGCAGATCCCCGCCTACCTCGAGTTCTTCGGCCTTCCGAGTACCACGCCGGACGTGCTGCGCGCGTTGTGCAGGCTCGACCCATGAAACGGCTCCAACCGCCGGTGCTGCCTACCACGCACGCCACCCCGTCCGCCGCGCCGGCCGGTCTCTGGCCGGCGCACTAGGAGCGGACATGGCACTGCTGGGCACTGCGGCGCTGGCCATGTGGTGGGAGGTGGACGCTCCCATGCGTTCGGAGTTCGAGCACTGGCATACGCACGAGCACTTTGCGGAGAGGCTGGGCGTGCCGGGTTTTCTTCGCGCCAGCCGCTGGACCCGCGCCGACGGCGGCCCCGGCATCTTCGTGATGTACGAGCTGGCGGACCACGGCGTGCTTCACTCCAGCGCCTATCTGGCCCACCTGAACGCGCCCACGCCCTGGTCCACGCGCATGATGCCGGCGCATCGCAACATGGTGCGCAGCCAATGCCGCGTGCTCGAAAGCCATGGCGTGGGGACGGCCCGGCTGGCGCTGACGCTGCGCCTGTCGCCGGCGCACGGGCGTGAGGCGGAGTGGCTTGCGGCGCTTCGCGCCCGGGTCGAGACGCTACCGTCGCAGCCCGGCCTTGCCGGAGCGCACCTGTTGCGGCATGAAGCGCCGCCGATCGGCCCCACCGAGGAACAGAAGATGCGCGGCCAGACCGACCGTGTCGCCGATGGGGTGCTGGTGGTGCTGGCCTACGAGGCCGAGCCCCTGCAGGCGCTTTCGGACGGGGAATTGTCGGATGCCTCGCTGCGGTCCATCGGTGCCGCCGCCGTCGCCGAGCGCGGGCTGTATGCGCTGTCCTGCTCTGCGACGCCGCAGGACATGCGCTGAGCATCGGACCTCGATGATTGCCCGGCGCGGCAACCCGCCGTGGTTCAGCGCGGACCGGGTGGTTGCTGTTGCGCCAGCGCCGCCATGCGTGCCGGGGCATTGGGCGTGCCGTAGGCGTCGTAGCCGCCCACGCGCTGCACGATCTCGAAGAGAAAGCGCTCCGCGAAGGGTTCGGTGTACGCATGCAGGAAGTCGCCGTCCGCATTGCGGTCGAAGAGAACGCCAGCCTCGCGCATGCGTTCCACGAAGGCGGGGTCGATGTCGAAGCGGCTCGACAGATCGTCGTGGTAGTTGCCGGAGATCGGCACGAAGCGCACCCCCCGTTCGCGCAGCGTGCGCACTGACACGAAGATGTCGCTGCAGCACAGGGCGATCTGTTGCACGACCACGCCGCCCTTGGCGTTCGCAGCCCGCGCCGTGCGCGTGCGTTGACTGGGCGACACGTTGAGGACCAGGCGCAGCCGGCGCTGTGGATCGGTCATGCCGAAATTGCGGATGAGCCCGTAGGGGTCGGCCACATCGACGCTGTCGCCCGCTTCCAGGCCGAGCACGCCGCGGCAGAACAGCACCCAGGTATCGACCCGATCGGGGGCGAGCGCTAGAGTCAGGTGGTCCACCTTGTCCAGGCCGCCCGCCGTGCCATCGGCGGGCGGCTGCAGTTCGAAGTCGGTCTCGAACAGGCCCACGTCGCCCAGCGCGGCATCGATGAAGTGCACGATGCTGCCGCCGGGGGCGACGATCGAGGGCAGGCGGTGCTCGCCGGGCCCTTCGGCCGGGTCGAAGCGCGCCGACTGCATCTGCACGGCGCGCTCGCAAGCAGCGCGCGCATCGCTGACCCGAACGCCGATGGCGCACACCGATGGGCCGTGCGCGGCGAAGTGCTCGCGCGCGAGCGCATGGGCCAAGCGGTTGACGACGAGGTGGATCCGTCCCTGCCGATACAGCACCACCGGCTTCGAACGATGCTGGCCGGCGCGCTGGAAACCGATCTGCCACAGCAGCGTGTCCAGCGCTTCGGCGGCAGCCTCGTCGACCGCGAACTCGATGAACGCCAGGCCGTGGCATTGCGGCATGGCCGGCAAGGCGCTCAGGCGTCCTTCACCGAGCCGCTGCCGGGCGCGCGGATCGGCGGCTGCGGCGAGGCGGTCGTGGACCAGCGCTTCCAGCCATTGCAGCGAGCGCATCGCATCGACCGCGATGCGCCGGTTCGGCGACTCGCGAAACACGTCGTTGAATATCTCCAGCGACAACGGCCCGCTGTAGCCGGCACGCACGGCCTGCTCGAAGAATCCGACCACGTCGAACTGCCCCTGGCCAGGAAAGTTGCGGTGATGCCGTGCCCACTCGATGACGTTCAGGTCGAGGCGCGGCGCGTCAGCCATCTGCACGAAGAAGATCTTGTCGCCCGGCAGATCGGCGATGCCGCTGGCATCGTCCTTCAGCGACAGCGTGTGGAAACTGTCGAGCACCAGCCCCAGGTTCGGGTCGGCGCCCGCTTCGACGATGCGCCAGGCCTGGTGCCACAGCTTAACGTGGCGTCCCCAGGCCAGGGCTTCGTAGCCGATGCGGATGCCGCGCGCAGCGGCGCGCCGGGCGAGTTCGCGTAGTTGCGCCGCGGCCAGCTCGACATCCGGGAGCGCCAGTGGCGAGGTGTTCGAGCACACCAGCATCAGGCGCACGCCCAGGGCGGACATCAGGTCGAATTTGCGCTCGGCACGCTCAAGGTTGCGCCGGTGCTGTGCGGCGGGCATGCCCTCGAAGTCGCGGAAGGGCTGGAACAGCTCGATGGCCAGCCCGCGCTCGTCGCACAAGGCGCGCAGATCGTGGGCCGACCCTGCGTAGTGGGTGAAGTCGGGCTCGAACAGCTCGATGCCGTCGAAGCCCGCCGCGGCGATGGCGTCGATCTTCTCGGGCAGGGTGCCGCTCAAGGACACCGTGGCGATGGACCTGCGCATGTCAGTCAGACCCTTCATTCCCGCCGCCGAATCGCGACTGGCATCGATATGCCGCTCAGAAGCGGCTTCGGCGAGCCCGACGTTCGCCATCGGTGCCTGTCGGACGCGTCGATCATGCATTCTGGCCCGTTTTGCATGGGCTGGGGCGCGTTGCGCCTCACGATCGTGCGCTGTGGCTGGTACTCGTGATCGTCTAGCCCTCAATCTCGCTGTTCCTGCTGCGGTGAAATCACCGCGGCCGCCCCGGGGGTATGCACGAGTTCCTGACGGAAGTGCGGCCTTACCATGAAAACTGGTGAAAGTGCTCTACCTTCGGGGCAACGTCAGCATCAAAGTCGGATGGGCCTTCGTCAGTTCGAACTCGCCGCCGTAGATCCGCCGGTCAGACCGGCCTTCCATAGGGCTTACCCCCTGGCGCGCCTCGTCCCGGCCAGGATCGGGTGCTCACAAGATGCAGCATCGCGGCGCGATGCTGCTGTGGATCAGTTCACTGCGATCGTCATTCAACGCCATGACGCGCTTGGCGTCTCGCTGCGTTGCCGGCGGCGTTGAACGGCTTCGTAGGCTCCGCAGCCTCGGTGGCTGCAGGATGGATGGATCCCGTGCGACGACGCGGCCTTCTATCAAGCATTGCGCATCGTCGTCGACTTAGGTATGATATCCGTCATGCGAAGTCTAAGGTCTAGCGCCAGAGCGGCGGCCAAGGAGGCCACGCACGAACGCATCGTGGGTGTGGCCGCCCGAGCGATTCGTCGCAGCGGGTACGGCGGAACTGGCGTCGCGGACATCATGAAGGAGGCCGGGCTGACGCACGGCGGCTTCTACTCCCATTTCTCGTCACGCGAGGCCATGCTGGCCGAGGCGGCGCGAAGGGCGTGCGCGGAGTCCGCTGCCGCCGTGGCCGAGGTCGTGGCCAGCGCACCCCCCGGCCAAGCCCTGGCATCCATGCTTGGCGCCTATCTCTCTAGGGAACATCTCGAGCGTGTCGACGTGGGATGCCCGCTCGCTGCGTTGGGCTCGGAGACGTCGCGCCAGGTTCCCGAAGTGCGTCGGGTGGCGACCCGGCACATCAAGGAAATGATCGACCTCATCGCCCGTCAATCGCCGGACTGGGGTCAACCCGCAGCTCACGAACGGGCCATGGTGATCATCGCCACCATGGTCGGCGCGTTGATGTTGTCACGCGCAGTCGATGAGCCGGGTCTCTCGGACAGCCTGCGCGAAGCAGCGCTCAAGTTCCTGACATCGTCCGGTCACTGAACCGACTGATCGACGCGGCCTTTTGATTCGACTTAACACATGATATACATCATGCGAAACGGACATAGCGAGGAGGCGCGATGCACAAGGACGAGGTTCCCCCGACCCGACCGGCATCCCGGATCAGCCCCACGACAGGTGAGCACTTGATCGACACCCATATCACCACGCCCACCCGTTTCGTGGAAGTCGGCGGTTCCCGATTCGCCTATCGCCGCTGGGGCAACAACGCTTCTTCGCAGCCCCCTTTGCTGCTGCTGCAGCACTTCCGGGGTGGCATGGACTACTGGGACCCGTTGACGACGGACGGCCTGGCTGAAGGCCGCGAAGTCATCCTCTACAACGGCCGTGGCGTCGCATCCTCAGGTGGGACGCCGCGCACACGAATCGAGGACATGGCCGACGACGCGGCGGCCTTCGTCCGGGCGCTCGGCTTGACGCAGATCGACGTGCTGGGTTTCTCCCTGGGCGGCTTTCAGGCTTTGGACTTGACCTGGCGTCATCCCGACCTGGTGCGCAAGCTGATGCTGCTGGGCACAGGGCCACGCGGCGGCAACCCCGACATGGAGCCGCGTGTGCTGAGCACGGCGGTCAATCCGGTCCCCGGCTTCGAAGACTTCCTATACCTGTTCTTCGGCCGATCGGCGCAGGCCGAACAGGCCGCCAAGGAGTTCTGGCAACGGCGTCACCAGCGCGCCGACCAGGATCCGCCGTCGTCGCCGGAAGTCGCGAACGCACAGATCGAGGCCAACATGCTCTATCTGCCACGACTCGCGGAAGACGACCCCTTCGCCTACCTGCGTGGCATCCAGCAGCCCACGTTCGTCCTCAACGGCGTGAACGACGTGATGATCCCGACGGTCAACTCGTTCTACATGGCGCGCAACCTGCCCAACGCCCAGCTGTTCATCTATCCCGATTCGGGCCACGCCGCGCAGTTCCAGTATCCGCAACGCTTCCTGCGTCACGCGGTCCAGTTCCTGAGCGAGTGACGGCGACAGCAGTCATTGCGCGAAATCACCTTTTCCCCCGTTATCGAGGTTGCCATGTTCAAGTTCAAGTTTCTGTTGTGGGCATTCGCGCAGATGTTGCAGCGGCAGGTCAGGAACAACCCCGAATGCGCCCGCTACGTCGGGGCCAAGAGCCTGGTCTTCCAGATTCGCACGGTCTCGGGCGCCGGCCGTACCTTCGTCATCAAGGATGGCGCCATCAGCTCCTCTGCCGGCCTGACGGCTAACCCCCGGTTCACGTTCAGCTTCAAGGATGCCGCGAAGGGCTTTGCGATCCTGTCGGCCAAGGACAGCCAGGCGGCCTTCCTCAGGGGACTGGGCAGCAAGGACTTGACTATCAGCGGCGACTTCCGCGACGTGATGTGGTTCCAGGGCCTGACGGCATTCCTGCAGCCCCCAAAGATCGTCTCCCCCTACGACCGCACCGCTTTCTGAGTGACCCATGAAACCCAATCTGCTGAACAAGCCCTTGCACCTGCCCAATGGCACGGTGCTGCGCAATCGGCTCGCCAAGGCGGCCATGAGCGAGACGCTGGGCACCTACGACAATCGCCCGACCCCGGACCTGGTGCAGTTGTACCGGCGCTGG
>JAGTRL010000162.1 GCA_018261815.1 Pseudomonadota bacterium
GCCGATGGCGCAGATGACGATGATCACCGGCGCGATGATCGAGAAGGGGATGCGCAGGATCGACGCGAACAGCGGCACCGTCGACAGCACCACGATCAGGCCGACCAGGTTGCCCAGGTACATGCTGGCGATCAGGCCCCAGACGAATTCCTTCTGCTCGACGAAGAGCAGCGGACCTGGCTGCAGGCCCCATATCAACAGGCCGCCCAGCAGGACCGCGGCCGTCGGTGAACCCGGGATGCCCAGCGCCAGCATCGGCAGCAGTGCGCTGGTGCCGGCGGCGTGGGCCGCGGTCTCCGGCGCGACCACGCCCTCGACCTCGCCGGTGCCGAACTTGGAGCCGTTGCGCGAGAACTTCTTGGCCAGGCCGTAGCTCATGAACGACGCCGGCGTCGCCCCGCCCGGGGTGATGCCCATCCAGATGCCGACCAGCGAGCTGCGCACCGAAGTGACCCAATAGCGCGGCAGTTCCTTCCAGGTCTGCCACACCACCTTGGCGTTGATGCGGGCCGACTTGCCCGAGAAGTTCAGCCCCTCCTCCATCGACAGCAGGATCTCGCCGATGCCGAACAGGCCGATCACCGCGATCAGGAAGTCGAAGCCGCGCATCAACTCGGTCAGGCCGAAGGTCATGCGCAGCTGGCCCGTCACCGTGTCCATGCCGACCGCGGCCAGCGCGAAGCCCAGCGCCATGGCCACCAGGATCTTGAAGGGGTTGCCCTTGCCCATGCCGACAAACGAACAGAAGGTCAGCAGGTAGACCGAAAAGAACTCGGGCGCGCCGAACTTGAGCGCGAACTTGGCGACCAGCGGCGCCAGAAAGGTGATCATCAGCACCGCGACGAAGGCACCGATGAAGGACGAGGTGAACGCCGCCGTCAGGGCCTCGCCGGCACGGCCCTTCTGTGCCAGTGGGTAGCCGTCGAAGGTGGTGGCCACCGACCAGGGCTCACCGGGGATATTGAACAGGATCGAGGTGATCGCACCGCCGAAGAGTGCTCCCCAGTAGATGCACGACAGCATCACGATGGCCGAGGTGGGAGACATCGAGAAGGTCAGCGGCAGCAGGATCGCCACGCCGTTGGCGCCGCCCAGGCCCGGCAACACGCCGATCAGCACGCCGAGGATGATGCCGATGAACATCAGGCCGATGTTCATCGGTGTCAGCACGACGGCAAAACCGTGCATCAGTGCGCCGATTTCTTCCATGACTGTGGGCTCCTGTTGGCCTGTCGCGGTGGCTCAATAGCCGAGGAAGCTCAAGGGCTCGAGTGCGCCCTTGTACAGAGGCACCTTGAACCAGATCTCGAACATCGCGAAGAACACCACGTTCACGAGCACGCCGATGACGATGCTCTTGAGCACCGGATACTTGCCTAAAACGATCATGAACAGCGCGATGAACAATGCCGAGGCCAGGTACAGGCCGAGCAGCATGATTGCGCCGACATACACCGCCGAGGGCAGCAGCACCGACAGCACCTGCTTGAGCTGCACGCTGTCGACGAAGGTCCCGGTGTCGGTGGCGCGGGCACGGATCGACTGCACGAAGATGGCCGCGCCGCACACTGTCAGGATCAGGCCGATGTAGAAGGGAAAGTAGCCCGCACCGGGGCCGTCGCTGCCCCAGTCCGCGCCGAGCCGGCGCGCCTCGTAGATGACGACGCCGCCGACCAGCATCACGCAGGCCGCGACCACGGCATCCACGGTCGAGTTGCGGGCCATCGGACGGCCCTGCGATCCTTCGCCTGACGGTTCATTCGACATGTCGTACTCCCAGAAGCGGACGCAAGTATCCACGCCCGCCGTTCGACGCGGGCGGATGGCAGGCAATCAGCGGGATGTGCGCCGGGATGGTCAGCCAGCCCGTCGCGCGGGCTCAGGGTTTGGCCAGGAAGCCGGCTTCGGTCATCAGAGTCTTGTGCAGCTTCTCGTTCTCCTCGAGCCACTTGACGAAGTCCGGCCCGCTGAGCGCGGTCTGGTTGAAGGCGCCCTTCTCCATGAACTCCTTCCACTCCGGCGTCTCGCGCACCTTTTTCAACAGGTCCAGGTAGTAGGCCTGCTGGTCCGGCGTCACGCCCGGGGCCATGAAGATGCCGCGCAGCATGACGTAGTCGGTGGGCACGCCGGATTCCTTGCAGGTGGGAATGTCGGCCCAGGACTGCGTGGCCGTGACCTTCTCCTTGTAGGGCATGCGCGTGTCGTCAAACACGCACAGCGGGCGCAGCGCGCCGGCACGCCATTGGGCCACCGCCTCGATCGGGTTGTTCACCGACGAGTCGATGTGCTTGCCCACCAGCTGCACCGCGACGTCGCCGCCGCCCTTGAAGGGCACGTAGATGAACTTGGTGCCGGTGGCCTTCTCCAGGCCGACGGTGATGATCTGGTCCTCCTGCTTGGAGCCCGTGCCGCCCATCTTCATCTTGTTCGGGCCGGCGGCCTTGGTGGCGGCCGTGTACTCGGAGGCCGTCTTGTAGGGCGATTCGGCGTTGACCCACAGGACGAACTGGTCGAGCGCCAACATGGTCACCGGCGTCATCTCCTTCCAGTTGAAGGGCACACCGGTCGCCAGCGGCGTGGTGAACAGGTTGGACAGCGTGATGATGATCTTGTGCGGGTCGCCCTTGGCACCTTTGACGTCGAGGAAGCCCTCGGCGCCGGCGCCGCCGGACTTGTTGATGACGACCATCGACTCCTTCATCAACTTGTTCTTGACGATGATGCCCTGGATCAGCCGGGCCATCTGGTCGGCACCGCCGCCGGTGCCGGCCGGCACCACGAACTCGACCGCCTTGGTCGGCTCCCAAGCAGCCTGCGCGGCCCCGCACAGCGCGAACGCGGCGGCCGAACCGACCGCGCAGCGGGCGAAGGCCGCGAGGCGGCGGGACAGGGGCTTGGAAGAGAGGGGGGTAGGCATCGGTAGTCTCCTGATGGGGTCGACGAAGGACTTGCTGGGATCGCCCCTCGAGAGGGCTTGCCGTCTTTCGCATTGCGGCGGCATGGTCAAGCATGCGCGGAAGGATCACCATTGACCGCAGTCAAGAATCAGGGTGAACCCCAACCGCGCCGCTGCACCATGCATTCGACGCTATCGCATCACGGCAGCCCGTGAGCGTACACGCCCCACGGCCCTGGCGATGGCCTCGGAAACACGGAGCCACGAGATCGATCTTGCGTGCATCTGCGCAGCGCGGTGCTTTTGCGCACCAACATGCAGCGCACGCAGCACACGATGGGGCGCAAGGCTGCACGCTGCCGCGGTGCAGCTTTCCATAGAATTCACCCACATGCGCTCCCGCCGCCGCTTCATGTGCTGCCTGGCTGCCCTGCCCCTGACACGGGCCTGGGCCCTGGACGCGCCGACCGGCCCGATCGTGCTCACCGTCACTGGCCGGCTGCGCCTGCCCAATGCCGGCGCGCAGGCCCATTTCGACATGGACATGCTCGAACATCTGCCGCAGCACAGTTTCGTGACGCGCACCCCGTGGTACGCGATGCCGCACAAGTTCACCGGCCCACTGCTGCGCGACGTGCTCGCCGCCTGCGGTGCGCAGGGCAGCAACGTGCGCGCCATTGCGCTCAACGACTACCGCGTCGACCTGCCCTTCGAGGACGCGCAGCGCTTCGACGTCCTGCTGGCGCGGCTGCTCGACGACAAGCCGATGGCGGTGCGCGACAAGGGCCCGCTGTTCATCGTCTATCCCTTCGATTCCAGCCCTGAACTGCGTAGCACGGTCTACTACAGCCGATCCGCATGGCAACTGAAGTCGCTCGAGGTGCTGTAGTCCCGCCCGCCAGCGAGCCGGCGCCTGCGCCGCGGGCACGCCGTTTCACGCTCCTCGGCCTGATGGGCGTGGCGCTGGCACTGGTGGTGGCCGCAGTGGCGCTGGTGCAGGCGCGCCAGTTCGCGCTGCTCAAGCATACGGTCACCTACCAGGACGACTACGTGGTGTTGAGCCTGTACCAGGTGGAGGCCGAGTACCTGCGCCTGCGCGAACAATGGGCCACCGCCCTCCACGACGGCGACGGCCTGGACCGAGCCGCGCTGCAGCTGCGCTACGACATCTGGGTCAGCCGCGTCGGGCTGTTGCACAACGAGCGCACGGCCCGGTTGATGGTTGGCAACGCCGACTACGCCGAGCCGCTGGGCAAGATGGATGCGTTCATCGCTCGTGCCGACAGCTTGCTGGGCACGTCCCAGCCCCTGCCGGTGAACGCGGCCTCGCTGGCGACGCTGAAGCCGGAGCTGGACGCATTAGGGGCGCCGATCCATTCGATGACGCTGAGCGCCTCGCATCATGTGTCTCAGCAGATCGCCGAGCGCAACAGCGCCGTGCGCCGGCACAACCAGGTGGCGCTGGCCCTCACGGTATTCCTGTCGCTGCTGGTGCTGGCCTTCGGGCTGATGGCCATGCGCCAGATGCGGCTGCTGGGCGAGCGCCAGCGCGCGCTGGTCGACCTGACCGCGCACCTGCGCGAGGCCCGCCGCCAGGCCGAGGCCGCCAGCGAGGCCAAGAGTGTCTTTCTCGCGAACATGAGCCACGAGATCCGCACGCCCTTCCACGGATTGCTGGGCATGCTCTCGCTGCTGCGCGACGCCGGGCTGAACGCGCGCCAGGTCGACTACCTGCGCACCGCCACCGAATCCGCCGACCACCTGCTGACGATCCTGAACGACGTGCTGGACATGTCGCTGCTCGAATCCGGCCGGCTGACGCTGACCGAAGAGCCGGTGGACCTGCGCGACCTGCTGCGCGAGGTCGAATCGCTGATGCGGCCGCAGGCTCAGCTCAAGTCGCTGGCGCTGCACATCGACGCCGACCCCGGCGTGCCCGAAAAGGTGCGTGCCGACCGCACCCGCGTCAAGCAGATCCTGTTCAACCTGGTGAACAACGCGGTGAAGTTCTCCGATCGCGGTGTGGTCGTGGTCGACCTGCACCGCGCCTATGCCGACGACGGCAAAGAGCAGCTGGAGTTCGTCGTCACCGACACCGGCATCGGCATGGACCAGGCCACGCTGGAGCGGCTGTTCAAGCGCTTCTCGCAAGGCGACGAGTCACGCTCGCGGCGCCACGGCGGCACCGGGCTTGGCCTGGAGATCTCGCGCAGCCTGGCGCAGTTGATGGGCGGCAACGTCACGGCCAAGAGCGTCCCCGGTGAGGGCAGCAGCTTCAGCTTTCGCATGCCCCTGCATGCCATCGCGCCGGCACCCAAGGCCGAGCTACCCGTGGCCTCGGCGGCCGACCCGGCACTGGCAGGCATGGCCTCGTTGCGCGTGCTGGTGGCCGAGGATCACCCGGTCAACCGGCAGTACATGGCCGCGCTGCTGGAAGGCATGGGCCACCGGCCCTTCTTCGCCGGCAACGGCCTGGAAGCCGTGCAGGCCATCCGTGAGCAGCGCTTCGACATCGTGCTGATGGACCTGCACATGCCACTGCTCGACGGCGTGGGCGCCACGCTGTCGATCCGCGGGCTGCCCGATGGCGTGGCCGCCACCGTGCCGATCATTGCGCTCACCGCCGATGCCTTCGCGCAGACCCGCGAGCGCTGCCTGATGGCCGGCATGAACGACTTCCTGGCCAAGCCGGTCAGCCCGGAACGCCTGTCGGCCATGCTCCGACGCCTGTTCGGCGGCGCCCATGGCCCCGAAACGGCACCTGTGGGTGCCACCGAGCCGCCGGCAGCCGGGCCCACGCCGGTGGTGCTGGACCGCGCCACGCTCAACGCCGCGCTGCGCGCCATGCCGCGCGAACGCCTGGCGCACCTGCTGCAGAGCTTCTTCGAAGAAGGACCGGAGATGGTGGAACGGCTGCGCGTGGCGCTGCGCGACGGCCAAGCGCTGGACCTGCGCGTCAATGCCCATGCGGCACGCGGCGCGGCGCTGAACTTCGGTCTGAGCGCGTTGGCGCAGACGGCGCAGGCGTTGCACGAAGGTGCGACGCACGTGCCGGCGCACGAGATCGCCCGGCTGATTCAGCGCTTCGAACAGCTGCTGACGGCCAGCCGCGAGGCCTGCGAGGCCGCCGGACTGTTGGAACCTGTCACAGAATGACGGGTTCGGGCTCCAGGCGGATGCCGAAGCGGCCGTAGACGCTTTCCTGGATGGCGCGGGCCAGCGTCAACACCTCGGCGCCGATGGCGCCGCCGCGGTTCACCAGCACCAGCGCCTGGCGCTCGTAGACCCCCGCTCGGCCGATGGACTTGCCCTTCCAGCCGCAGGCATCGATCAACCAGCCCGCGGCCAGCTTGGCGCTGCCGTCGGGCATCGGGTAGTGCACCACCGACGGGTCGCGGCCGATGATGTCTCGGCACTGCTCGGCGCTGACCACGGGGTTCTTGAAGAAGCTGCCGGCATTGCCGATCTGCAGCGGGTCAGGCAGCTTCGCGCGGCGGATCGCGCAGATCCAGTCGAAGATCGTCTGCGCATCGGGGTGCGCGTTGCCGGTATCGTGCACGCGCCGCTGCAAATCCAGGTAGCCCAGCACCGGCGCCCAAGGTCGCGGCAGACGGAAACGCACGCGCGTGATCAGCGTCTTGCCGGCCAGCAGGTGCTTGAAGACGCTGTCGCGGTAGCCGAAGGCGCATTGGGCCGCTTCCAGCGTGACGCTGCGGCCGGTGACGAGGTCCACACCGTCGAGCGAGTCGAAGCGGTCTTTCAGTTCCACGCCATAGGCACCGATGTTCTGTACCGGCGCCGCGCCCACCAGGCCGGGGATCAGGCCCAGGTTCTCCAGCCCGGGCCAGCCCTGCTGCAGCGTCCAGGCGACGAAATCATGCCAGTTCTCGCCCGCGCCGGCCTCGACGATGAAGGCCTCGGGCGTCTCGCGCAGCAGCCGGCGCCCCAGGATCTCGACCTTCAGCACCACCGCGGCGACGTCGCGCGTCAGCACCAGGTTGCTCCCGCCGCTGAGGATCAGCTTCTTCGCCGGACCGAACTCGGGGTGGTCGACGACGCGCTTGACATCGGCTTCGCTGCGCAGGCGCACCAGCGCCGCCGCCACCGCGGGCAGCCCGAAACTGTTGAACGCGCGCAGGCTGGCGCGGCGTTCGAATTGAAGTTCCGTGCGCTCTTCCACCATGGCAGAATTTTCGCTCAGTTCCCTTTGTGCAAGACTCCCGCATCATGCCCAGCTTCGACACCGTCCTGGAACCCGATCTGGTCGAATTGCGCAATGCCGTCGAGCAGAGCAACAAGGAGATCGGCACGCGCTTCGATTTCAAGGGCTCCGACGCCCGCGTCGAACTGGCCGACAAGGGCAAGGAGCGCAGCCTGACGCTGTATGCCGACAGCGAGTTCCAGATCGGCCAGGTGCGTGACGTTCTGCTGGCCAAGCTCAGCAAGCGCGGCGTGGATGTGCGCTTCGTCGACCTGAGCGCCAAGCTGGAAAAGCTGGGCGGCGACAAGTTCAAGCAGCTGGTGCCGGTGAAGACCGGCATCGACAGCGAGGCTGGGCGGCGCATCCAGGGGCTGATCAAGCAGAGCAAGCTCAAGCTGCAGGCCTCGATCCAGGGCGACGCGGTGCGCATCAGTGGCGCCAAGCGCGACGATCTGCAAGGCGCCATCGCGCTGCTCAAGCGCGAAGTCACCGAGCTGCCGCTGAGCTTCAACAACTTCCGCGACTGATGCACCGACACGCGCTGCCGTTGGCCGCGGCGCTGCTCGCCATGGGTGGCGTCGCCTGTGCGCAGACCGTGACGCTGGCCGGCAGCATGGGCAACAAGGCGCTGTTGGTCATCGATGGGCAGCCGCACACCCTGGCCGTTGGCCAGCGCGCCATGGGTGTCACGCTGCTGCAGCTGGCCGACGGCCAGGCGCAGGTGCAGCGCGGCGGCAGCACGGCCACGCTGCGCCTGGGCGGGGCGCCAGCGCGGCTGACCGGTACGCCTGCAGCCACCACCTCGGCGCAGGAGATCGTCATGCCGGTCGGGCTGGGCGGCCACTTCATGTCCGCCGGCAGCATCAATGGCCGCGCGGTGCAGTTCATGGTGGACACCGGCGCCACGCTGGTGGCGCTGAGCCAGGGCGAGGCCGAGCGCATCGGGCTGGACTATCGCAGCGCGCCACGCGCGCTCACCCAGACCGCCAACGGCGCCGTGCCGGTGCACCGTGTCAGCCTGAGCGCGGTGCGCATCGGCGAGGTCGAAGTGTCCAACGTCGAAGCCATCGTCATGCCGGCGCAGATGCCCTACGTGCTGCTCGGCAACAGCTTCCTCAGCCGCTTCCAGATGCGCCGCGACAACGACGTGCTGCGGCTGGAACGACGCCGCTAGCATCGAGCCTTGTCCCGGCAGGGACAATGTGAATTCGCACGATCGTGCTAGAAACACGGCTGCAACCGGGCGGCCTGGGAGACATGGACAATGGACCTGAACTTCACTTCGGAAGAACTCGCCTTTCGCGAGGAGATCCGCGATTGGGTGGGCAAGAACCTGCCCAAGGAAACCAGCCACAAGGTGCACAACGCACTGCGCCTGAGCCGTGAGGACCAGCAGGGCTGGCAGAAGATCCTGGGCAAGAAGGGCTGGCTCACCTACAACTGGCCCAAACAGTTCGGTGGGCCGGGCTGGAACTCGGTGCAGAAGCACCTGTTCGAGGAGGAATGCGCCCGCGCCGGCGCGCCGCGCATCCTGCCCTTCGGCCCGGTGATGGTGGCGCCAGTGATCATTGCCTTCGGCAATGCCGAGCAGCACAAGCGCTTCCTGCCCGGCATCGCCAGCGGCGAGGTCTGGTGGAGCCAGGGCTACAGCGAGCCCGGCTCGGGCTCCGATCTGGCCTCGCTGAAGTGCAGGGCCGATCGGCAGGGCGACAAGTACATCGTCAACGGCCAGAAGACCTGGACCACGCTCGGCCAGTGGGGCGACTGGATCTTCTGCCTGGTGCGCACCAGCAGTGAAGGCAAACCGCAGACCGGCATCAGCTTCCTGCTGATCGACATGAAGAGCCCCGGCATCACCGTGCGGCCGATCATCACCATGGACGGCGAGCACGAGGTCAACGAGGTTTTCTTCGACAACGTCGAGGTGCCGGCCGAGAACCTGATCGGCGAAGAGAACAAGGGCTGGACCTATGCCAAGCACCTGCTGGCCCATGAGCGCACCAACATCGCCGACGTGAACCGCGCCAAGCGTGAGCTGGAGCGGCTGAAACGCATCGCGAAGTCCGAAGGCGTGTACGACGATGCACGCTTTCGCGACCAGATCGCGCTGCTCGAGATCGACGTGGTGGCGCTGGAGATGATGGTGCTGCGCGTGCTGTGGGCCGAAAAGAGCGGCAAGCAGAGCCTGGACGTGGCCGGCTTGCTGAAGATCCGCGGCAGCGAGATCCAACAGCGCTACAGCGAACTGATGATGCTGGCCGGTGGGCCCTGCACCGTGCCCTACCTGCACGAGGCGATGGAAGGCGGCTGGCAGGGCGACATCGCCATCGACCGCTTCCTGCTGCCGCTGGCTGGCACCTAC
>JAGTRL010000163.1 GCA_018261815.1 Pseudomonadota bacterium
CCCGCAGCGCGCTTCGGCAGCAGGAACACGGCCTTCGCACGCCGCTGCGCTCAGCGGACTTTGCGGACCACGGAATCTGGCCGACAGCGGGGTGGCCAACGGAGTGAATAAAAATCTGGCTGAACGGAGTTGGCCACTCCGCTGGCGGACAGCGTGTGCCTCGTCGAAGCCGTTGAAGGACTGCCATGCGCCGCATCCTGCCGCGCAATTCTTGACGTTTGAACGCCACTTGGCATCAGTCCGCGGCGCTGCCGGGCCGTGCCGCCCACTGCTGGGCCTGCAACGCCCAGTGCGTCCTGAGGCTGTGCCACAGGTCAGCAGTGTGGCGCAAGTTCGTCAGGTCTAGCCCGGGCGCATCGGGCAACGGCGTAATGCTGCCCGGCCGGTAGGCGTCGATCCAGGCGCGCACCACTGGGTGCTCGGCATAACCATCGACCTCGAAGGCATTGACGTGGCTCACCTGCGCCGGCAGCAGCACGTTGCGCACGTCGGCCTGTACAGCGCCACCGCCCATGGCGCGGAAGTCGCCGAAGCCCATCAGCGATGTGAACGGGTCGCCGGCGATGCGGTAGCCGGTGAACTGCTGCACCGACGCCGGCACCAGGCCCAGGCGCGGAACATCGGCCGCGCAGCCTGGGAAGGCGGGGGCCCAACGCAGCAGCGCGCCCGTGCCCAGCGTGGCGGCAAAGGGTAGGCGCGGCACCGCGCCGTCGGCGGCGGCCAGCAGCTGCAGGATGCGGCCCACGGTGACGCCGCCACCGCTGTGGCCGACCAGCATCGGCGCCATGCCATCGTTGCGCACCAGCTGATGGATGCTTCCGGCCAGGGCCTCGCATTCCACGCAGCTGCAGCCGTTCCACTGGAATCTGTAGGAGTAGCGGCCCGTGGCTGGATTGCGCAGCTGCTGCGGCGGATAGCCCATGCGCTGCAGGAAGGCGCCGAAAGATTCCATGTCGGCGCCCAGGCTGCCCTTGAACAGCAGCACGCGCGGCGCCGGCGCCAGGGCGAGCAGCTCGCGTACCTGCCGATCGTCGACACGCTCGGGGTCGAGTGCGAGCAGTCGTTCGCGTGCCTCGGTCGTCAGCGGCGCGGCCGGCTCCGCGATGGCCCCGCCGCTGAGCAGCAGTGCCAGCAGCGACAGCAGCAACTTGCGGCGCACGCGGACCGCCCCTCAGCTTGGCCTGGCGGCATCGAAGGCGTCGTCGATCGGCACCTGCAGGCCGTTGGCCAGGTGGTTGGTCCGCGCGGCCAGCGTGACGATCGCCAGCAGCTCGGCATGTTGTGCTTCGCTCATGCCCTTGGCGCGCGCCGCGGCAGTATGCGAATGCACGCAGTAGCTGCAGGCATTGGCGATGGACACGGCGAGGTAGACCATCTCCTTGGTCAGCGGGTCGATCAGCGTGGGCGTCGCCATCAGCGCCTTCACGTCGGCCCAGGTGCGTTCCAGCAGCGGCGGGTCGAAGGCCAGCGCGCGCCACAGGTTGTTGATGAAATCGGTCTTGCGCGTGGCGCGGATGTCGTCGAAGACGGCCTTCACGCGCGGATCGGCTTGCGCATCGGCGGGCAGGGGAACGGTGGCCATGCTGAGGTGCCTCGGATTGGGGAAGAGGAGTGTGCCTCAGCGCCGCGCCAAGGGGCGCGTTGTCCCAGCAGTAGCCGCGCCGGCTCATCGAGGCCGCGATACCGTACTCGACCAGCACATCGCGGAAGTCCCGGCTGGCGCATTGGCTGCCCCTGTCGCTGTGGAAGATCAGCCCGGCCTGCTTGTGAGGGTGGCGCTTGCCCTTGGCCCAGATGCCATGCAGTTGGATAAGCGCCTGAACCCGTTCCTTGCCCACCCGGATGCCCCTGGCCAGCAGTTCCTTCCACGTCCGCGGCCAAACGTAGCTGCCGTAGGTCTCGGCGTGGATGGCCTTGATGTGCAGCGGCCAAGCACCGTCGCTGAGGTGGCGCCGCTACGCTGGACTGGAGGTCTGCACAAGGTCCTCGTGGCGGTATTCGGCCACGCTGGCCTCGAGCACGCGGCACTGCACCGAGATCGGCCACACGCGGCGGTGACGGTTGTCGAGCGCACATGCTGGACCTTTGCTGCGGCGGCAGCAGTGCCACGGGTTGTCCACTCGATCCGAACTTCAACAGCCTGTCAGGGCGCATCGTGCTCGCTGCTGGGGCGAACAGGGTCGGATGGAGCCTTCGGTGGCGCGCATTTGGAGGGATCGGCGACGAAGAGCCACGCGACGGCGATGAACAGGGGAACCGCGACGTACCCGATGTCGCTGCCGGTCAGGTGGCTGCCGACGAACCCGACGATGGCACCCGCGGCGCCGCAGCCCAAGAGCAGCATCAGGCGCTTGCGAAGTGCGTAGGGGTTGGACGGCGAACGCATGGGACCGCGAAGATGCTGGCACGAACCGGATTGCGAGGCTCGACTTGATCCGAATCGGCCCGTCAGGCGCAGCCTGCTATGCCTGCCCTGCAGCGCATCCGGTTATGCGACAGGCCCAGATTCAAACCCCCAACGCCCCGCGCAACCCGGCCAGCACCGCATCCGGCGCCTCCGCCATCAGGTGGTGGCCGCTCGGCACGGTGAGCACCTTGGCCTTCAGCGCTGCGGCCAGTTCCTTGGTGGCCTTGGGCGGTGTCATCTGGTCGCGTTCGCCGACGATCAGCGTGGTCGGGCAGTTCACCTTGGCCATGGCGGCGGCGCCACCACGGTAGGCGTCGCACAGGCGGAAGTCGTGCTCGAACAGGTTCAGTTCCTTCTGCGCGTCCTGCATGTTGCGCATCAGCGCGCGGTTGCTGCCATGCACCCACATGCCCGGGCCGGGGTAGCTGGGCTTGCTGGCCGGTGTGCTGATCGACAGCGCGTTCACCATGTCGATGGCGCGGTAGGGCGCCTCGCGCGCCGTGTTCAGCAACGCGTCGCTCACCTTCATCGGGTAGGCGGTGCCCAGCAGCACCAGGCGGGTGATGCGCGCGGGCGCACGCGCCGCAGCTTCCAGCGCGATCAGCGAGCCCATGCTGTGGCCCACCAGCGTGGCCTGCTGGGCGCCGGCGGCGTCCAGCAGTGCCAGCGTCCAGTCGGCCAGTGCCTCCACGCTGGGCAGCGGCGGGCCGGCGCTGCGGCCGTGGCCCGGCTGATTCAGCGCCAGCACGCCGTAACCGTGGTGCGCGCACCAGCGCGCGAGCAGCGTCCAGCCGCTGTGGTCGTGCAGCGCGCCGTGGATGAACACCACGCAGGCCAAGGCGGGGTCGAAGGGTTTGCCGCCGGTGTAGGCATAGGCCTGGCGGCCCTGGACGTCGAGCTTCATGCCGCCCTCTCTGCAGTCTTCAGCGCACGCTTCAGGTCGTCGATGAGGTCGTCCGCATCCTCCAGCCCGATGCTCAGACGGATGGTGCCCGCGGTGATGCCGGCCTGCGCCAGCGCGGCATCGTCCATGCGGAAGTGCGTGGTGCTGGCGGGGTGAATCACCAGCGAGCGGCAGTCGCCCACGTTGGCCAGATGCGAGAAGATCTTCAAGGCTTCGATCAGCGCCTGCCCCTGCGTGCGTGTGCCCTTCAGGTCGAAGCTGAACACCGAGCCGCAGCCGCGCGGCAACAGCTTCTTCGCCAGCGCCTGGCTGGGGTGGCCGTCCAGTTCGGGGTAGCCGACGCTGGCCACCATCGGGTGCGCGGCCAGGAAGGCCACCACCTTGCGCGTGTTCTCCACGTGCCGCGCCATGCGCAGCGGCAGCGTCTCGATGCCCTGCAGGATCAGCCACGCGGTGTGCGGGCTCATGCAGGCGCCAAAGTCGCGCAGGCCCTCGCGCCGCGCGCGCAGCAGGAAGCCGCCGACGCTGCTTTCTTCGCTGAACACCATGCCGTGGAAGCCGGCATAGGGCTCGCTCATTTCGGGGAAGCGGCCCGACGCATCCCAGTCGAAGCGGCCGCTGTCCACCAGCACCCCGCCGATCACCGTACCGTGGCCCGACAGGAACTTGGTGGCGCTGTGGAAGATCAGGTCGGCGCCGTGGTCGAAGGGCTTCATCAGCCATGGCGTGGTGAAGGTGCTGTCCACCAGCAGCGGCAGCCCGGCGTCGTGCGCGATGGCGCTGACGGTGGGGATGTCCAGCACGTCCAGCCCGGGGTTGCCCAGCGTCTCGCCGAAGAGCAGCCGGGTGTTGGGGCGGATGGCGGCGCGCCAGCCATCGATGTCGCCGGGCTTGACGAAGGTGGTATGGATGCCGAAGCGTGCCAGCGTGTAGTGCAGCAGGTTGTGGCTGCCGCCGTAGAGCGCGGAACTCGCCACGATGTGCGAGCCGGCGCCGGCGAGGGTGGCCACGGCCAGGTGCAGCGCCGCCTGGCCGCTGGCGGTGGCAATGGCGCCGCTGCCGCCTTCGAGCGCGGCCACGCGTTCCTCCAGCACGGCGTTGGTCGGGTTGCTGATGCGGCTGTACACATGGCCCGAGCGTTCCATGTTGAACAGGCTGGCCGCATGCTCGCTGTTCTGGAACACGAAACTCGTGCTCAGGTGGATCGGCACCGCGCGCGCGCCGGTGGCGGGGTCGGGGGCGGCCCCGGCGTGCAGGGCCAGCGTGTCGAAACCGGGGTCGGCGTATCCGGACATGGCGTGCTCGAAGGTTGCGGGCTCGGTCATTGTGGTCCATTCGTCGGCCTGGCCGAGGCGGCGGACTGAATCGGCTCAAGTGTGTCTGCGTCGATCCGATATCCCGGGCACAGGCCGCCCTCCGGAACGGCGCGATGGCGCCGGCGGGCCGAACTTCCCCAATGACGGACAACTCCCTCTCCGCGTACGCAGCGTCGCCCGCGATCGTGCCGCAGGCCGGCTTCTCGATCTGGGCGCTTGGGCTGTGGCTGATGCGCCAGCTGAGCCTGCGTCGCAAGCTGCTGGTCCTGCTGCTGGTCGCCTGGCTGCCGCTGCTGGCGCTGCTGGTGCTGCTGATGAACGGGTCGACGTCGCGGGTCGGCATCGCTGGACTCGAGCCGCTGCGCGGCCTGATGGACGGGCGGTCCGGGCTTGAAGCGGTCCCGCGCTGGGCCCCGTTGGGAGTGCTGGCCATGGTTTTCCTGGCAACGCTCTATTTGGGGGCTTGCGCCTGGATGGCGCTCTTCGCGGGCCTGGATCGGCTGCGCCGCGGCGCCCAGGACATGGCGAGCGGCGCGCCGCACCTGCGTTGCGGGGGCTTCGGTTCGGACGAACTCGGTCAGGCGCTGGCGGCCCTCGACGCGGCCGCGGAGGGCATGGCGCACCTGCGTGACTCGGCGCGGCAGCATGCCGGCGTCGTGACGCGCAGCGCGCGCGAACTTGCCGATGCCCACCTGGCCATGCAGTTGGAGGCAATCGAAGTCCGCGCCGCGACGAACGAAATCGCGCGACGCACCATCTCGCTGTGCGGCATGCTCGACTCGGACATCAAGGATGCCGAACGGGCGAGCGCCGACCTCGACGCGATACACGACGAGGAAGTGCAAACGCTGCAGTTGATGGCCGCCTTGCGTTCACGTCTCTTGTCACTGGCCCATCACTGCCAGGCGCTGGGCGAAGCGGCTCGGGCGGTGGTCGCGTCGCGGCCCAAAGCCGCAGACCTGTCGGCTGATGAGCTCGCGGCGGCCGCCGGGGTCGACATCACGCATTGCCACCAGCTCAGTGAGCGGGTCGGAGGCGCCGAGCGACTGAACGAGCGGCGCATCGAATCGATGCGCCTGTCCACTGACAGGCTGGTGTGCCGTGCGGAGCGAGGCATGCGCGAAGCCCAACAGTTGATGGTGCTGTCGCGACGGGTCGAGGGATCGCTGGCCACCACCCTGCAGCGGCTCGAACAGATGGCAGCGTCCTGCGCGTCACTGCGAGCGCTGGCCGAGGTGCCTGCGTCGGCACGACCGCCGACAGCGTCGATCACCGAACACGCGGCCACCTGAGGCGGTTTGGGGGGGGCCAGCGAAGCGGCCGCGGCGCGGCACGCTTGGTACCATCGGTTCCCGCCTAGCCCGACTCTCCCGCCCATGCCCGGCAGCACCTTCGGCGAACTCTTTCGCGTCACCAACTTCGGCGAAAGCCACGGCCCGGCCATCGGCTGTGTCATCGACGGCTGCCCGCCCGGCATGGCGCTGGCCGAAGCCGACATCCAGGCCGACCTGGACCGGCGCCGCCCCGGCACCAGCCGCCACGTGACCCAGCGCAACGAGCCCGATGCGGTGGAGATCCTGTCCGGCGTCTACGAGGGCCTGACCACCGGCACGCCGATCGCGCTGCTGATCCGCAACACCGACCAGCGCAGCAAGGACTACGGCAACATCCTCGACACCTTCCGCCCCGGCCATGCCGACTACACCTACTGGCAGAAGTACGGTCTGCGCGACCCACGCGGCGGCGGCCGGGCCTCGGCACGGCTGACGGCGCCTACGGTGGCCGCCGGCGCGGTGGCGAAGAAGTGGCTGGCCCAGAAACACGGCACGCGCTTCGTCGGCTGGATGACGCAGATTGGTGACGTGACCATCCCCTTCGAGGACGAGGCGCAGATCCCGCACAACCCGTTCTTTGCGGCCAACCGCAGCGTCATCGCCCAGCTCGAGACCTACATGGACGCGCTGCGCAAGGCCGGCGATTCCTGCGGCGCGCGCCTCACGGTCACGGCGCGGCACATGCCGGTGGGCCTGGGCGAGCCGCTGTACGACAAGCTCGACGCCGACATCGCCTACGCGATGATGGGCCTCAATGCCGTCAAGGGCGTGGAGATCGGCGCTGGCTTCGGCGTCGTCACCCAAAAGGGCAGCGAGCATGGCGACGAGCTGTCGCCGCAGGGCTTTCGCAGCAACCATGCCGGCGGTGTGCTCGGCGGCATCTCCACCGGGCAGGACCTGATGGTGTCCATTGCCATCAAGCCCACCAGCTCGATCCGCGTGCCGCGCGACTCCATCGACCGCGCCGGCCAGCCGACGCGTGTGGAGACCTTCGGCCGGCACGACCCCTGCGTGGGCATCCGCGCCACGCCCATCGCCGAGGCGCTGCTGGCGCTGGTGGTGATGGACCATGCACTGCGCCACCGCGCGCAGTGCGGCGACGTACGCCTGCCGTTGCCGCCGATTCCGGGCGCCATTGGCGCAGGGTGAGCCCGACACGCTTCCGCACCGCGCCCTTCGGCGCGTTGTGGCTCTGGTATTACGGCTTCGTTGGCCTGTTCAACCCGTACTCGCCGCTGTGGTTGAGCCACCTGGGCTATTCCACGCTGGCCATCGGCGCCTTCGCCTCGCTGCAGAGCTGGACCCGCGTGGTCGCGCCCTATGGCTGGGGCTGGCTGGCCGACCATGGCGGGCGCCGCGTGACGCTGCTGCGCCTGGCGGCGGTGCTCAGCGCCCTGGCGGCGGCGGGCCTGTGGTGGGTGCGCGATGCCGGCGCCTGGCCGCTGGCGCTGGTGATCGCGGCGCTGTTCCTCGCCAACGGCGCGTTCACGCCCATCGGCGAGACGCTGCTGCTCAAGCACCTGCACGGCGGCCGCGGGCTCGATGCGCGGCGCTACGGCCGCGTGCGGCTGTGGGGCTCGGTGGGCTTCATCGTTTCGGTGCTGTCCTTCGGCGTCGTGTTGCAGCGCACCGGCATCGGCGCGTTGCCGCTGTTCACCTTCGGCGTGTTCGTGCTGCTGGCCTGGGCCGCGTGGCGCGTGCCCGAGCCGGCCGAATCCCGGGCCGCCACGCCGCAGCTGCGCGAGCGCATCGGACCGGTGCTGCGCCTGCCCGAGGTACGCTGGTTCTTCGCCGGCGTGATGCTCACCGTGCTGGCACACACGGCGCTGTATGCCTTCTTCTCGCTGTACCTGGACAGCCTGGGCTACGGCAAGCCGGCGGTCGGCATGCTGTGGGGCGTGTCGGTGGCGGTGGAGATCGTGTTCTTCGCGCTGGCCGGCCGGCACTTCGCGCGCCTCGGCGAATACCGCTGGCTGGTGCTGGCGGCGCTGGTCACGGCCGCGCGCTTTGCGCTGACGGCCGGCTTCGGCAGCGTGCCGGCGGTGCTGGTGCTGGCCCAACTGATGCATGCGCTGACCTTTGCCGCGCACCACATGGCCTGTACCAGCCTGATCGCACGACACTTCCCTGACCGGCTGCGTGCGCGCGGCTCGGCGCTGTACACCACGCTGGGCTACGGCGTGCCCGGTGTGGTCGGCGGGGTGGCCGGCGGCGCGTTGAGCGAGCGTTTTGGCCTGCCGGCGGTGTTCTGGGCGGCGTCGCTGGCAGCGCTGGCCAGCGCCGGCTGCTGTGTCATGGCCGGGCGCGCCGCGGCCCGAGCCTGCACCCATAATCCGCCGCCATGAAGATCCTCATCCTGGGCGCCGGGCGCGTGGGCGAGAGCGTGGCCGAAAGCCTGGTGTCTGAGCAGAACGACATCACCGTCATCGACACCGACCCGCAGCGCCTGGCGCTGCTGCAGGACCGCATGGACCTGCGTGGCGTGGTCGGCAATGGCATCCAACCGTCGGTGCTGCGCGAGGCCGGTGCCGAGGATGCGGACATGCTGATCGCCTGCGCGCCGCTGGACGAGACCAACCTGGTGGCCTGCAAGATCGCGCACGACCAGTTCCGTATCCAGACGCGCATCGCGCGCGTGCGCAGCCCCGAGTTCACCGACGGCAGCCCGCTGATGCGCCCCGAGGGCTTCGCCGTGGACGAGGTGATCTGTCCCGAGGAGAGCCTGACCACCTACATCCGCAAGCTGATCCAGTACCCCGAGGCGCTGCAGGTGCTGGAGTTCTCTCAAGCGCGGGTGAGCCTGATCGCGGTGCGCGCGATGGACGGCGGGCCGATGGTTCAGCACGTCATCTCCGACCTGCCGCAGCTGGTGCCCGACCTGCCGATGCGCATCGTCGCCATCTACCGGCGCGACGTGCTCGGCCACGACCGGCAGGTGGTGTGCGACGGCAGCACGCGCATAGAGCACGGCGACGAGCTGTTCGTGCTGGCGGCCAACGAGCACATCCGCGGCGTGCTCGATGCGCTGCATCGGCGCGACCAGCCGGTGCGCCGGGTGATGATCGCCGGTGGCGGCCGGGTGGGCCTGCGCCTGGCGCGGCACATCGCGCGCGAGTGCCAGGTCAAGCTGATCGAGACCAACCCACAGCGCTGCGAGTACCTGAGCACGCAACTGCCCGCGCCGACGCTGGTGCTTCGTGGCGACAGCACCGACGAGGAACTGCTGGAGCACGAGAACGTGCAGGACACCGACCTGTTCCTGGCGCTGACCAGCGACGACGAGGACAACATCATGTCCTGCCTGCTGGCCAAGCGCATGGGCGCGCAGCGCGTGCTGGCGCTGATCAACCGCCGCGCCTATGCCGACCTGGTGCAGGGGCAGGG
>JAGTRL010000164.1 GCA_018261815.1 Pseudomonadota bacterium
GACAACTCTATCGAGTTGCCCACAGCAGCCGCCTTCGCCCACATGCCCACAGCCTCCCACCACCACGTTCATTCCCTTCAATACGGAAGATAAAAGGAGACAAGATCATGGCCTTGAACGCGCTGCAGACCCTGCTTTACGAGGTGAGCGAAGGCATCGCCACCATCACGCTGCATCGGCCGAACAAGCTCAACGCCTTCACGCCGCAGATGCGCGACGAGCTGATCGCCGCCTTCGACGAGACCGATGCCGACGACGCGGTGCGCGCGGTCATCGTCACCGGCTCGGGCCCGGCCTTCTGTGCCGGCGCCGACCTGTCGTCCGGCGGCAAGACCTTCGACTACGCCTCGCGCAACGAGTCCTCGCGCGAGGAAACGCGTGTCGGCGAGGTCTACCGCGATGGTGGCGGCCTGGTGACGCTGCGCATGTACAAGAGCCTGAAGCCGGTGATCGGCGCCATCAACGGCGCCGCGGTGGGCATCGGCATGACGATGCAGCTGCCGATGGACATCCGCATGGCCAGCACCGAGGCGCGTTTCGGCTTCGTCTTCGCGCGCCGCGGCATCACGCCGGAGGCGGCATCGAGCTGGTTCCTGCCCAGGCTGGTGGGCATGCAGACGGCGCTGGAATGGTGCTTCACCGGCCGGGTCTTTGCTGCGCAGGAGGCGCTGGAGCGCGGCCTGGTGCGATCGCTGCACGCGCCGGCCGATCTGCTGCCGGCAGCGCGCGCACTGGCCCGCGAGATCGCCGACCACACCGCGCCGGTGTCGGTGGCGCTGACCCGGCAGATGCTGTGGCGCATGTCCGCGGCCGAGCATCCGATGATGGCTCACCGCGTCGACAGCCGCGCCATCCAGGCCCGTGGCCGTTCGGCCGATGCGCGCGAAGGCGTCAGCGCCTTCCTGGAGAAGCGTACGCCGAGCTATCCCGACACGGTGTCAGGCGGCATGCCGGAGTTCTTCCCCTGGTGGCAGGAACCCGAGTTCGAGTGAGGCCATGGACACCCCTGAAGACTTCGACGTCCTGATCGTCGGCGCCGGCATCTCCGGCCTCGGTGCCGCGTACCACCTGCAGCAGCATTGCCCTGGCAAGCGCTGGCTGATCCTGGAGTCGCAGGCCGGCTACGGCGGCACCTGGCGCATGCACCGCTACCCGGGCATCCGCTCCGACAGCGACTTGTTCACCTTCGGCTACGGCTTCAAGCCGTGGATGGGCAAACCGATTGCCACCGCGCAGGAGATCCTGCAGTACCTGGGCGAAGTCATCGACGAGAACGGCCTGGCGCCGCACATCCGCTACCGCCATGCCATCCGCTCGGCGCAGTGGTCGAGTGCGCGGCACCGCTGGCTGATCGAGGCCGAGCAGCAGGGCGAGGACGGCCGGGCGCTTGGGACGGTTCGCGTTACGGCCAAGTTCCTGTGGATGTGCCAGGGCTACTACCGCCATGCCGAGGGCTACACCCCGCAGTGGCCGGGCATGGAGCGCTTCGATGGCCGCATCGTGCACCCGCAGACCTGGCCCGACGACCTGGCGCTGGACGGCCGGAAGGTGGTGGTCATCGGCTCGGGCGCCACCGCGGCGACGCTGATTCCGGCCATTGCCGAGCGCTGCGCGCACGTCACCATGCTGCAGCGTTCGCCCACCTTCTTCATCACCGGTCGCAATGCCAACGACCTGGCCGACATGCTGCGCCAGCTGCAGATCCCGGATGAGTGGACGCACGAGATCGTGCGCCGCAAGGTGCTGTTCGACCAGGCCGCCTTCACCCGGCGCTGCGTGGCCGAACCCGAGGTGGTGCGCGGCGAACTGCTGGCCGGCGTGCGCGCCGCGCTCGGCCCGGGCCACGAGGCCGAGGTCGAGAAGCACTTCAACCCGCGCTACCGGCCATGGCAGCAGCGCATCGCCTTCGTGCCCGACGCCGACCTGTTCAAGTGCGTGCGCGAAGGCAAGGCCTCGGTGGTCACGGACCAGATCGAAAGCTTCGAGCGCGAGGGCATCCGCCTGCAATCGGGCCAGGTGCTGGACGCCGATGTCATCGTCACCGCCACCGGCTTCAACCTGAGCGTGCTGGGCGACATCGCCTTCAGCATCGATGACCAGCCGCTGGACTTTGCCCGCACCGTGGGCTGGCGGGGCGCGATGTTCAGCGGCGTGCCCAACATGGCCTGGGTGTTCGGCTACTTCCGCGCCAGCTGGACGCTGCGCGCGGACCTATTGGGCGACTTCGTCTGCCGGCTGCTGCAGCACATGGACGCCCGGGGCGCGCAGGTGGTCACGCCGACGATGCGAGCCGAGGACCATGGCATGGCCCTGCGCCCGTGGGTGGACGCGGACAACTTCAACCCCGGCTACATCCAGCGTGGTGTCGCGCAGCTGCCGCGCCAGGGCGACCGCCAGCCCTGGTTGCATCTGCAGGACTATGCGGTCGACAAGGACGAACTGCCGCGCGCCGACCTGGACGACGGCACGCTGGTCTACGGCTGAGGCGCCGTGCGGCGGCGCAGCACCTGGCCGGGGCGGGCGCCGGTGGGTCGGCCCTGCTGCCACACCGGCACGCCGGCGACGAGCACCTGCTCGATGCCGGCCGCGGCGCGCTGCGGATCATCATAGGTGGCGGTGTCGATGACGCTGTCGGCGTCGAATACGACGATGTCGGCGGCGGCACCTTCGGCCAGCGTGCCGCGGCCTTCGAGGCCGAAGTTGCGGGCGGTCAGGCCGGTCATCTTCCACACCGCCGTCTCCAGCGGGAACAGGTTCAGCGTGCGGCTGTAATGGCCCAGCACCCGCGGGAAGGTGCCCCACAGCCGCGGATGCGGCCGTTCGCCCAGGGGGATGCCGTCCGAGCCGATCATGGTGTGCTCATAGGCCAGGATGCGCTGCACGTCGGCCTCGTCCATCATGAAGTAGATCGCGCTGGCCGGCTGCAGGCGGCGTACCGCCTCCAGCTTGTCGCAGCCCCATTCGCGCGCGATGTCGTCCAGCTCGCGGCCGGCCATCTTAGGCTGCGGCTCGCTGTGGGCGATGAGCACGCGCCCCTGCAGCCGCACCGGGTCGTTGTGCAGCATGGTGCTGCCTGCGGTGTAGGGGTAGCAGTCCAGCGCCACGCACTGGCACTGCATGGCCGCGCCGATGCGCGCCAGCGTCTCGACCGAGCGGCCCCAGTTGGCCGTGCCGGTGACCTTGTGGTGCGACACCACCACCGGCACGCCGAGCTCGCGGCCGATGCGGAAGGTCTCGTCCAGCGATTGCAGCACCGCGTCCTGCTCGTCGCGCATGTGCGTGGCATAGACGCCGCCGCTGCCGCTCAAGGGGCGGCAGACCTCGATGATCTCCTCGGTGGTGGCCGCCGCCGCGGGCGGGTAGTAGGTGCCGGTGGACACGCCGATGGCGCCGGCGTCCAGTGCCTCCTGCACATGGGCGCGCATGGCTTCGATCTCGGCTGGCATGGCCGCGCGCTGCAGGTCGGCGACACAGCGCGCACGCAAGGTGGTGTGGCCAAGCAGCGGCGCCACGTTCAGCGCCGCCGGCGCGCGGCGCATCGCTGCGACATAGGCTGCGAAGCTGGCGAAACGCAGGCTATCGTCGCCCACCGCCAGGGAGATCGGCTGCGGCGTCGGCGTGTCGGCTTCCAGCGGTGCCGGGCTGATGCCGCAGTTGCCGCTGACCACGGTGGTTACGCCCTGCGAGACTTTGAAGTCCATGTCCGGCTGGCGCAGCACCGCCAGGTCGTCATGGGTGTGCGCGTCGATGAAACCCGGCGCGACAATGCGGCCGCGGGCATCGATGCGCTGCGCCGCCTCCTGACCCGACAGCGCGCCGATGGCGGCGATGCGGCCGGCGACGATGCCGATGTCGGCGTCGAAGCGCGGCGCCTTCGTGCCGTCGATGACCGTGCCGCCTTCGATCAGCAGGTCGAAGCATGGGCTTGCCATGGCTCAGGCCTTGGAGCCGATGACGGCCGCGTTGATCATGGTGCGCAGTTCGCGCCGGATCGGGTACAGCGTGGAGGGCAGGAACTGCGTCAGGAAGACGACGCACAGGTCCTCCACCGGGTCGATCCAGAACGCGGTGGAGGCGGCACCACCCCACCAGTACTCGCCCGGCGAACCGGCAATCTGCGTCTTGGCCACGTCGGTGGTCATCGCAAAGCCCAGGCCGAAGCCGACGCCACGGTAGGTGGCCTCGGTGAACATCGACAGCGACACGTCGGCGAGATCCTTGCCGCCGGGCAGGTGGTTGGTGCGCATCAGCGCCAGCGTCTTCGGGCCCAGCAGTCGCGTGCCGTCCAGCTCGCCGCCGCGGCGCAGGCACTCGCAGAAGCGCATGTAGTCGGCCGCGGTGGAGACCAGGCCGCCGCCGCCCGAAGGCACCGAGGGCGGCTCGCGGAAGCTGCCCAGCTGCGCCGGCACCAGCTTGCCCTCGGGAGAGGACACGTAGCACTGCGCCAGCCGCGCAGCTTTGCTCTCCTCGACGAAGAAGGCAGTGTCGTGCATGCCCAGTGGCTCGAAAATGTGGCTGCGCAGGAACTGCTCGAAGGGCTGGCCGGAGATGGCCTGCACCAAGTAGCCCAGCACGTCGGTGGAGACCGAGTAGTTCCAGGCCGTGCCCGGCGAGAACTCCAGCGGCACCTCGGCCAATGCGTCGACGAAGCCTTGCAGCCCGTCGCTGCGCGCGAACGTGTCTATGGTGTTGGCGCGGTAGGCCGCATCGACATTGGTTCGGTTCTGGAAGCCGTAGGTCAGCCCCGAGGTGTGGCGCAGCAGATCGATCATGCGCATCGGCGCGGCCGTGGGCCGGGTCAGCCAGCCCGGCGGCGTGCCCGGCAGGCCGCCGCCGCCGCCGACGTACACACCCAGGTGGCGCCAGGACGGGATGAAACGGTGTACCGGGTCGTCCAGCGCCACCCGGCCTTCTTCGACCAGCATCATGAAGGCCACGCTGGTGATCGGCTTGGTCATCGAATAGATGCGCACGATGCTGTCCTCGGCCAACGGCGCACCGGTCTCCAGCGACGCCTTGCCCAGCACTGACTGGTGCACCAGCTGCCCGCCGCGCGCAACCTGCAGCAGCGCGCAGGGCAGCTTGCCGCTGTCGACGTAGCGCTCGGCCAGGAAGCGGTCGATGCGGGCCAGGCGGGCCGAGCACATGCCCTGGGATTCGGGCTTCACGGGCATAGTTTCTCCATCAGGGGGGCGGAATGGTTCATTCTCGCCCAGCCCCGAGGGGCTGCCCCTGCCGACGGCGCTGCGCCGTCAGCGCAGGGTCGGATCCTGGACCTCGCGCGCCTGCACGTCCACCACCTCGCCGGTCGGCGGTCGGCCGAAGCCGCGCGCGCCGGGCATGCGGCCCCAGCGCAGGTTGACTGGCCCAGGGCGGCGGCCCCGCAGCAGCGCCCACAGCACGACGCCGGAGGCCACCACCAGGCCCAGCAGCAAGGCGCCGATCATCAGCAGCGTGGCGCTGAGGAGCAGCACGATGCGCAGCAGCGCAGACCAGCCGCGCTGCCACAGCGAGGGACTCGAGGGCGTTTGGATCATGGGTTTCGGACCGTTTTGGGTGCTGGAGGTTCCATGGCGTCGCAGGATTGTCGCGTGTCACGGCCGCGCCCGTGCACGCACAATGCATCGCGCGCGTTGATGAGCTACGAGCCACTGCCCGGGAGGGCTGCCACCATGAAAACCGCCATGTCCTTGCTGCTGGCTGCCGTGTGCGCGGCGCCGGCGATGGCCCAGACCAAGTCCTTCCGCTGCAACAACGACCTGGTCAACCTGGGCGATGCCAAGTCCTCGGTGCAGCTCAAGTGTGGCCAGCCGGTATTGCGCGATGCGTTCTGCAAGCCGGGCGACGCACGGCCGATGCCGCGCGCCGGCAGTGGCACCAAGGTGGTGATCAACAACGCCTGCGAAACCGTGGACGAATGGACCTACAACCCGGGCTACGGGCAGTTCATGACCACGCTGCGCTTCGAATCCGGCAGGCTGGTGGCCATCACTTACGGCGACCGCGTCAACTGAGGCGCTCGGCACGTTCCAGCAGCAGCGCTCGCTCGCGCTGGTTGCCGGCCAGCGCCGCGGCCTGTTCGAATTCGGCACGGGCCTCGTCGCGGCGGCCGAGCCTTTCCAACAGGTCGCCGCGCACGCTGGGCAGCCACTGGTACTGGCGCAAGGCCTTGTCGTTGTATAGCGCATCGACGATCGCCAGCCCCGCCGTCGGACCCTCGTGCATCGACACCGCCACGGCCCTGTTCAGCTCGACCACGGGCGACGGCGCCACCTGCATCAGCGTGGCATAGAGCGCGCTGATGCGGGCCCAGTCGGTGTCTTCGGCACGGGCCGCGCGCGCATGGCAGGCGGCGATGGCGGCCTGCAACTGGTACGGCCCGCCCGGCTGGGCCAGGCCTTCGGCCCGGGCCAGTGCGGCCAGGCCGCGCTGGATACGCATCCGATCCCAGCGGTCTCGGTCCTGCGCGGCCAGCAGCACCGGGCGGCCTTTGTCGTCGGTGCGTGCCGCGGTGCGCGAGGCCTGGATCTCCATCAGTGCCAGAAGGCCCAGGGCCTCGGCTTCGTGCGGCGCCAGGTCGGCCAGCAAGCGGCCCAGGCGCAGGGCCTCTTCGCACAGGGCCGGGCGCATCCAGTCGCTGCCGACGGTGGCGCTGTAGCCTTCGTTGAAGATCAGGTACACGACCTCCAGCACCGAGGCCAGGCGCTCGGCCAGCGCCTCGCCGCGCGGCAGCTCGAAAGGCACCCGCGCTTCGCTCAGCGTGCGTTTGGCGCGCACGATGCGCTGCGCAATGGTCGGCTCGCTGGCCAGGAAGGCGCGGGCGATCTCGTGCGTGCTCAACCCGCCCAGCAGCTTGAGGGTCAGCGCCACGCGCGCATCGGCCGACAGCAGCGGATGGCAGGCGGTGAAGATCAGGCGCAGCAGGTCGTCGCCGATCGGGTCCTGTCGGGCGGCATCCAGCGCGTCGACGAAATCGGGCACGGTCAGCGCCTGCTGGGCCCGCAGGTCCTGGGCGATGTCTTCATGGCGCGCCTCGGCCATGCGCTGATGGCGCAGGTGGTCCAGCGCGCGGCGCTTGGCCGCGGTGGTCAGCCAGGCGCCGGGGTTGTCGGGCACGCCCTGCAACGGCCAGTGCTCCAGCGCCGAAACCAGCGCGTCCTGGGCCAGTTCCTCGGCCACGCCGATGTCGCGCACCAAACGCGCCACCCCCGCGACGATGCGCGCCGATTCGATGCGCCAGACCGCAGCAATGGCCTCGTGAACCGCCGAGTGCATCGGCTAGGACTGCTGCGGCGCGGCGCTCGCGTCCATCCAGAACACCTCCCATTGGTGGCCGTCCAGGTCGGCAAAGCCATGCTGGTACATGAAACCGTGGTCCACCGGCGCATTCGGCGTGGTGCCGCCCGCGGCAACGGCCTGCGCGACCCGCGCGTCCACCTCGGCGCGGCTGTCGCAGGACAGCGCGATCAGCACCTCGGTGCACTTGCGCGCGTCAGCCACCGGCAGCTTGGTGAAGCCCTGGAAGAAGGGCTCGACCAGCAGCATCGCGTAGATGTTCTGGGCAATCTGCAGGCAGGCGCCTTGGTCGTTGGTGAAACGCGGGTCGAAGCTCAGTCCGAGCGCCTTGAAGAAGGCCTGCGAGCGCTGCATGTCCTTGATCGGCAGGTTGACGAAGATCTGGCGAATCATCCGGACTCCTTCAGGCCATCAGTGGCTTGAGCATGGCATGGCGGTTGCCCTCCGTGTCCATGAAGGCCACGTAGGCGCCGACGCCGGGGATGTCCATCGGCTCGCCCAGCACCTGGCCCCCAGCGGCCGCGACCCGTGCCATGGCCGCGGCCAGGTCCTCCACGCCGATCACCACGCCGGGGTGCTGGGCCGGCCAATCCGCCTTGTAGGGGAACAGCCCTCCGTTGATGGCGCCGGCCGGTGCGCCTGGCCTGGCGTCCTGGGTGGCCGTGGTGACCGTGATGTAGCGGCCCATGGCCTCGCCGAGCATCTGCGTCTGCCAGCCGAAGGCGGCGGTGTAGAAGCGCGCGGCGCGGGCGCCGTCGCGATAGGGCATCTCGAAATGAACGACCGGGTTCATGCGTCACCTCGTGCGGGGTTGAAGAGCCTGCTCTGCCATGACGACGCGCCAGGGCGCGCGTTTTCGACAAGCGCCCGGTTACGGACTTGACCGCTCCGGCGCATGGCTGTCGTCGCAGCACGGTGCCACGGCGCGCACTTCCACCGTGGCCCATTCGGCGGCCGGGCAGCGCCGGGCGATGTCGATCGCTTCGTCGAGGCTGCCGCAGTCGATCAGGAAGAAGCCGCCGACCATTTCCTTGGCCTCGGCAAAGGGGCCGTCGAGCAGCTGGGTCTTGCCTTGGCGCATTTGCACGCGCACCGCGCCGGACTGCGAGGCCAGCGACTCCACCGCGAGCAGTTTGCCCTCGTCGCGCAACTCCTGGCTGAAGCGCTGCATGCTGGTATAGGCTTGGCGCCCTTCGGCCGCGGTGCGCGAGCGCCGCTGCCCGGGTGGCTCGATGATCAGGAGCATGTAGGACATGAAGGCCCCCGTGGCCGTTGCAATGTGGCTTCATGCTACACAAGTGCATCGGGGGCGGCGAATATCATGTCCACGTGGGCTGGCGCCGGTTTGCCGGCCCGGCAGGAGGGGGGATTTGGAACTCAGGCGCTCGGTGCTGGTGCCCTACACCGCGGAAGGCATGTTCGACCTGATCGAACATGCCGAGGACTACCCGAAGTTCCTGCCCTGGTGCGTGGCTGCCACCATCTTGGAGCGCAGCGACGATTGGGTGGCCGCGCGCATCGAATTCAGCTACTTGAAGGTGCGCTTCGGCTTCCAGACGCGCAACCCGAAGCGGCGCCCCGAATGGCTGCAGGTGCGCCTGGTCGAGGGCCCGTTCCGGCATTTCCAGGCCGATTGGCGGCTGCGGCCGCTGGGCCACCTGGGCTGCAAGGTCGAGTTCGACCTGGCCTATGAGGTTTCGGACGGATTGCTCGACCGGATGGCGACCAAGGCGGTAGACGTGGTTTCGCGCTCGATGATGGATGCCTTCATTCGCCGTGCCGAGGCGACGCTGCCGGTGAGCAACGAGCCGCAGCCCGTGCCCTTGCCGCTGCCGGCAGCGGCAGCGCTGGTGCCGGCGGCCGATGGCGTGCAGGGCGAAGCGTGAGCGCCGGCCACCAGCACGGGCATGGACATTCGCATGGCCATGGCCACTCGCACCAGCCGGCGCCCGGCGCACGAGGCTTCGACCGCGCCTTCGCCATCGGCATCGGGCTGAACCTGGCCTTCGTCGCGGTCGAGGC
>JAGTRL010000165.1 GCA_018261815.1 Pseudomonadota bacterium
AACATGGCCGAGGCGCCGCTGCTGCTGCCCAGCAGGCTGCGCATCTGCGAGCGGATCGACACCGCGGCGCTGTCGCCCTGCAGCACGCCCGCGGTCTTGCTGGCCGCGTCGTACTTGGTCTGTTCGGCGACCAGCTTGTTCAGATCGTTGTAGGCGGTGACGAAGCCGTCCAGCGCCTTGCGGATCGATTCCTTGTCGGGCTTGGCCTCGACCAGCACCGGTGCCGTGGTCACTTTGCCCAGCGTCAGCGTCATGCCGTCGAGCACGTTCGACAGCGTGTTGCTTTCCGAGGCGATCGGCAGTCCGTTCAGGCTGGCGGCGGCATTGGCCGCGGCCAGCGCCTGGGCCATCGTCAGGATGCCGGCCGACGGGTCGAAGGCCAGCGCCGACAGGCCGATGCCGTCGACATTGTTGCCGTCGTTGTCGCTGACCCCGACGCGGAATCCGTTGGCCTCGCCGGTGGCGGCGGAGCGCAGCACCAGCCGCGCGCCGCTGGCGTCGGTCAGCACCGAGGCGACGACGCCGGAGTTCGAGGCGTTGATCTTGTCGCGAAGTTGCGCCAGCGATTCGGCCGGCGGCCCGACGGTGATGTCCACCGCGGTGGCGCCAGCCTTGGGCGTGAAGCTGGTCTGCCCCGCGCCCCAGGTGCCCAGCTCGATGTGCAGCGTGCCTTCGCCGACCAGCGCATCGGCCGAGGCATACACGCCGGTGGCGTTGGACTGCACCGAGGCCAGGCGCTGTACCTCGATGGAGTAGCTGCCGGGCAGGGTGCTGGCGCTGGTGGTGACGGCCACCGACGTGGTGTCGCTGCTCGCCCCGACGGTCGCGTTCCAGGTGCTGGGACGGGTCAGCGCCGAGGCCGCGTCGCGCAGCGCCGCCATGCCCGACTGCAGCTTGCCGTAGGTCGACAGCTTGGTCTGCAGCGAGGTGGCTTCCGTCTGCAGCTTGGTCACGGGCGCACGCTCGACCGCGACCAGCTGGGTGATCACGCTTTCGATGTCCAGCCCGCTGCCGATGCCGATGGAAGAGATGGTGGCCATGGTTTTTCCTAGGTCGCACTCGTGCTTTCGGCTGCCCGCGCAAAAACTTTAGGCGCCGCGAGCGACAGCACCCGCCCGTGTGCCACCGGGGCGGGTCCGGGGAGAGCCTGGCGGCGGCCTCAGCTGCGCAGCAACTGCAGCACCTGCTGCGGCAACTGGTTGGCCTGGGCGACCATGGCCGTGCCGGCCTGCTGCAGGATCTGCGCCCGCGACATGTTCGAGGTTTCCGCCGCGAAGTCGGCATCCATGATGCGGCCGCGGGCCGCCGACTGGTTCTCCGACGCGATCTGCAGGTTCTGGATGGCCATCGAGAAGCGGCTCATGGCCGCACCGTAGCTGGCTCGGCTGGTGCTGATGACGTCGAGCTTGGCGTCGATGTCGGCCAGCGCGGTGGATGCCAGCGCGGCGGTGGTGATGCCGCCGCCAATGGTGGTTACCTGCGTGGTGGTCACGGTCAGCGTGTCGCCGCCGTTCGGTCCCACCTGGAACACCTGTGCGCCGGCGCTGGGGCCGACGATGGCGGTGCCGTTGAACTTGGTCTGCGTGGCGATGCGGCCCACTTCCAGCGCGAGCTGCTGGAACTCGGTATCCAGGTTGGCCCGGTCGCTGGTGCCGTTGGAGCCGTTCTGCGCCTGCACCGCCAGCTCGCGCATGCGCTGCAGCGCGTCGGTCATCGTGGCCAGCGCGCCTTCGGCCGTCTGCGCCAGCGAGATGCCGTCATTGGCATTGCGGATGGCGACGTTCATGCCGCGGATCTGCGCGTTCATGCGGTCGGCAATGGCCAGGCCGGCGGCATCGTCCTTGGCGGAATTGACGCGCAGGCCCGAGGACAGCCGCTCCATCGACGTGGCCAGCGAAGACTGCGACGTGTTCAGGTTGCGCTGGGCGTTCAGCGACGCGACGTTGGTATTGATCGTTTGCGGCATGACGGAACACTCCTTGAGGAACCAAGAGCCCGCCGGCACCGAAGCCGGCTGCTTCAGGCCTGTGAAAGTGCGGCCTGCTGTGGGCATTTTCGGCAGCCGCATGCTCGCGGGTGCACCGAAAAGACCGGCATTGACCCGTCAATCCCAGATACGTCCGGCAACGAAATGGCCGCGCCGCGATGGGCCGGTTACAAAGCAAAAAGCCGCCCCGAGGGGCGGCTTGTGTGCAGACCGCGAGGGCCTGGCGAGGCGTCAGCGCAACAGCGCCAGCACCTGGTTGGGCAGCTGGTTGGCCTGCGCCACCATCGCACTGCCGGCCTGCTGCAGGATCTGCGCTCGAGACAGGTTCGCCGTCTCGGCCGCGAAGTCCGCATCCATGATGCGGCCGCGTGCCGCCGCCTGGTTCTCGCCGGTGATCTGCAGGTTCTGGATCGCCATCGAGAAGCGGCTCATTGCCGCGCCGTAGCTGGCGCGGCTGGTGGTGATGGTGCCCAGCGCAGTGTCGATCGCGCCCACCGCGGTCGAGGCCAGCGCCGCCGTGGTCAGGCCGCCGGCCACCGTGGTGACGGTGGTGGTGGTGATGGTCAGCGTGTCACCGCCGTTCGGCCCCACCTGGAACACCTGCGCGCCGGCACTGGCGCCAACGATGGCGGTGCCGTTGAACTTGGTTTGCGCGGCAATGCGCGTGATCTCCGCCGACAGCGCCTGGTACTCCGTGTCGAGGTTGGCGCGGTCGCCGGTGCTGTTCGAGCCGTTCTGCGCCTGCACCGCCAGCTCGCGCATGCGCTGCAGAGCGTCGGTGATGGTGGACAGCGCGCCTTCGGCCGTCTGCGCCAGCGAGATGCCGTCGTTGGCATTGCGGATCGCGACGTTGATACCGCGGATCTGTGAGTTCATGCGGTCGGCAATGGCCAGGCCAGCAGCGTCGTCGCGGGCGCTGTTGACACGCAGACCGGAGGACAGGCGCTCCATCGACGTCGCCAGGGAAGATTGCGACATGCTCAGGTTGCGTTGAGCGTTCAACGACACCACGTTGGTGTTGATCGTCATCGGCATGAAAAGGACTCCTATAAGTGGACAAGAACTCCCGGCCCCGTTGCCGGCGAAAGCCGAGGCGCCCGGGCAGACCGTTCTGCCCCGACTCCCCTGCCGGGCGGGTCGACTTGCGTCGTCTCGACCGGCACCGCCCGCACCGGCAAACCGCGTGTTCCGTGGCTGCGAAACCACTCGACTCTCGGCCGGCCAACCGGACCACGTCCCGAAATCTTCAGGTGCGTTGGGAGGGTTATCGGAGCGGCCTTTCGGGAACTTGAGTGGTAGTTGTTGGCACATTGCGGAAATCGCAGGCGCAAACCGCGGCGCTCCGATCGATGGAACAAGCGGCCGTGCGTGCCGCAAATCGATGGACCGCCGTGGCCGCGCGGCCCACACCCTGCGCGCATGACTTCCCTGGCCCTGGTGATGATTGCCCGCGACGAGGCCCGTGGCATCGAACGCTGCCTGCGCAGCGCCGCCGCCGTCGTCGACGAGATGTGGGTGCTGGACACTGGCTCGGTGGACGACACGCCGGCCTTGGCGCGGAATTGCGGCGCGCAGGTGAGCCATTGGGACTGGTGCGACGACTTCTCGGCAGCGCGCAATGCCGCGCTGGCGCTGACAGGTTGCGACTGGCGCCTGGTGCTGGATGCCGATGAGTGGATCGGCGCCGACGCCGACGCGCTGCCGCTGTGGCGGCGAGACGCCACGCCGCGCATCGGCGTGCTGCGCGTATCCAGTCTGATCGACGGCGGTGGCGGCGGCGTGCAGCAGTCGCCGAGCTGGATCCCGCGCCTGCTGCCACGCGGCGTGCACTTCCGAGGTCGGGTGCACGAGCAGCCGGTGTCGGCGTTGCCGCGGCAGCGCCTGGCGCTGCAGTTGCTGCACGACGGGTACCTGCCCGGCCCGATGGCACGCAAGGGCGAGCGCAACCGCCTGTTGCTCCAGCAGGCGCTGCAGGACGACGACGACCCCTACCTGCGGTACCAACTGGGCAAGGACCACGAGGTGCACGGCCGCTTTGCCGAGGCCGAGCCCTGCTACGCTGCCGCGCTGGCACGGGTCGATGCCTTGGCGCTGTGGCGCCACGACCTGGTGCTGCGCCAACTGTTCACGCTGAAGAAGCTGGGCCGCTTCGAACAGGCCATGGGCCTGGCCAGCGCAGAGATGCCTCGCTGGGCCGAATCGCCCGACTTCTACTTCACGCTCGGCGACCTGCTGCTCGACTGGGCGGTGGCCCAGCCGCAGCACGCCGCCGCGCTGCTGCCGATGATCGAATCGAGCTGGCGCCGCGCGCTGGACATCGGCGAGAACCCGGCCCTGCCCGACACGGTGCGCGGCCGTGGCAGCTTCCTGGCCGCGCACAATCTGGCGGTGTTGTTCGGCAGCCTCGGCGACGCCGTCCAGGCGCGGTCCTGGCGCGAGCAGGCCGCGCAGATGCGCGCAGCCGAGCCCGCCATGGGTACGGTCGCCACGGTGGTGGCCGCGCAGTAGCGCGAACTGGCGCCGCGCGCGCCTGTTTATCGCGTCATCGTCGGGCCTGGTGGGCGGCTAGCCTAGAAGTTGCCCGAACTGCACGCCCCCCATGTCACTGGCCCTACCCATTCCCCAGCGCCCGACCGCCGCGGCGCGCCTGCAGTTGCAGGCCTACCGCCATTGGCAGGCCGGGGCGGACCACGCGCGGCGCGAGCGCTGGCCGGCCGCGGCTGCCGCCTTCGCGCAGGCCACCGACCTGCATGCCGACAGTGCCTATGGCCTGGCCGCAGCGCATGCGCTCATCAAGAGTGGCCGCGCCGGCGAGGCGGTGCAGCGCGCCCGTCAACTGCGCCAGCGCTACCCGCGCGAGATGCTCGGCTACACGCTGGAATCGCACGCACTGATTTCCTTGGGCCGGCACGACGAAGCGCTGCGCTGCCTGCGCGAGCTGCCGGCGGGCATCGCCCCGGACCATCCCTACCTGATGTCGTTGGCCATGGCCTTGCAGATGTCGGCACGGCACGCCGAGGCGGTACCGGTGTTCCTGCAGGCCCTGGCACTGAAGATCGATGACCCGTACCTGCATTTCCACCTGGGCACCTCGTTCAAGCAACTGGGCATGAAGGCCGAGGCCGCCGAGTGCGTGCGCACGGCGGTGGCGCTGGGCGTGGGCAGCAGCGAGCTGGCAGCGCGCGGGCAGCTCGTGTTCCTGGAGCGGGAGGCCTGCCGCTGGGCCGAGGCCGATGCCGAGCTGGAGCGCCTGCGACCGGCGCTGCGTGCCGTGCCGCCTCAGCAGGCGATGGAAACCTCGCCCTTCAGCCATGCCGTGCTCGTCGACGACCCCGAAGAACAGCTGAAGGTGGCGCGCCACTACGCCCTGCATGTCGCCGGCAAGCTGCAGCCGCTACCGCGGCAGCGTGCCCGCGCGCATGGCGGCCGGCTGCGCCTGGGCTATCTCTCGGCCGACTTCCACACCCACGCCACCAGCCAGCTGCTGGTGCAGGTGCTGGAGCATCACGACCGCCAGGCCTTCGAGGTCTTTGCGCTGTCCACCGGACCGGATGATGGCAGTGCGCTGCGCCGCCGCGTGGTGGCCGCGGTCGAACACTTCGAGGAGCTGCGCGGCCTGGGTCATGCGCAGGTGGCCAGGCGTGTGCGCGAACTCGGCATCGACATCCTGGTCGACCTGAAGGGGGCCACCTACGACGCACCGCTGCCGGTGCTGGCTGCCCGGCCGGCACCGCTGCAGGTGACCTGGCTGGGCTTTCCGGGCACCACCGGCGCACCCTACATCGACTACCTGATCGGCGACCCGGTGGTCACGCCGCTGGCCGATGCCGCGAACTTCGCCGAGAAGATCGCCCAGATGCCGCTGTGCTACCAGCCCAACGACGCCCGGCGCGAACGGCCGCAACCCAGCTCGCGCGCCGACTGGGGCGTGCCCGAGGACGCGCTGCTGCTGTGCGGCTTCCACCAGTCCTACAAGATCTCGCAGCAGGTCTTCGACCTGTGGTGCTCGCTGCTGCGCGAGCGCGACGATGCGATGCTGTGGCTGCTGCAGTGGAACACCAACGTGCAGGACACGCTGCGGTCCGAGGCCAAGGCGCGCGGTATCGACACGCAGCGCCTGCTGTTCGCCCCGGTGGTGCCGCTGCAGCAGCACCTGAGCCGGTTGGCCTGCGCCGACATCTACCTCGATGCCTGGCCCTGCAATGCCCACACCACCGCCGGCGAGGCCTTGTGGGTGAGCGTCCCGGTGGTCACGCTGCAGGGCCGGGCCTTCGCACAGCGTGTGGCCGCAAGCCTGCTGCATGCGGTGCAACTCGACGAGCTGGTGTGCCACGACATGAACGGCTACCGCGACACGGTGCTGGCGCTGGCCGCCGATGCACCGCGCCGCGCCGCGCTGCGCCGGCACCTGAGCGAGCAGCAGCAACGCAGCCCGCTGTTCGATGGTGCCGCCTTTGCCCGCGACCTCGAGGCCCTGCTGCAACGCATGTGGCAGCAGGCGCTGCGCGGCGCGCCGCCGCAGCCTTTGGCGGCGGAGACGCGGCCGTGAAGGCGGTGCACGCCTCGCGGCAGCCCGGGATCGGCCTCCAACTCGGCCTGCAAGAGCAAATCCTGGACCGGCCAGAGCTCGGGTCCTGGCGCTGACCACCCTGGGTTGCGGCGCACCACGAACGCATCGATCACTATCGCAACACCGAAGGAACCACAAATGCACTTGCCCAATGTGCACCTCTGCATCGTTCAGCCGCTGGGCTACGTGCATTCGCTCGGCTTTCTGGATCAGGCCAGATTCTTTCGCCATCAGTTTCGGCGCATGGGCGCCGACGTCACCCTGGCGAAGAATCGGCTGCGCCACGACGCCGTGAACTTCATATTCGGCGCGCACCTGGGTTTCGATGCGGATCTTCGTTCCCGCTACACCTGTGTGTTCGTGAACCTCGAACAATTGGGCCTGGGCGGCGCGGCGGTCTCGGACGCCTACCTGAAGCTGCTGGGCAATGCGGCGGTGGTCGACTATGACGCTGCCAACGTCAACATGTACACCGCACACGTCGACGACGTTCCGCTGATCTCTTTCGCTCACGCTCCCTATCTCGAGAGCGATCCGATGCCGATCGAAGCCCGACCCATCGACATCCTGTTCATCGGGAGCCTCAATGCGCGCCGTGAGCACCTCATTCAGCAGATCGAAGCGAGCGGTTGCAATGTGACGATGCTCAGCAGTCCCGTGTATGGACCCGAACGCGACGAACTGGTCAAACAAGCCAAGGCGGTGCTCAACTGTCACTTCTATGAGAGTGCCCGATTCGAACAGGCGCGCGCATTCCAGTGCATGTCGCTCGGAACGCCGGTGATCAGTGAATGGACCGCGAGCACGCAGGCGCCCGTGCAGTTCGAAGACACGGTCTTCTGGGTCGGCGCGAGCGATCTTTGCAGCTTCTTTTCGCAGCGCTTCGGTACGGCTGAGTTTGCGGTTCAGGCGCGCCGTCAACTGGCGGCGTTCCAAGCTCACGACGTGATCGAGCAATATGCCGACGCCCTGGCGTTTGCATGCGGCTATCGCAAGGTGCAGGCGCAACGCATGCATGCTGCTCCGTGGCGGCCCACGCGATTGCACATTGGCTCTGGCAAGGACTACCAGCTCGGCTGGTTCAATATCGACATTCTCGAGACCTCGCAGCCCGATGCGGTGCTTGACTTGGCCAAGCCGCAGGTGTGGCCGCAGCGAATCGCCACCGGTTCGCTCGGCATGGTTGAACTGCACGAGTCCAGCGTCAGCACCATCTACGCGAACAACGTGCTGGAGCATGTGGCAGATCTGCCCCGACTGATGACCAATTGCCTGTTGCTGCTGCGAGAGGGCGGCGAGATGCAGATCGAGGTTCCTCACGAGCGCGCCACGACTGCCTGGCAGGATCCGACGCACGTGAGGGCGATGAATCGCAACTCCTGGATCTACTACGCCGACTGGTTCTGGTACCTGGGCTGGTTCGACTGGCGCTTCCACATCAAGCAGCTGGTGTATCTGGATGCCGCCCTTCGGGAATGCGACGAAGGGTCGGCTCATTTCATGAGAGTGACACTTTGCAAGGCCGCGACCACGTTGGCCGAGAAAATGACCGCCCGCACGATGCAACCCGGCTTCGGTGGGGTGCCCGATGATCTGGACCACAAGGACCTCGCCGCCGCAGTGCAGGCCTCTGCGAGTGACCGGGAACGCTGCGATGCGTCATCTGCTGAACTGGTGGGGTGGGAATGAGCCACGTTGAACGCCTTGCGCAGCTGTACCTCGACTTGATGGAGCGGGTGCTGCTCGGGGTGATCTACGAGGACCCACCGATCGACCAGTGGTCGGGCGGGGTCTTCAACCCATTGTTGCGGGCCAAAGGCAGGGATTGGCCTGGCAAGGCGCACACCATGATCGGGTTCGAGCGCCTGCGCAACCTGCGCGAACTGATGAGCCACACGATCAGCGAGCAGGTGCCGGGCGACTTCGTGGAAACGGGTGCTTGGCGCGGCGGCGCCTGCATCTACATGCGTGCGGTGCTCAAAGTGTTCGGCATCGTGGATCGAAGCATCTGGGTTGCCGATTCCTTTGCCGGGCTGCCCAGGCCGGACCCCACGCGCTATCCCACGCAGGATCAGGGTGACATGCACCACACCTTCACGGAGCTGGCAGTTTCGCTGGAGGCCGTGCAAGAGAACTTCAGGAAGTACGACCTGCTCGATGATCAAGTGAAATTCCTGAAGGGCTGGTTCAAGGACACGCTGCCCGTCGCGCCGATCGATCGCATTGCAATTCTGCGTTTGGATGGTGACATGTACGCCTCGACCATGGACGCCCTGCAGGCCCTGGGCCACAAGGTGAGTCCGGGAGGCTTCGTCATCGTCGACGATTTTGGCGCCGTGGAAGGCTGTCGCAAGGCCATTGCCGACTATCGCCAACAGCGGGGCATCGACGCGCCCATCCACGACATCGACGGCATCGGCGCCTATTGGCGTGTGCCGCTCTGAAACTTGGCTGTCGTGGTTATGCCGTGACAGGGCGTGGCGTGCGGCCTGTTCCGCATGCGGTGCTCGGGTCTTGTAGGAATCTGTCTGACAAGGCGCTTGGAAGAAACGGGACTCAAGCCACGGAACTGGCCTGATGGGACAGGCCAATTCTCGAAACTACAGTGCGTTCACGCCCCGAGCGAAACGTCAGCCCACCATCTCCGAGGAGCCCCC
>JAGTRL010000166.1 GCA_018261815.1 Pseudomonadota bacterium
TGGGGGTTGCCGACGACATGCGGCAGGCCCAGCGCGATCAGCGTGACGAACCAGACCAGCGTCACCGGCCCGAAGGCCTTGCCGATGCCGCCGGTGCCGAAGCGCTGCACCGCGAACAGCAACGTCAGCACCACCAAGGTGATCGGGATCACCGCGTTGTGCAGCGCTGGCGCCACCACCTCCAGGCCCTCCACCGCCGAAAGGACCGAGATGGCCGGCGTGATGACGCCGTCGCCGAAAAACACCGCCGTGCCGAACAGGCCCACCGTCATCAACGCCCGGCGCAACCGCGGCCGCTCCTTCACCGCCATGGTGGCCAGCGCCAGCATCGCGATCAGGCCGCCTTCGCCGTTGTTGTCGGCGCGCAGCACCAGCAGCACGTACTTCAGCGAGACGATGATGGTCATCGTCCAGAAGATCAGCGACAGCACGCCGAGGATGTTGTCGTGTGTGGCCTCGACATGGCCGCCGTGAAACACCTCCTTCAGTGCGTACAGCGGGCTGGTGCCGATGTCGCCATAGACCACACCCAGCGCACCGAGGGTGAGCGCGGCGAGGGCGGCGGGGCTGCGCGTGGAAGAGTGGGTGCTCAAGTCAGAAGGTGCGCGCCTTCACGCAGCGAACCCGAATGCCATTGTGCCTGCGCGGCGCAGTGCACAGTGGCTAGGTGTAGACCTCGGCCTCGGGGTCGGTGGCCTCCAGCTCGTAGCTGGCGGCCACCATGGCCAGCCGGCCGATGACACCGTACATGTAGAAGCGGTTCGGCGCGCTGGCACCGGGCTTCTCGCCGCGCCGCGGCAGGTGGCCGCTGGGCGCGAAGGCCAGCGGCACGTAACTGGAGCCCGGCGCAGCGAGGTTCTCGTCGATGCCGCGCTCGGCATGCACCCGGTAGAAGCCGCCGACCACGTAGCGGTCGATCATGTAGACCACCGGCTCGGCCACGGCATCGTTCATGCGCTCATAGGTCGGCACACCCTCCTGCACGATCATCGCGCCGGTCAGCGATGCGGCGTCGTCCGCCGCTTCGAGCGTGTGCAAGTCCTTCGGGTCGCGCACGGTCAGGATGCCCATGCCGCTGGAGCCTGCATCCGGCTTGACGACGACGAAGGGCCGTTCGTTGATGCCGTATTCCTTGTACTTGCGCTTGATCTTGGTGAGCAGCGTCTCGACATGGCCGCGCAGGCAGTCCAGGCCGCTGCGCTCGGCCATGTCGACCTCGCCGCAATGCGCATGCATCGGCGTGATCAGCCACGGGTCCATGCCCAGCAGCTTGGCAAACTTCTTCGCCACCTCTTCATAGCTGCGCAGGTGGTGCGACTTGCGCCGCAGGGTCCAGCCAGCGTGCAATGGCGGCAGCAGGTACTGCTCATGCAGATTCTGCAGCGCCTTGGGAACGCCTTGCGCCAGTTCGGTGTTCAGCAGGATCGTGCAGGGGTCGAAGTTCTTCAGACCGAGCCGGCCGCGCGTGCGCAGCAGCGGTTCGAGCACCAGTTGCCCGCCGTCGGCCAGCGCCAGCTTCAGCGGCTGCTTCAGCGACGGGTCGAGCGAACCCAGACGAACATTCAGCCCGGCCTGGGTGAACACCGCCATCAGGCGCTGCACGCTGGCCAGGTAGAAGGTGTTGCGGGTGTGGGCCTCGGGGATGAGCAGCAGGTTCTTGGCCTCGGGGCAGATCTTCTCGATGGCCGCCATCGCCGCCTGCACCGCCAGCGGCAGCATCTCGGGCGTGAGGTTGTTGAAGCCGCCGGGGAACAGGTCGCAGTCCACCGGCGCCAGCTTGAAACCGGCATTGCGCAGGTCCACCGAACAGTAGAACGGGGGCGTGTGCTCCATCCATTCGAGCCTGAACCAGCGCTCGATGGCCGGCATCGACTCCAGGACGCGCTGCTCCAGTTCGTTGATCGGGCCGTTGAGCGAGGTGATCAGGTGCGGGACCATGGGCAGTGCCTGGACAGGTTGAGGCGCGATTCTAGAAGCCCGCGGGGCGGCCTCGCACATAAAAAGGGGCTGCCCGAAGGCAGCCCCGAACTCGCCCAAACCCCTCGAGAGCTACTTGCTGTAGGCCGTCTCGCCGTGCGAGCTGATGTCCAGGCCCTCACGTTCTTCCTCTTCGGTGACCCGCAGTCCAATGGTCAGGTCGACGATCTTGAAGGCCACGAAGGCGACCACGGCCGACCAGACCACGGTGACGAGCACCGCCTTGAGCTGGATCCACACCTGAGCGGCAATGCCGTTGGAGCCGACCGCGACGGTGACCCAATCGGTCACCAGACCCGGGCCGCCGAGCGCCTGGGTGTTGAACACGCCGGTGAGCAGCGCGCCGACGATACCGCCGACGCCGTGCACGCCGAACACGTCGAGCGAGTCGTCGGCACCGAGCATGCGCTTCAGGCCGTTGACCCCCCACAGGCAGGCGAAGCCGGCGACGAAGCCGATGACGATCGCGCCCATCAGGCCGACGTTGCCAGCCGCCGGGGTGATGGCCACCAGTCCGGCCACCGCGCCCGAGGCGGCACCCAGCATCGAGGCCTTGCCGCGCATCAGCGCTTCACCCAGGCACCAGGCCAGCACCGCGGCGGCCGTCGCGCTGAAGGTGTTCATGAAGGCCAGGACCGCGCTGTTGCTGGATTCGAGCGCCGAGCCGGCGTTGAAGCCGAACCAGCCGACCCACAGCAAAGAGGCACCGACCATGGTCAGCGGCAGGTTGTGGGGCGCCATGGCCTCCTTGCCGTAGCCCACGCGCTTGCCGATCATGAACGCGCCCACCAGTCCGGCCACGGCGGCATTGATGTGCACCACGGTGCCGCCGGCGAAGTCGAGTGCGCCCATCTGCCACAGGAAGCCGGCCTTGGCGTTCATCGAGTCCACGACGTCGGCCGCGGTGTAGGCGTCCGGGCCCATCCAGTACCACACCATGTGGGCCACAGGCGCATAGCTGAAGGTGAACCACAGCACGCTGAACAGCAACACGGCGGAGAACTTGATGCGCTCGGCGAAGGCACCGACGATCAGGCAGCAGGTGATGCCGGCGAAGGTGGCCTGGAAAGCGGCGAAAAGCAGCTCGGGGATGACCACGCCCTTGCTGAACGTGGCGCCCATCGCGAAGGTACCGGCCGCAGGATCGAACAGCCCCTTCATGAACAATCTGTCGAAGCCGCCGATGAAGGCATTGCCCTCGGTGAAGGCCAGGCTGTAGCCGTAGATGCACCACAGCACGACGATCAGCGAGAAGGTCACCATCACCTGCATCAGCACCGACAGCATGTTCTTGCTGCGCACCAGGCCGCCATAGAACAGCGCCAGGCCGGGCACGGTCATCATGATGACCAGCAGCGTGGCGACCAGCATCCAGGCGACGTCGCCCTTGTTGGGCACCGGGGCCGTGGCGGCCGGCGCCGACGCGGCTTCGGCCGGGGCGGTGGCTGCCGCCGCGGCCGGCTCGGCCATCGAGGCCGCCGTCGCCGGGGCAGAGGCGGCCGTGTCCTGTGCCAAGGACGCGCTCGACAGTCCCAGGGCGGCGACGCCCAGGGCAAGGATTGCAATGAGTTTCTTCATGGTTGCTTCCGTGTGTGCCGCCGACGCGCCGGCCCCTGCGGCGCCCGCAAGGGCACCGTCATACGGGGTAGGACGGGCGGCGAATGGATGGGCCGCCTTAGAGCGCGTCCTTGCCGGTTTCGCCGGTGCGAATGCGCAGCACCTGCTCCAGCGTGGACACGAAGATCTTGCCGTCACCGATCTTGCCGGTGCGAGCCGCGGTCTCGATGGCCTCGATGACGCGCTCGACGAGCGGATCGTCGACGGCGGCCTCGATCTTCACCTTGGGCAGAAAGTCCACCACGTACTCCGCACCGCGGTACAGCTCGGTGTGGCCTTTCTGGCGGCCGAAGCCCTTGACTTCGGTCACCGTGACACCCTGCACCCCGATGGCGCTGAGGGCTTCACGAACTTCGTCCAGCTTGAACGGCTTGACGATGGCGGTCACCATCTTCATGGTCATGACTCCTTGATGGTGCGGGTGGTCAGAAGCTCTTGGTCACCGACACCACGGCGGTGCCGTCGCTGATGTTTGTGCCGGTGCGGGTGTAGCCGGCGTAGTCACGATTGGTCGCGATGTAAGCCAGCCCGAATGCCCAGCCGTCGATGGTGTAGGTGCCGCCGAGCTTGTAGTCGACGATGTTGTCCGGTCCCGGGAAGCTGCCGCCGATCTCGGCGGCCCGTGCGCCGCCCTTCAGGCCCTGGTAGCCGACCGCGGCGTTCACGCCGAAGCCGTTGCCGAAATCATGGGTGGCGGCGAGATTGATGTACCAGCTGCCGTCGGAGTCGTCGGCACCGAAGAAATCGGTCACGGCGTAGTAGTACTTGGCGCTGAGCGGGCCCCAACTGCCGCCAATGTAGATCTCACCGTTGTCGATCTTGGTCGTGTCGTTGGCACCCGTCCCAGGGTAGTAGTAGTAGATCGCACCGAGGTCGAGACCGAAGTCGCCGAAGGTGGCCTTCCACCCGCCGTAGAAGTCCATCTCGATGTTGGCGCCGTTGTACTGGCTGCTGTCGACGTTGGAGTTCCAGTTGCCCAGGTAGATGCCGCTGCTGTGCGCGAAATCCACACCTCCCTGGATGGCCGGCTTCTTGTTGGTCTGCGAGATGCCGCGGAAGCGGTAGTCGGAGAAGATGCCGAGGTTGCCGGTGAGGGTGTAGTCCGGCGTCGCGGCCGGCGCTGCGGTCTGCGCCAAGCTGGGCAGGGCCGTCAGGGCGACCAGGGTGGCCAGGGTGAACTGCGTGGCTTTCATGTGGAGGCTCCAGAAGAATGGTTTGGGTGGGGCTGAAATCGATATGCGAGCAGCGATATGCAGAAAGCGTGCCACTGCTCCAATTCGGTGAACCGGCACCTGCTTCGCGCCCGCCCTCCCACACTCGCACCACAGACGGGTTCCGCGCACCAAAATGGTTCCTTGCGAATGCGCAGTGCCGGGCTGTGCAGGGCTGTGGCACTGGCATGATGCAAAGCCATGTCCTTTGCCGTTGTCCACAGCCGCGCCCTCGATGCCCTGCGGGCGCAGGAGGTGACGGTGGAGGTGCACCTGGCCAATGGGCTGCCCAGCTTCACCCTGGTGGGCCTGGCCGACACCGAGGTGAAGGAGTCGCGCGAGCGGTGGCCAGCAGGAATAGAAGCTGTCGGGGCTCTGCCTGGGACAGGCGACTTTCCATAGGTGCGAGCAAACCTGTCGGGCTACCCACTTCCACCCGATCAGGCGACGTCGACACGGAATAGATGGGGTCGGGAGATGTAACCGGTCAGTCCAGACCGCTCATGACTCGCCAACGGCGCGTCGCTTCCGAGATGGTGCAGACGAGAACGCGGCCTTCGGCGCTGCAGACCTCATACAACACGATCATTGCGAGGCGCCGCGGACCTCGGCCCAGCGTCAATGGTTTCGCAAGCGTCTTGTTGCACCGCCCGGAGGACGGCCGATAGGTCAGTTGCGCCAAAGCGGCAGCTAGCCACCCCAAAAGGTTGCAACTCCCGCGAGCTGAGCGCCGCGCCAGAATCGGTGTCCCCACTGACGAGGATGTTCCCCTCGCATGAGTTCACCGCCGCCGCGCAATCCGCCGCAGCCCGCGCTGATCGCACAGATCCTGGGTCAACTGGCGTTCGGCTTGCTCGCGATGACGCTCCGCATCCCGTCGATGGCCGAGTGGGGTGGTGCCTTCGACACCACCCAGGCGATGGTGCAGCTGACCTTCAGCGGCTACGTCGCGGCCTACGGGTTGCTGCAGCTGGTGTACGGTCCGCTGTCGGACCGGCTGGGGCGCCGCCGCGTCTTGCTCGTCGGCCTGGCGATCACCCTCTTCGGCACCTTGCTGGCCGCACTTGCCGACCACATCGCGACGCTGGTCGTCGCACGCATACTGCAGGGTGCCGGCACCACGGCCGGCATGGTGGTGGGCCGTGCCCTGGTGCAGGACCTCTTCGAGGGCCCGGCACGCACGCGCATGATGGCCGGCATCGGCATGACGATGGGGCTGTGCCCTCCGGCCGGCACGCTGATCGGTGGGCAGTTGCACGAAGCGTTCGGCTGGCGCGCGCCGTTCTGGCTCACGCTGGCCCTCGGGCTGTTGCTCGCGATGGCGGCATGGCGGGTCCTGCCCCGCGGCACAGCACCCGCCCCTGCCGACGCGCCGCACTGGCTGGGCGCAATGGGTCGAGCCTACGCACGCCTGGCGCAAGAACCCGGCTTCATCGCCCATGTGCTGCTGGTCGGCAACGCGACCGCGACCTTCTATGCGTTCCTCGCCGGTGCGCCGCTGGTCTTCACGCAGCAGGGCGTGACCCCGGGTCGTATCGGCTTGTATGTGATGTCCATCCCCGGCGCCTACATCGTCGGCAACTTCGTGACCACGCGCCTCGCGCAACGATTCAGTGACCGCCGGATGATCGGCATCGGGCAGGCGTTCTCGCTGGCCGGCGTCGGCCTGACGCTGGCGCTGGCGCTGGCATGGGCCGGCTGGAATCACCCGCTCGGCATCGCCTTGCCGCTGATGCTGCCGGGGATCGGGCACGGCTTGCTGATGCCGGCCGCGCTGGCGGGCACCGTCGGCCTGGTGCCCGCGCTCGCCGGGGCCGCGGCCGGTGTCGCCGGCGTCACGCAGCAGTTGCTGGGTGCGCTGGCCGGCTGGGCGGTCGGGTTGGTGCCGCACACCGATGCCATTGGCCTGGCGCTGCTGATGCTGCTGCTGACCTCGACGAGCGTGGTCGCATCCGCCGTGCTGTGGCGCCGCTCTGGGCGCCCGCCGTTCTAGGCTTGCAGCGTGATAGTTCGCGCGGCGCCGTGGCGCGCAGATGCGGCCGGCATAGGTTTGGGTGAGGTCGGCGATAGGATCCCGGGTCTCTGGTGCCACAGGGGAGACCGGACATGACCCCATCGATGTCGGCGGCGACTGCCGCAGTGCTGTTTCTTGCCGCGTGCTCGGCCAGTCCGCCGCCGAGCGCCGCCGCGGAACCCGCTGCGTCGATCATGCCGCCACCGATCGAGAGATACACCTGTGAGCGCGGCACCAAGCTGTCGGTGAAGCTGCTCGGCGAGACCGCCGAGGTGGGCGTCGATGGTGCTGCCGCCGTGTCGCTGCCCGCGCTCGGCAAGGACGGTACGACGTTTAGCAACGGTCGGCAGACGCTGTACGTGAAACAAGGGGTGGTCTCGTGGGCCATCGGGCGCATGGCGGCGGAAAGCTGCAAGCCTGATTGATGGGCCGCGGCCGACAAACCCGCAAGCGCGAGGCCGCTGCATCGACCGAGCTTGCAACTGCAGGGCTCTACGCGCAGCGCAGCATCACGTCCTGGATCCACAGCGCCGATTGGCTAGTGGCGTCCGCGCTGCGCGGCGCCTGGTAGCGCAGGCCGATCGCCACGCGGCCGGTCCACCACACGGTGCGCCCGGTGTCCGACAGCAGCACCGGCCCGACGTGCCCTTTGGGGATGTCGATGCCCTGCTCGCCGCACTTCAGCGAATCGCTCGAATGGCGCATGAACATGTCGTTGGCAGCAACTCGGGTCGTCATGGTCAACTCCAGATCTCCGTGGCGATGCCGTCATGCTCGGGCACATCGCGGCGCGTGCCACTGCCCGGTTTGCGGGGTGGCGCCACAGGCGAACGTGAACGAGTACCGCACGGGACCCGCTATTACGGTTACGCCTGACGGCGGATGACATTGGCGAGACGGCGAGCGCCCAGCGATCGACAGAGGGTTGTCTTACAGCGCGTGTATCCGTGGCGTCCGCGCCGGCCACATGGCCCCGCGATCGCGGGATGCAAGGGCGTCTTCTTCCGCAACACACTCCGGGCCTTGGCATACGCGGGGAGGTGCGGAATGAAGGCAGAAACATGGTTGGCGCGTTGCGCAGCCGAACTCCAGCATCTGTCCCTGATGAATCCGAATCGCAGGGTGAACGATGTGCCGCTGGACGACTGGAACCTGGACACTGCCGGCGAGTTGATCGAGGCACAGCGCTACCGGGGACTGGACCCCGTGCAGGCCGCCAGGAGTTTTTGGCGAGACAGCATGTCAAGCTCGCAGCACGGGTGACGCAGACGGATGCGTGGGACTTGTAGCTGCTGCAGGCGGCGCAAGCGCTATCCGAGACTGGGTATCAGCCCTACGTAGGTCTCCAAGGGTCGGGAGGCTCCGCTACATACCAACAACCCCGAGCAGTTGGGGGGCAGCTCTGCAGCGTAAGGAGCCGGTGGCGAGCGCCCGTTTTCCGGCAGCCCAATTGAATGAATCGTAGAGCTGGACAGTTGCTGTTGGTGCAGACCGGCAACCGACCCAACCGGGCAGGTTGCACGCACACATCATCTTGCCCACGCCGTTGGGGCCGACCAGCACGACGTTGCTGGCCTCCTTCAAGAACCCGGCCTTCGCCTCAGGCTACTTGCCCGTGCGCGTGACGTAGACCCCCGCCCAGCTGTCGCTGGTGACGGCGTCCAGCATGCTGGCCGTGATCGCGAGCCAGCGGTTGCGCAGGCCGTCGCGCTCGAGCCCCACCGAGACCACGGTGGCGCCGGCCGGCGCCATCGGGTCGAGCAGCGTCGCGGGCGACATCGTCTCGACCACGGTGCGCGGCGGCGGCGGCGACGGCGACGCCGAGGGCAGCGCGAGGTAGATGCCGTCGGTCACCGGCGTGGTGGGCCGGCGTGCCTTGAAGGCGACCTGGACATTGCTGCCCTGGCTGTAGGCGGCGACGAACGACGAGGCGCGCCAGCGCGGCTCCTCGAAGTCCTCGGACTCGCCATCGCCCACGCCCGGCGGACGGCCCGAGAACACCCAGTACAGGAAGTCGACATAGTCGCCACCGGTCTTCGCGACCGGCAGGGCCTTGCGCGTCAGCACGTCGTGCACGAAGAAGCCCTGGTTCGCCGGCACCTGCACCGTCAGGCCGTTCGGATACTTCGACAGGCAGAAGGCGATCACCGCGGCCTGCCCGTCCGTGGGGCAGGTCAGCATGATGCTGCGCGTCTGCGTGCCCCAGGCACCCCAGTAGGCGACGAAGCGGCCGTCGTAGGACAGGGCCTCGCCGAGACGGTTGAAGCTGGTGCCGGCCGACTCGCCCGGCGCCTGGCCGCCGATGCTGGCCAGCGTCTGCAGCGCGGGCCGGGTCGCGAGCGGCGCGAGGTAGATGCCGCCCAGCGT
>JAGTRL010000167.1 GCA_018261815.1 Pseudomonadota bacterium
GGCCAGCGAATGGATCAGCGCCGTGCCCACCAGCCAGGGCATGAACGAGGCGTTTTCCACCGGGTCCCAGAACCACCAGCCGCCCCAGCCCAGCTCGTAATAGGCCCAGAAGCTGCCGAGCGCGATGCCCAGCGTGAGGAAGCACCAGGCCACTGTGGTCCAGGGGCGCGACCAGCGCGCCCACGCGGCATCGAGCCGGCCCGACAGCAGCGCGGCAATGGCAAAGGCAAAGGCCACGACGAAGCCGACATAGCCCATGTAGAGCATCGGCGGGTGGATGATCATGCCCGGGTCCTGCAGCAGCGGGTTCAGGTCACGGCCGTCGGGTGCAGCGGGCAGCAGCCGCTCGAAGGGATTGGAGGTGAGCAGCGTGAACAGGATGAAACCGCAGCTGATCAGCCCCATCACGCCGAGCACGCGCGCCACCGTGGGCTCGTCGAGCTGCTTCGAGAACAGCGTCACTGCGAAGGTCCATCCCGCCAGGATCAGTGCCCACAGCAGGATCGAACCTTCGTGGTTGCCCCACACGGCCGTGAATTTGTAGACCAGCGGCAGCAGGCTGTTGGAATGGTTGGCCGCCAGCGCCACCGAGTAGTCGTCGGTGACGAAGGCCCAGGTCAGGCAGCCGTAGGCGATCAGCAGGAACAGGAACTGCGCCCGCGCCGAGGGCTTGGCCAGAGCTGTCCAGGTGGCGTTGCCGTTGCCCGCGCCGATCAACGGCAGCACGCTCTGGCTCAGGGCCATGGCCAGCGCCAGGATCAGCGCAAAATGCCCGATTTCAGGGATCATGGTTGGGTCTGTGCAGTCATGCCCTTGGGCATCTGGCCGTGGCGCGCCTTTTCCAGCGCCTCGGCGGCTTCGGGCGGCATGTAGTTCTCGTCGTGCTTGGCCAGCACCTGTTCGGCGCGGAACACGCCGTCCGGGCCCAGCTTGCCCTGGGCGACCACCCCCTTGCCCTCCTTGAACAGGTCCGGAAGCATGCCGGTGTAGGACACCGGGATGCGCTGCGCCATGTCGGTGACGACGAAGTTCACCGTCAGGCTCTGCCCGTCGCGCTTCAGGCTGCCTTCCTCGACGAGGCCGCCGATGCGAAAGGATCGGTCGCGCGGGGCTTCGTTGGCGGCGATCTGCGACGGGCTGAAGAAGAACACCAGATTGCTCTGGAAGGCGTTCAGCACCAGCATGCTGGCCACGCCCAGGGTGGCCAGGCCGGCGGCGATGGCCAGGCCGCGTCGCGTTCTAGGCTTCATGGAGCGGTCTTTCGTTCAAATCGTTGCGGTCGTCCAGATCGTCCAGCGGCAACTCGCGCAGCGCCTTGCGCCGTTGCGCAATGCCCCAGCTCTCGACAGCCAGCACCACCGCGCACATGCCGAAGGAGCCCCAGACATAGAGGCCATAGCCCCCCATCTGGAGGAATTCGCCCAGGCTGTTCCAGTTCATTGGTGCACCCTTCGGCCTTCGGCCTGACCCGCCAAGCGGGAGCCTTCGCACTTGGGGCGGCCCGGCGTGCTCATGCCGTGCCCAGAAGCTGGCGCGCCCAGCGGGTGTTGTGCTCGCGCTCGAGGATGATCACGCGGGTTCGGGCCAGCGCCGCCGCGATGCTGTACATCCAGAAAGCCAGCGCCATGACCAGCATGCCGGCGAGCATGGTCGCGGCCATCGACGGCGCCTTCGTCAGGCTGACCGAGGCGCCCTGGTGCAGCGTGTTCCACCACTTGACAGAGAAGTAGATGATCGGCACGTTGACCACGCCCACCAGCGCCAATACGGCCGCGGCACGGTCGGCGCGGCGCTCGTCGTCGATGGCGGCGTGCAGGGACATGAATCCTATGTACAAAAAAAGCAGGATCAGTTCCGAAGTCAGGCGCGCGTCCCACACCCACCAGGTGCCCCAGGTTGGCTTGCCCCACAGCGCGCCGGTCCACAACGCCAGGAAGGTCATCCACGCGCCGGTGGGTGCCAGCGCCACGGCCAGCATCGACGCCAGCCGGGTGTTGAAGATCAGTCCCACCGCCGCCCAGAAGGCCATGGCCAGGTAGATCACCATCGACATCCATGCCGCCGGCACGTGCACGAAGATGATGCGGTAGGACTCGCCCTGCTGGTGGTCGGTGGGGGCCAGCAGCAAGCCGATGTACAGACCCACGGCTGTCAGCAGCAGCGCCAGCGCCGCGAACCAGGGAATCATCTTCCCGGCAAGCGGATAGAAACGTTGCGGCGCGGCGTAGCGGGTCCAGGACATCAGCCCTCCATTTTGCCCTGCGGTTATTCCAGGGCGATGCGCAGGGCCGCTGCCGCCGCCAGCGGCGCCAGAAACAGCGCCAGCAGCAGCATGGCGCCGAGCAGCGAAAAATGGGCACCGACCCCCAGCCCGGCCAGGCTGGCCTCGACCGCGCCGGCGCCGAAGATCAGCACCGGCACGCACAGCGGCAGCACCAGCAACGACAGCAGCACGCCGGCACCGCGCAGCCCTACCGTCAGCGCCGCGCCGATGGCGCCGAGCAGGCTGAGCAGTGGCGTGCCCAGCAGTAGCGACAGGAACAGCACCACGGCGGCCTCGTGCCCCAAGTCGAACTGCAGCGCCAGCAGCGGGCTGACCAGCACCAGCAGCAGCCCCGAAGCCAACCAGTGCGCGGCGGTCTTGGCCAGCACCAGCAGGGCCAGCGGCGTCGGCGACAGCAGCATCTGCTCGAGCGTGCCGTCGGCATGGTCGTCGGCGAACAGGCGCCCCAGCGCCAGCATCGACGCCAGCAGCGCCGCCACCCAGACCACGCCGGGGCCCATGCGGCGCAGCAGAGCGAATTCCGGCCCCACGCCCAGAGGAAAGAGGCTGGCGACGATGACGAAGAACACCAGCGCGCTGCCGGTGTCGGCGCGGCGGCGCAGTGCGATGCGCAGGTCGCGCTGGAACACCGCGCGCAACGCGCCCCAGCTGCCGCTGCCCCGCGCCGTCGTGACCATGCGCTGTGCCAGCTCGTTCATGTCACAGCGCCAGGCTGACCTGGGCCACGCTGTCGCTCAAGTCCACCGGCTGGTGGCTGGTCAGCACCACCAGCCCGCTGCGCAGCAGATGGGCTTCGATCAACCCCAGCAGCCAGGCGGTGGCCGCCGTGTCCAGCGCGTTGAAGGGTTCGTCCAGCACCCACAGCAAGGCCTGGCCCAGCGGCAACCGCGCCAGCGCGGCGCGCCGCCGCTGGCCCTGCGACAAGGTGCGCGACGGCACGTGCTCGCGGCCGCGCAGCCCGGCGTCGGCCAGAGCCTGGCGCGCCGCAGCGTCGTCCGCTGCGGTGCCGCCCAGCCGGGCCGCGACCTGCAGATTCTCCAGCGGCGTCAGGTCGTCCTTCAGCGCCGCCGCGTGGCCCAGGTAGATCAACTGCTGGTGGAAGGCCTCGCGCGAGCGTTGCACGTCCTGTCCTTGCCACAGCACCTGGCCCTGGGCCGGGGCGAGCAGCCCGCACAGCATGCGCAGCAGGCTGGTCTTGCCCGCGCCATTGGCCCCGCTGACGCGCAGCAACTGCCCCGGCCCGAGGGTGAGGTTCAGGCCACCGAACAGGCTGCGGCGGCCGCGCACGCAGGCCAAGTCGCGGAGTTCGAGGCCTTCGTTCATGGCAAGAGCAGCCGGGCGGCCAAGGGCGGGGTGGTTTGCATACAGCGGGATTTCAAGCTGCGCAATTGTCAACGCAACCGCCGCGCGGCCCGTTGGGGCGGCTTGACCCGCATCAACGGTTGCCGGGCCCATGTGGGGCCGGCATGGCCTGACTGGAGGCAGGGGCACTTCGGCCGCCGGCCGCCCGGCACAGAATCCGGTCTGAGTGCTGCATCCGGCATGGCCGTTGCGGCGTGTCGCGGGGCCGACAGTCCAGGAGCCTGAGCCATGAAGATCACGAACCATGTCCTGAGCCTGCTGCTGGCGCTGGCCGTCGCGGGCTGTGCCAGCTACAAGCCGCAGGACATCCGCGCCGGCCAGTCCGAGGCCGAACTGCTGCAGCTGATGGGCCAGCCGACCGGCCGCTACCCGGGGCCGAACGGCCAGTCGCGCATCGAGTTCGCCACCGGCCCCTACGGCCGTGTCACCTGGATGGTGGATGTCGACGCCGGTGGCAAGGTGCTGGTCTGGGGCCAGGTGCTGAACGAGACCGCGTTCCGCTACGTGCAGCAGAACTTCCAGGGCCAGGACAAGGATTGGCTGCGCTACACCCTGGGCCGGCCGGGCGAGGTGCGTGGCGGCGGCTGGCAGGGTGGGCAGGTCTGGTCGTGGCGCTACCCGACCACCGAATGCTTCTGGTTCCAGGTGTCGGTGCAGGACGACGGCAAGCTGCGCGACGGCGGCGCCATCGGCATCGATCCGCGTTGCGACCCGGGCAGCTTCGGCGGCGCGAGCTGGGGGCGCTGATGGCACAGATCACGGTCTACGGTATCCCCAACTGCGACACGGTCAAGCGCGCCCGCGCCTGGCTCGACGGCCAGGGCCTGGCCTACGAGTTCCACGATTTCAAGAAGGCGGGCGTGCCCGTGTCCGGCCTGGAACGCTGGCTGGCCGCCGCCGGCTGGGAGGCCCTGCTCAACCGCAAGGGCACCACCTGGCGGCGGCTGGACGAGGCGCAGCGCGGTGCCGTGCGCGACGCCGCCAGCGCCCGCGCGCTGATGCTGGCGCAGCCCAGCGTCATCAAGCGCCCGGTGCTGCAGTGGTCTGACGGCGCGATCAGCGTCGGCTTCGACGCCGCCGACTGGGCACGGCGCGTCAAACGCTGAGCTGGAAAAAGGCGCGGGCCAGCACCTGGCCGTTGATGCGCAGATCCACCTCGTGCCGGCCGGGGTGGTAGCGCCGCGTGGTCACCGCACGCATCGAATGACGCTTGTTCAGCGTGAGGTGCTCGCGCGCGCCGAGCTGCAGCGTCCAGCCCTTGAAGACCTTCGGCGTGAGCTCGCCGCTGGCCTTGACATGGTGCACGGCATAGTCGATGAGCAGGGTCTGCACACGCGCGGCGGTGGAGCGCAGCTGCACCGTCAGCGCCAGCGAATCTCCCACGGCCAGCCGCTTCGGCGCTACGGACAGGTTCGCCTCGCCGCGCAGCGGCACGCCCAGTCCCCAGGCCTTCAGCACCTGCGGGTGGCCTTGCTTGATCAGCGTGCGACAGGCATGCCTGAGCAGCGCGCGGCGCGCGGGCGGGGCGTCGGGCAGGTGCTCGGCCAGCCATTGCACGATCAACTGCGGGTGGTCCTTGGCGATGTCGTTCAGGTGGTTGGCGACGCTGCGCCGCACGTAGGCGCTGGAGTCGTCCTGCAGGCTGCGCAGCAGCGGCAGCGTCGGCGCCGGGTCGCGGATCAGGCCCTTCAGCTGCAAGCCCCAAGGCAGGCGCGGGCGGCTGCCTTCGCTGGCCAGGCGGCGCACATGGGCGCTGGCATCGCCGCACCAGGCGGCCAGCGTCGCGAAGGCGATGTCCGGATGGCGCTCGATGAAGGGCCGCACGGCCCATTCCGCGGTGTGCCGCTGGGTCAGCGCATGCAGGGCTTGCAGCGACCGCTGAGGAGCATCGGTGCCGCGGCGCGCGACGAATTCGCCCAGCGGCCAGACCACCCAGCCGGCCAGACCCTGCGGCCCGCTGCGCAGCGCGGATAGGTCGTCGCCTTCGCCCGGCGGTGCCAGCGCCGCCTCGATGATGGCGGCAGCTTGGTCGAAATCGGCCGGCAAGGTGGCTTCCAACGCGGCGCATAGGTGCATGGCGCGGGCCTTGAATTCCAGGTCCTGCAGGCCTTGCAGCGCCAGCGCCTCGAAGCGCGAGGCATCGAAGGCGGGCCAGGCGCGCTTCAGGTGGCGCGAGGCCTCGCGCACCGTGTCGGCGTTGATCAGGTTCTTGAAGGGCTCGGCCATGCCTACAGCGCCACCGGCAGTGTGCGCCAGCCGCGGAAGCGGATGCGCGGGTCGCGCTGCGGCGTGCCGCGCAGGCGCAGGCCAGGGCAACGCGCCAGCAGCCGGCCGAAGGCGATGCGGCCTTCCAGCCGGGCCACGTTCATGCCGGCGCAGGCATGCGCGCCTTGGCCGAAGGCCAGGTGCGGGTTGGGCTTGCGGCCCACGTCCAGCCGATCGGGGTGATGGAACTGCGCAGGGTCGCGGTTGGCGCTGCCGATGGCCAGCGTGATGAAACTGCCCGCCGGCAACTCCACGCCGCCGATGCGCAGCGGCGCGGTACACAGGCGGTTGTTCAGCTGCAGCGGGCTCTCGTAGCGCAGCAGTTCCTCCACCGCCAGGCCCAACAGCGACGGGTCGTCCAGCAGCCGTTGCCACTGGTCGCGCTGCGTCAGCAGGGCGTGGACGCCGTTGCCGATCAGGTTGGTGGTGGTCTCGTGGCCAGCGTTGAGCAGGAAGATGCAGTTGTGCAGCAGTTCGATCTCGCCCAACCGTTCGCCGCCCACCTCACCGTGGATCAGCCGTGTCAGCACGTCGAACTGCGCGTCGCCGGGCCGGCGTCGGCGCTCGGCCACCAGGTTGCGCAGGTAGGCCTTGAAGTCCTCGACCGCTGCGTTGCCGCGCGCCAGAACGTCCGCACCGGGCGCCGGTTCCAGTGCCGACAGGATGGCCAGTGACCAGTCGCGCAGCGGGCCGCGTTCGGCGGCGGGGACCTCGAGCAAGTTGCCGATCACCTCCACCGGGATGCGCGCGGCGAAGTCTTCGATCAGGTCGGGCTCGGCCAGCCCCTGCAGGCGGTCGATCAGTCCGTCGACCAGCGCCAGCACGCCGGTTTCCATGCGTGCAATGGCCTGCTGGTTGAGCGCGCCGACCAACAGCCGGCGCACCCGCGTGTGCAGCGGCGGGTCGTTGAACACCAGGCTGCTGGTGTGGTGCTCGAACAGCGGCGAGTCACCGAACTTCGGCGCGAACTCGCGCTTCTTGTCCGAACTGGCGCGTGCGTCGCGGTAGACCGCCAGCACGTCGTCATAGCGCGTGAGCAGCCAGCTGCCGGGTGCGATGGCATGCACCGGGGCGTGCTCGCGCAGCGCGGCATAGGTGGGGTAGGGGTCGTCAACGAAGGCCGCGCCGGCGCCGGCGAGCGTGAAGCCCTGCGCCAGCGTCCGCGGGTCCATCGGCTGGCTCAGGCGTCGCCGAAGCGGCCGTGCCGCCCGGCCCCGGCGGCAAAGCGCGCGGCGCCGGCCACCGCTTCGGCCTCGATCACCGGGAAGCCGCCGGCACCTTCGCGCCGCAACGCTTCGGCCAGCGGCAGATCCCACTGTGCGTAGGCCGAAGCGCGGTCGGCCTGCAGGCAGCGCTGCGGGAAGGTGGCGATGTGCAGCGCCAGCGCCTGCGCCGCGGCCAGCGCCTGGCCGTCGTCCACCACCTGCGTGGCCAGGCCCATGGCCCAGGCCTCGTCGGCACCGACCGGGCGGCCGCTGAGGATCATGTCCAGCGCCCGGCCCATGCCGACGATGCGCGGCAAGCGCACCGTGCCGCCGTCGATCAACGGCACGCCCCAGCGCCGGCAGAACACGCCGAAGGTGGCGCCGCGCGCCGCGACGCGCAGATCGCACATCAGCGCCAGTTCCAGTCCGCCGGCCACCGCGTAGCCTTCGACCGCGGCAATCACCGGCTTGGCGAAGGCCATGCGCGTCGGCCCCATCGGGCCGGGCGCGCTGCCGGTGGCTTCCACCGGGTTGCGGCGCTGCGGGTCGCCCAACGCCTGCAGGTCGGCGCCCGCGCAGAAGTGCCCCCCGGCGCCGGTGAGCACGGCCACGCGCGCGCTGTCGTCGGCCTCGAAGGCCTCGAAGGCGGCGCGCAGGGCCAGCGCCGTGGGCCCGTCGACCGCGTTGCGGCGCTGCGGCCGGTCGAGGGTGATGGTCAGCACCGGGCCCTGCTGCGCGGTGTGTACGGCGCCTGGTGTGTCCATCCGTGTCTCCTGCGTGGCGGCCGTTGCGAGGGCCGCATACCTTTCGACCCGCTACTGTTGCGCGCTGCCGCGTTGCAGCTCGCGGCCCATCATCTCGTGCAGCTTGTTCACGGCCTTCAGCGGACGCACCATGACCTTGAAATGATCGATGCGGTCGGCGGCATTCCAGTGGATCATGTCGATGCCGTTGACGGTGATGCCCTCGACCACGCACTCGAACTCCAGCACCGCCGATTCGGGGCCGAACCACTGGTTCAGGTAATGGAAGCTGTCGTTGTTCAGCACCTGCATCGCCGCGTGCAGATAGGCCATGGTGATGGGCCGGCCGACCTGCGGTGTGTGCACCACCGGCGAGACGAAGACCACGTCCTCGGCCAGCAGATCCTTCAGTGCGGCGGTATCGCGGCTCTTCACGACCTGGTGCCACTGTTCGATGGGGCGGGGCATCACGATGGGAATCTCCATGGACGGATCCACTTCATCGTAGCATCGCCATTGCAGTCCACTGGAGCCCGGATGAGCAGCGACGAGATCGTCGAGCAGATGAATGCCAACCCGCCCGCGGTCATCCGTTCGCTGAAGGGCCGGGTAGCGGCCTATGCGGCCGAACGCCGCGAGTTGCGCATGGAGTTCGATATTGGGCAGGAGTTCTGCCACACGGTGGACGTCGTGCAGGGCGGTTTCATCACCGCGATGCTCGATGCGTCGATGGCCCATGCCGTTCTGGCGACGGAACATTTCAAGGTGCGCGTGTCGTCGATCGACATCAACGTCAGTTTCCTGCGGCCGGCGCGCGCCGGCCGCTTCACCGCGGTGGGTTCGATCGTCAAGACCGGACGCACGGTGGCCTTTCTGAAGGCCGAACTGTTCACCGACAAGGGCGAACTCGTGGCCACGGCCACCTCGTCGGCGCACCTCACGCGCGAGCACAGGTAGCCAAGGGCCAGACCGGTCACTGTGTTGTTCAGGTGCCTTCTTGCTTGATGCAGATCAAGGGCGCTCTCAAGACCAACCGCTAGCGTGTGAAAGTTGGATTTCAGGCGCTAAGCTGGAGCTTGGCTGTGCTCCCGCATGAACGCTCGCATCGAATTCGCCCACACCGCCAGTGACCTGATGGGGTTGCTGCGTAGGGGTGGCCTGACGCCGCTGCGCCTGGGAGGGCGCACGTTGTTGCCGATCGTGCAGGGCGGCATGGGCGTGGGCGTGTCGGCGCACCGGCTGGCCGGTAGCGTGGCCGCGCTCGGCGCCGTGGGCAC
>JAGTRL010000168.1 GCA_018261815.1 Pseudomonadota bacterium
GGTCTTGGGGAAGTCCTCGTTGATCTCGTCCATCTCCATCACGATGTCGTAGGGCACCTTGGCCTCGGCCAGCAGCACGTTCATGTGGCCGGGCATGCGCCCGGCCACCGGGTGGATGCCGAAGCGCACGTTGACGCCCTTCTCGCGCAGGAACTTGGTGATCTCGTACACCGTGTGCTGGGCCTGCGCCACCGCCATGCCGTAGCCGGGCACGATGATGACGTTCTTGGCCTCGCGCAGCAGTTCCGCGGTCTCCAGCGCGGCGATTGGTGCCACCTCGCCGGCCGGCTGTGCGCCGCCTGCCGCCGCTGCCGGTGCTCCGCCGCCGGTACCGAAGCCGCCGGCGATGACGCTGATGAAGTTGCGGTTCATCGCGCGGCACATGATGTAGCTCAGGATCGCGCCCGAGCTGCCGACCAACGCGCCGACGACGATCAGCAGGTCGTTGCTGAGCATGAAGCCGGTCGCCGCCGCGGCCCAGCCCGAGTAGCTGTTGAGCATCGACACCACCACCGGCATGTCGGCGCCACCGATGGCCATGACCATGTGCACGCCGAAGAGCAGCGCGATCACCGTCATGATCAGCAGCGGCAGCATGCCGTCGCCGATGTCGTGGGCGTTGAGGAACACGCGGCCGAACCAGATGACGATCAGCAGCCCCGCCAGGTTGAGCCAGTGCCGCCCGGGCAGCAGCAGCGGCTTGCCGCCGATCTTGCCCGACAGCTTGCCGAAGGCAATGATCGAGCCGGAGAAGGTGACGGCACCGATGAGGATGCCGATGTAGATCTCCACCTCGTGGATCGACTTCTCGGCCGCCGTCGGAAACACCGTCGACGTGTCGATGTAGCTGGCGAAGCCGACCAGGCACGCGGCCAGGCCCACCAGGCTGTGCATCAGCGCCACCAGTTCGGGCATCTGCGTCATCTGCACCTTCTTCGCGGCGACCAGGCCGATGGTCCCGCCGACGACGAGCGCACCGATGATCCAGGGGATGCCGGCCGGGGTGACGCGCGGACCGAGGATGGTGGCGAGTACGGCGATGGTCATGCCGACGATGCCGAACAGGTTGCCGCGGCGCGCGGTCTCGGGGTTCGCCAGCCCACCCAGGCTGAGGATGAAGAGGATGGTGGCGCCGATGTAGGAGACGGTGGCCAGGCTCGAGGTCATGGTCGTCCCCTTATTTGCGGAACATCGCCAGCATGCGCCGCGTGACCGCGAAGCCGCCGAACATGTTGACAGCCGTGAGCGCGAGCGCGACCACGGCCAGGCCCAGGATCAGCACATTCGGCCGGTCCGCACCCGCGTCCGTGAGCGGTGGCGCCACCTGCACCAGTGCACCGATGGCGATGATCGACGAGATGGCGTTGGTGACGCTCATCAGCGGCGTGTGCAGCGATGGCGTCACGTTCCACACCACCATGTAGCCGACGAAGCAGGCCAGCACGAACACGGTGAAGTGCGACAGGAAGCTGGCCGGCGCGTACAGGCCGACAAGCAGGAACAGCACCGCGCCCACGCCAAACACGATCGCCAGGCTCTTGGCGGACATGGGCTCGCCGGCACCGTGGCCGTGGCCCTTCTTCGCTGCCGGTGCAGCAGCCGCGGCCGGTTTGGCCGGCGGTGGGGCCGGCAGCTTCAGCGGCGGCGGCGGCCAGGTGACGTTGCCTTCCTTGATGACCGTCAGGCCGCGGATGGCATCGTCGTCCATGTTGACGTCGATGACGCCGTCCTTGGTCTTGCACAGCTCCTCGGTCACGCGCAGCAGGTTGGTCGAGTACAGCGTCGAGCTTTGCTTGGCCAGCCGGCTGACCAGATCGGTGTAGCCGATGATGGTCACGCCGTGGCGCACCACGGCCTCGCCGGGCACGGTGAGCTCGCAGTTGCCGCCCTGCTCGCCGGCCATGTCGACGATGACACTGCCCGGCTTCATGCTGCGCACCATCTCGGCGGTGATCAGCTTCGGCGCCGGCTTGCCCGGGATCAGCGCGGTGGTGATGATGATGTCCGCGTCCTTGGCCTGCTGGGCGTACATCTCGCGCTGGGCCTGCTGGAAGCCCTCGCTCATCACCTTGGCGTAACCGCCGCCGCCGGAGCCTTCTTCTTCGTAATCGACCTTGACGAACTCGCCGCCCAGCGACACCACCTGGTCGGCGACTTCGGCGCGCGTGTCGTTGGCGCGCACGATGGCGCCCAGGTTGGCCGCGGTGCCGATGGCGGCCAGGCCCGCGACGCCAGCACCGGCAATGAAAACCTTGGCCGGCGGAATCTTGCCGGCGGCGGTGATCTGGCCGTTGAAGAAGCGGCCGAAGGCGTTGGCCGCCTCGATCACCGCGCGGTAGCCGCTGATGCCGGCCATCGAGGTCAGCGCGTCCATCTTCTGCGCGCGCGAGAGCTGGCGCGGCAGCGAGTCGATGGCCAACACGGTGGCCGTACGCTGCGCCAGCTGCTGCATCAGCTCGGGGTTCTGCGCCGGCCAGATGAAGCTGATCAGGGTGCCGCCTTCGCGCATCAGCGCCACTTCCTCAGGGCTGGGGGCGCGCACCTTGAAGACGATGTCCGATGTGGCCCAGAGCTCGGCGGCCGTCGGCAGCACCTCGGCACCGGCGGCACGGTAGGTGTCGTCGGCGAAGTTGGCGGCGTCGCCGGCGCCGCTTTGCACGGCCACCGAGAAGCCCAGCTTGACCAGCTTTTCCACCACGTCGGGCACGGTGGCGACACGCTTCTCGCCGGGGGCCGTCTCCTTCGGAACTCCGATGCGCATGGCTTTTCTCCTCGCGAAGGTCTTGTTCATCAAAAACGCGTGAAGCTAACACAAGACTTGCCAGCGACCTCTTGGCCGCGGTCGGCGCCGGCTACCATCGCTGCCCGATGTCCACCGAGCGCTTCCGTCCCTCCGTCACCGTGGCCGCCATCGTCGAACGCGACGGTCGCTACCTGCTGGTCGAGGAGCACACACCCGAAGGCCTGCGCCTGAACAACCCGGCCGGCCACCTGGAAGCGGGCGAATCGCCGCTGCAGGGTGTGCTGCGCGAGACGCTGGAGGAGACCGCCTGCCATTTCGACGCGCAGGCATTGGTGGGCGTGTACCAGGCGCGATTGCAGCGGGTCTCGACCGGCGACGACATCACCTACCTGCGTTTTGCCTTCTGCGGCACGGTCGGCGAGCCGCAGCCCGGGCGCGCGCTGGACCAGGGCATCGTGCGCACGCTGTGGCTCACGCCACAGGAGATCGAAGCCAGCCGCGATCGCCATCGCAGCCCTCTGGTGTGGCAGTGCATTACCGACCACCTGGCCGGCCGGCGCTACCCGCTGCAGCTGCTGAGCACCGACCCGAGCGTCTACGCTGCCGGATCGGTGCCCTGAGGCCGGGAGCCGCGCCGCGCCGCCACCCAGCGCAGCAGCGCCTGCTGCAGCCGTTGGGCATCGATGGGCTTGGTCAGGAAGTCATTCATGCCGGCGGCCAGCGCCTGGTCGCGCTCGCTCACCAGCGCGGCCGCGGTCAGCGCGATGATCGGCAGCTGTTCGGGGCCGTAGTCGCGGCGCAGCACGCGCGTGGCCTCATGGCCGCTCATCACCGGCATCTGCACGTCCATCAGCACCGCGTCGAACAGGGTGCCGTTCTGCGCCCGGCGCTGCACCGCCTGGACCGCCTGCTGGCCGTCGGCCGCCTGCTCGATGCGCACGCCCCACTGCTCGAGCATGGTCGCGGCAATGAGCATGTTGACCGGGTTGTCCTCGACCATCAGCACCGACGCCCCTTCCAGCGAGCCTTGCGCCGGCACTGCGGCCGCCGGGTCCGGCGTAAGCACAGTGGTGGCCGGCAGCGGCAGCTCGGCCCAGAAGCAGCTGCCCTCGCCCGGGCGGCTGTGCACGCCGACCTCGCCGCCCATCAGCGTGGCCAGCTCGCGGCAGATCGACAGCCCCAGGCCCGAACCGCCATAGCGCCGCGTGGTGGATTCGTCGGCCTGGGTGAAGGGGCGGAACAGCCGCGCCTGGGTCGACTCGTCGATGCCCGGACCGGTGTCGTGCACCTCGAAACGCACGCGCCCCGCGTCCAGGCGCTGCGCGCGCAGGCGCACCTCGCCCGTCGTGGTGAACTTCAGCGCGTTGCCGAGGTAGTTGTTGAGGATCTGCCGGGTGCGCAGTAGGTCGCCCGACACCATGCCCTCGGTGCCTTCGCCCAGCTCCAGGCGCAGCACGATCGGTTTCGGGTCGGCCAGCGTCGCGTAGGCGCGCTGCATGCCGCGCAGCAACTCGCCCAGGTCGAAAGCCACGACCTCCAGCTCCAACTTGCCTGCTTCGATCTTCGACAGATCGAGCACGTTGGCAATGATGTCCGACAGCGCCTGCGCCGCGTCGCCCATCTGCGACAGGTACTGGCGGCGCCGGTCTTCGGCGGTTTCGGGCGCCGCCGCCATGCGCGCCAGTCCGATCAGCTGGTTCAGCGGCGTACGCAGCTCATGGCTGGTGTTGGCCAGGAAGGCGCTCTTCGCGCGGTTGGCCGCCTCGGCCGCGTCGCGGGCGCGCGCCAGCGCCTGCTCCACCTGGCGCCGCTCGGTGATGTCGTCGACGATCCAGATGGTGCCGCCGCGGGCCGGATGCGACGGGTCGATGGCCTTGCCGGTGATGCGGCCCAGGAAGGTGCTGCCGTCGAAGCGCCGCGCCTGGATCTCGATCTCGGCCGATTCGCCGCGCGCCAAGATCGGCCCGAGCGTGGCGCCGATGCGCTGGTAGTCCTCGTCGCTGTCCCAGACCACCCGCCCACTCTGCCCGATCAAGGCGCCGAAGGGCCAGCCGTACATCTGCTCGAAACGCGGGTTGGTGACCACGAAGCGCTGGTCGCGGGTGACGGCGATGCCGATCGAGGCGTTCTGAAGGATCGCATCGCGCTGCTGCCGTTCGCGCTCGGCCTCGGTGACGTCGCGCGCATTGATCACCAGGTACTCGCGCCGGTCCATCGCGAAGCGTGCACCCGACACCCGCATCGACAGCGTGCCCCCGCTCTTGGTGGCGAACTCGGTGGGCATGTCCTGCACCTGGCCCTGGTCGCGGATGGCCGCAACGAAGCGCTCGCGGTCCTTGGGGTTGCGCCACACGCCCAGTTCCACCGCGGTGCGGCCCACCACCTCGGTGGCGCTGTAGCCGGTCTGGCGCTCGAAGGTGCGGTTGACCATGGCGTAGCGCCCGGTCTGCAGGTCGGTCAGCGTGATCACGTCCGGGCTGGTGGCCACCAGGTGCGACAGCATCGCCTCGGAGCGGCGCACCGCGTCCTCGGCCTTCTTGCGCTCGGTGTCGTCGACGAAGATCGACAGCACCGCCGGCCCGTCCGGCGTGTCCAGCCGCACCCCGGTGGCGCGCACGACGATGCGCCGCCCTTCCTTCCCGGTGAGGCGAAACTCGGCGACCGGCAGCGCCTCGCCGGCGCCCATCTGCTGCAGCGCCTCGAGGCGGCGGCGTGCGCGTTCACGCGAGTCGCCGCCTTCGAACACCGCCAGCATGTCCTGGCCGACCATGGCCTGCAGGTCGGCGAAGCCGAACATGTCCAGCGCCGCCGGGTTGGCATCGAGCACGCGCCCATGCATGTGCAGCACCAGCGGCGTCGGGATGCGGGTGAACAACTCCAGGTAGCGCGACTCGGTGGCCACCAGCGCCTGGCGCGCCCGCACGTCGTCGCTGACGTCGCGGGCCACGCCCCAGTAGCCCAGGAACACCGCCCGGGCCGGCCGCCGCGGCTCGCCGCTGACCAGGAAATGGCGTACCTGGCCGGGCACGCCCAACCACTGCACCGGCAGGTCGCGGAAGGGCTCGCGCGCCTCCAGATGGGCACGCAGCAGGTCGAGCGTGTCGTCGTCGAGGCTGAATTCGGGCACCTCCCAGGGCACCTGACCGATGGCGCTGGCCTCGCCCATCGAGCCGGGGGAACGGCCCTGGCGCTTGAAGGCGACCAGCCGATACTGGTCGTCGATCTCCCAGTAGGCATCGGCGGCGATGTTGAGCAGGCCACGGAAGCGCTGCTCGCGCTCCTCGGCCGAGCGTACATAGCCCGAGACCACGCGCGATACCAGCATGCCGCCGGCCAGGCCGCTGCCGATGACGATCAGGTGGATCAGCGTGCGCAGGCCGAGGCTCTCGTTCGACATCGCCGCATTGCCTGCGGGCAGCCACTGGCGGTACTGCGCATAGGCCAGGCACAGCACCACCAACGCACTGAGTGCAGCCACCACGCCGCCCAGGCGCAGGCCAGAGACCGCGCAGACCATGCAGGTCATCAGCCCGAAGAAGCCGAAGCCCGGCCCGGTGATGCCCCAGTCGAGCAGCGTCACGGCCAGCGTGATCACCGCGATCGAGGCGATGACCACCAGCGCCACCAGGTCCTCCATGCGGGTGGCGCCGGCACGCATCGAGGTCGCAGCCAGCGCAGCCAGCGCGCAGAAGGCCAGCACCAGCGGCCAGCGCGCGCCCGACGCGATACCGGCGGGCAGGAACACGAACACCAACGCCGCGACCAACGCCACGACCGCTGCCGTGGCGAAGAAGTGCCGTGTGATGATGTGCCGAACCGCGCGCTGCGCTTCGGCGTCGTCGATCAACACGGGGGGTGATGGGGCCAGGGCGGGCTTCATGACCGGTGGGGTCCTCGCCAACGTCTTTTGCAAGACAGCAAGTTTGGCGCCAAGGGGGGGGGCTTGCAGCCTCGTTTTCCCCGCGCAGGGGTATCAGTTCACGTTGCGCGCGTCATTCAGCTGCTGGCGTGTAGCCCACGCCACGTGGCGGGCGGCCTCGGCAAAGTCGGGCCGGTGCGAGGCATAGAGGATGGCACGCGAGGAGCTGACGATGATCGGCCCGTCTTCGCGCCACCCGGCGCGCACCGTGGCCTGCGCATCGCCGCCTTGCGCGCCGATGCCCGGGATCAGCAGCGGCAGCGTCGGCGCCAGCTCGCGCACGCGGGCGATCTCGCCCGGAAAGGTGGCGCCGACCACCAGGCCGAGTTGGCCGCCGGCGTTCCACGGCCCCGAGGCCAGCCGGGCGATGTGTTCGTAGAGCAGCTCGCCGCTGGCCAGGCGCTGCGACTGCAGGTCGCTGCCGCCGGGGTTGGAGGTGCGGCACAGCAGGATCAAGCCTTTGTCGGCGTAACGCAGGTAGGGCTCGATCGAATCGAAACCCATGAAGGGCGACAGCGTCAGCGCGTCGGCCCGGTAGCGCTCGAAGGCCTCGCGGGCGTACTGCTCGGCGGTGGCGCCGATGTCGCCGCGTTTGGCATCCAGGATCACCGGCACCCCCGGCGCGACGCGGTGGATGTGTTCGACCAACCGCTCCAACGCGTCCTCGGCGCGCTGCGCGGCGAAGTAGGCGATCTGCGGCTTGAAGGCACAGGCCAGGTCCTTGGTGGCATCGACGATGGCGGCGCAGAACTCGAAGGTGCGCGCGGCGTCGCCACGCCAATCGGCGGGGAACTTCGACGGTTCGGGATCCAGCCCGACGCACAGCATGGAGTCATGGGCGGCCTGGGCCGCGCGCAGCATGTCGCTGAACTTCATGCCCGCTCTAGACTTGCCGCGCCAGCTTGGCCGCCAGGCCGGTGTAGCTGGCCGGCGTCAACGCCAGCAGGCGCTTCTTGTCGGCGGCGGGCAGCTCCAGGGTGGCCACGAATTTGCGCATCGCCGCCGCCGTGATGGCCTTGCCGCGGGTCATCTTCTTCAGCTGCTCGTAGGGATTGGGCAGCCCGTGGCGGCGCATCACCGTCTGCACCGCCTCGGCCAGCACCTCCCAGGATGCGTCCAGGTCGGCGGCCAATGCCGACTCATTGACCTGCAGCTTGTCCAGGCCGCGCTGCAGGCTGTCGTAGCCCAGCAGCGTGTAGCCCAGCGCCACGCCCATGTTGCGCAGCACGGTGCTGTCCGTCAGGTCGCGCTGCATGCGGCTGATCGGCAGCTTCTGGCTCAGATGCGCGAGCAGCGCGTTGGCCAGGCCGAAGTTGCCTTCGGCATTCTCGAAATCGATCGGGTTGACCTTGTGCGGCATGGTGCTGCTGCCGATCTCGCCGTCCTTCAGCCGCTGCTTGAAGTAGCCCAGCGACACATAGGCCCAGACGTCGCGCGCCCAGTCGATGAGGATGGTGTTGCAGCGCGCGAAGGCGTCGAACAGCTCGGCCATGTAGTCGTGCGGCTCGATCTGGATGGTGTGCGGGTTGAGCACCAGACCGAGGCGCTTTTCGACCACCTGGCGACTGAAGGCCTCCCAGTCCACGGAGGGATAGGCGGCCAGGTGCGCGTTGTAGTTGCCGACTGCGCCGTTCATCTTGGCCAGCAGCGGCACGGCGGCGATGCGTGCGCGCGCCGTGGCCAGGCGGGCGACGACGTTGGCGACCTCCTTGCCCAGCGTGGTCGGGCTGGCGCTCTGGCCGTGGGTGCGGCTCAACATCGGTACGTCGGCCAGCGCATGGGCCATGGCGCGCAGCTTGTCCAGCAGCGTGTCCAGCGCCGGTAGCAGCACCTCGGCACGCGCGCTCTTCAGCATCAGTGCATGGCTGGTGTTGTTGATGTCCTCGCTGGTGCAGGCGAAATGCACGAACTCGGCCGCGGCCGACAGCTCGGCATCGCCGGCAAAGCTGGCCTTGATCCAGTACTCCACCGCCTTGACGTCGTGGTTGGTGGTCTTCTCGATGTCTTTGATGGCCTGGGCGTCGGCTTCCGCGAAGTCGGCGACACGGCGGCGCAGCCGGGCGCGCGCGGCCTTGCCCAGTGGCTTGAACTCGGGCAGAGCGGCGTCGGACAGCGCGATGAACCATTCCACCTCCACCTGCACGCGGCGGTGCATCAGGCCATATTCACTGAGCAGCGGGCGCAGCGGCGCCACCTTGGCGGCATAACGGCCATCCAGCGGGGACAGCGCGGACAGGGGTGAAGGATTCATGCGGCGCGCGGCGCGAGGGCTTGCCAAAAGTCGGGCGGAAGAAGCCGCGATTCTAGGGTCGGCACCGATCCTGCTAATCCCCAGAAGCGAACGGCCGGGTGGTAAAACGGTGCGTCCGCCCTGGCCTCGAAGGATGTACCCATGAGCTTG
>JAGTRL010000169.1 GCA_018261815.1 Pseudomonadota bacterium
GCGCCGTCTTCAGGTTGAGCACCAGTTCGAACCGCGTCGGCTGTTCCACCGGCAGCGTGGCCGGGTCGGCGCCCTTCAGCAGCCGATCGACATGGCGGGCGCTTTGTCGCGCGCTTTCGCCAAGGTTCTCGCCGTAGCTCATCAGCCCGCCCGCCTCGGTGAACTCGCTCGCGCCGTAGAGCGCCGGCAGTTTGTACTGCGCCGCCAGCGCCACGAGCCGAGCGCGGTTGATGACGCTGATCGGGTCGTCGGGCAGCATGAACAGGCCGCCGGCGCCTGCGGCGGACAGTCGCTCGAAGGCCGCCGGCAGGTCTTCGCCATGCGGGTTCTCGGCGCTGCGCAGCTCGATGCGGCGCACCTCCACCTTCAGCGCCAACGCGGCCTGTGCCGCCTCGCGCCAGAGCGGCTCATGCGCCAGGTTGCTGACGTTGACCAGCACGGCGATGGGATCGGCACGCGGCGCCGCGCGCCGGTACAGGCTGAGCATCTTGGCCACGATCTCGTTCGACTGGCTCGACCGGCCGGTGATGTTGGTGCCGGGCTGGGCCAGCGACTTGACGAAGGCCGAACCCACCGGGTCGGCCACCGCGACCATGACGATGGGGATGCGCTGCGTCGCGCTGCGCGCGGCACGCGTCGACGGCGTGCAGGTGGTCACGATGACATCGAAGTCGCGCGCCGCAAACTCCTGGGCGAAACCCGGCAGCCGGCTGACCTGACTGTCGGCATAACGCCGCTCCAGCAGCAGGTTGTGTCCTTCCACGTAGCCGAGTTGATTCAGCCCTTGCGCCAACTGTCGGTCGACATCGTCGCGCTGCTCGGACGACCCCAGCACGAGCACGCCCACGCGGGCGGGCGAGCCGCCTTGCGCCAGCGCGGGGCGCAGGGCCAGCGCCGCGGCCAGGCCCGCGACGCTTCTGCGCGTGAACCTTCGATTCAACATGGGACTTTCAGCGATTGCTCGAACGCGATCAGGTCGTTGGCAAAGCGGCGCGGCTGCTCCCAGTGCAGCGCATGGCCCACACCGGCGTAGACCACCCGTGTGGCCCGCGGCAGTTGGCGCTGCAGCCGCTGCTGGTCCGACTCGGGAGAGAAGGCATCGGCGTCGCCCCAGGGCAGCAGCACCGGCACCTCGACCTTGTGCAGCTCGTTGCTGAAGTCGTCTTCCAGCAGCGCGGCGAAGGCGCCGCGCCAGGTCGCCGCCGGCGTGCGCAGGCACTCCTCGACCATGGTCTGCAGCAGCCCCGGTGCAAGCGGACCGGCCACGGTGTCGCGCTGGAAGGACTCGGCCAGCTCGCGCGGCACCTGCTCGCCCAGGGTCAGAATCTGACCCTGGATGAAATCCACGAGCCCGGGCTTGTCGGAGAAGCTCGCGAAGCCGCCTGCAGCGACGACGCCACGCACCGCGGCCGGGTGGTCGATGGCCATGCGCAGCGCGTTGACCGCGCCCATCGAGTGTCCGACTACGAGCACTGGCGGCAGCGCCAGCGTCGCGACCAGCGCGGCGGCATCGGCTGCGAAGTCGCGAGTGCGGTAGCTCGCCGCGGCGGACGAGCCGCCGTGGCCGCGCTGCGTCATCGAGATCACATGCCAGTGAGGCGGCAGCCAGGGCAGCACCGGCTCGAAGGAGCGCCAGGTGTCGGTGATGCCGTGCAGCATCAAAAACGAAGGGCCGCCGCGCAGGACCTGCTCGACGCATTCGATGCTCAGGCCGTTGGGCAGGTGGACGTGGCGCAGGGTGGTTTGCACGGTCGGCTCCCGTTCAGGGGCGTGCAAAGGCCCGCTCGCGACGCAGCGCGTCGGCCAGGGGAACGTCGCCGGCCCGTTCGGCGGCGGCGATCAGCGTCAGGTCCAGCACGTCGCGCTGCGCGTGGCTGCCACCGAAGCGCGCCGCCTCGCGGCGCACGCGGCGCAGCAGCTCGGCGGCCTCGCCATGGCGGCTTAAGCCGAACTGGCGGATCGCCTGCGTCGCGCCCAGGCCGACGTCCGTCAGGAAGCCGACGTTGTCGTCGCCGGCGGCCAGCGCTTGCTGCTGCGCGTCGAGCAGCCGCGCGGCGTCGCCCATGCGGTCGGCGCCGACGAAGGCCATCATCGCGTGCAGGTCGTTGAAGGCGTACATGCTGGTCGCGCTGACGTCAGCCCAGCGCGAGGCCACGGCGTCCCAGCGGTCGCCGACATTCACGCCGCGCAACTGCAGCCGCCACAGCAGCGCCGAAGCGTCGATCAGGTCCAGCACCACCGGCGAGGCGCTGCCCAACACGCGCTGGTCCAGCAGCGCCATCACCTCGTCGACCTGGTCCAGCCCCAGGTGGAACAGTGCCAGGTGCCACCAGTTGTGGATGGCAAAAAAGCTGCCCTCGCTCCAGGCCGGTGGGTCCTGGGTCATCCAGACAATGCCGTCGCGGCGCCGGTTCTGCATCTCCAGCACATGCGCCACCGCGTGCCAGCCCCAGCCGTCGCGCGGCTCGAGCTCGACGCTCGTCCGGCCCAGCGTCTCGGCACGCGCATAGTCGGCGGCCTCCTCCAGGCCGAAGGCCAGCATCGACAGCACCGCGTGGCGGCCGGGCATGCCGGCGTGCCAGTGCGACTCGGCACGCGCGATGCGGTCGCGCAGCATGCGCGAGTGGCCGGTGAAAAAGTCGATCTGGTGGCCCACCTGCAGCGCCAGCAGGTCGTGCGGGTGGCGGATGCTCAGGTCCTCCAGGATGCGGCCGGCGCGGTGCCACAGGCCCTGGGCCAGGGCGCCGGCCGCCGCCACGTGCTGGGCCTCGCGCTCGGTGGCCGGGCAGCGCGCGGCGGCGGCATGCGCCTCGCGCGCCGCCGGCAGACCGGCCGGTTCGGTGCCGAGCAGGTTCAGGTAGGCCACCAGCACATGCGCCATCGTCATGTCCGGTGCGCGCGCCAGCGCGGCCTGGGCCTCGGCCAGCGGATCATTGAGGTAGCAGCGCAGCAGCGCGCAGGCGGCTTCGTAATGTTCGGTGGCCTTGGCATCGGCGCCGCTGAGCGCGTGGCCGTGGATGTCCTTGATCGTCATGGTGAGTCCTCGCAAAGCTTGGGTACAGACAGCGTGAACGGCGGGCTTCCGCTGGGGGTCCGTCAGGCGCCATGCGGCTGCGTCCCTGCCAGGCTGCAGTTTGGGCCGCATCGGTATCAGCCGTTTGTCAGCGTGGCGCGGGTATGTATCGCAAGCGTATTCGCTACGTGTCGGTGCGGCTTGCAGCCGGGGCGAACCCGAATCAGGCCGTGCCGGCAACCGCCTTGCTGAGGCAGCGCTGCATCAGCGCCTGCAGCGCCTCGGCATCGACCGGCTTGCGCAACACGCCACACACGCCGTGGCGCTTGGCCTCCTCGGCGTCGATGCCCTCGGCATTGCCGGTGTACAGCAGCACCGGCAGACCCGGGCGCAGGGTGCCGGCGCGCTGGGCCAGCTGCAGCCCGCTGAGCTGCGGCATGGTCTGGTCGGTGATCAGCAGGTCCAGCGCCTGATCCGAATGTTCCAGCCAGGCCAGCGCCTGGAGCGGGTCGCGCTGCAGCACCACCTCGAGACCCCAGCCGTCGAGCAGCTCGGCCATGAAGTCGCCGACCATGGCCTCGTCGTCGACGACCATCACCCTCGCCTGCAGCGGACGGGCGGCCGGTGCCTGAGCCACGGCCGCGGGCTCGGACTGCGGCTCGGCCTGCGCCGGCGGCAGCAGCACGCGAAACACCGAGCCGGCCTGCGGCTCCGTCTCGACGACCACGTGGCCGCCGTGGTCGTGAACGATGCCGTGCACCATCGCCAGGCCCATGCCCGATCCGCGCCCGACCTCCTTGGTCGAGAAGAAAGGCTCGAACATGCGCTCCAGCGTGCCGGCAGCGATGCCGCTGCCGTTGTCGGCCACGCTCAGCTCGACCCAGCTCGCCAGCGGGAGCTGCGCCCTGCAGGACGCGCAGGTGAAGGAGCCGCTGCATTCGCGCAGCCGCACCTTGATCAGCCCGGACGCGTCGATCGCGTCGCGCGCGTTCAGGCACAGGTTGAACAGCACCTGCTCCAGTTGCACCGCGTCGGCCTCGACGCAGGGACCGGCAGCGTCGTCCGGCAGCAGCGCATTCACCGCCACCGAGGCCGGCAGCGTCGAGCGCAGCAGCTGCAGCGTCTGGCGCACCAGCGGCGCCAGCGGCAGCACGCGGCGCTCGCCGCGCTGGCGGCGCGCGAAGGCCAGCATCTGCGCGATCAGCTCGCGCGCCCGCTGCGCCGCCAGCTGCGCCTTGTCGAGCTGGCGCTGCAGCCGCTCGTCGCCCAGCGTGCCGGCGCGTTCCTGCCCCAGCACCAGGTAGCCGATGACGCTGGTGAGGATGTTGTTGAAGTCGTGCGCGATGCCGCCGGTGAGCTGGCCGATGGCCTCCATCTTCTGCGCCTGGCGCAGCTGCGCCTCCAGCCGCTCGCGCTGGACTTCGGCCGCGCGGCGCTCGGTGATGTCGCGCGCGATCGCCAGCACGTGCGCTTCGCCGCGGTGCCGGAACGGGATCGCGTGCACCTCGATCAGGATGCGCGTGCCGTCCTTGCGCACCGCCTCGCGCTCGGCGCTGCAGGCCTCGCCGGCCAGCGCGCGCTGCACCAGCTCGCGCCGCGTGTGCGACGAATCCGGGTCCGGGTTCGGGCCGTCGACGCTGCACCCGACGACCTCGTCGCGCGACCAGCCGAAGATGCGCTCGTAGGCCGGGTTGACGTCGACCCGCTCGTAGCGGCTGTTCCACAGGATCAGCGCGTCGATCGACGCGTCGAAGATCGCGCGGTACTGCGCCTCGCTCGCGCGCAGCCGCGCCTCGGCAGTGCGGCTCTCGGTGATGTCGCGCGCGATCTGCAGCACCAGCGGCTCGCCGCGCTGCGTGAACGGAATCGTGCGCAGCTCGGTCACGATGCGCCGGCCATCCTTGCGGATCGCCTCGAGCTCGGCGCGGCTGGCTTCGCCGGCGAGCGCGCGCCGCACCGCATCGAGCCGCGGCCGCGCGAACTCCTCCGGGTACGGCAGGCCCTCGAAGCCGCGCCCGACGACCTCGTCGCGCCGGAAGCCGAAGATCTTCTCGTGCGCGGGGTTGACGTCGACGCGCTGCAGCCGGCCGTTCCACAGCATCAACGCGTCGGCCGAGGCGTTGAAGATCTCGCGGTACTGCTCCTCGCTCGCGCGCAGTTGCGCCTCGGCGGTCTTGCGCTCGGTGATGTCGCGCACGATCGCCAGCGCATGCGCTTCGCCCCGATGCTGGAACGGCACCACGTGCACCTCGACGTGCACGCTCGTGCCGTCCTTGCGCGCGATGTCGAGCTCGGCGTTGCAGACCTCTCCGGCCAGCGCGCGACGCACCAGTTCGCGCCGCGGCAGCGTCCGTGCCGACGGCTGCTCGTAGCCGCGGTCGAGCACCTCGTCGCGCGACCAGCCGAAGATGCGCTCGAACGCAGGGTTGACGTCGACGCGCTGGTAGCGGCTGTTCCACAGGATCAGCGCATCGATCGACGCGTCGAAGATCGCGCGGTACTGCTCCTCGCTCGCGCGCAGCGCGGCCTCGGCACGCTTGCGCTCGGTGACGTCGCGGCCCATGTAGAGCACGTGCGGCGCGCCGCGGTGGCGCACCGGCATGCCGCGCAATTCGATCTCGTAGCGCAGGCCGTCCTTGCGCAGGAACGGCACCTCGAGCTCGACCGGCTCGCCGGCGAGCGCACGCTCGTGCTGCGCGCGGATCGCCGGCGCCACCTCGGCCGGATTGGCAATGATGCGGTCGATGCCGAGCACCTCGTCGCGGCCGTAGCCGCTCATGCGCTCGTAGGTGGCGTTGACGTCGACGATGCGGAACTCGGCGTCGCGCAGCACCAGCGCGTCGGCCGAGGCGTTGAAGATCGAGCGGTACTGCTCCTCGCTGTCGCGGAGGCGCCGCTCCTGCTCGAGCCGTTCGCTCACGTCACGGCCGACGCCGAGCGCGAAGGCCTCGTCGCCGAAGCGCACCGGCAGGTAGCGCAGCTCGATGTCGAAACGGCTGCCGTCGACCCGGCTGACGTTCAGCGTCGCACCGTCCGCCCGGCCGTCGAGCGCGCCTTCGATCAGCTCGAGCATCTGCGGCAGGTCGTCGGCGTCGGGGCGCTCGCTCCAGTGGCGACCGATCACCTGCTCGCGCGCCAGGCCGGTCATGCGCACGAAAGCGTCGTTGACGTCGACCACGCGCAGCTCGCGATCCCACAGCACCATCGAATCGACCGTGCTGTCGAAGATCGTGCGGTACTTCTGCTCCTGCGCGCGCAGCGCGGCCAGCGCCACGTTGCGCTCGGTGATGTCGCGCGCCACCGACAGCGCATAGGCGCGTCCGCCGAAACTCACCGGCACGTAGCGGATCTCGACGTCGTAGGCCGGGCCGTCCTTGCTCGGCACCCGCGCCTCGACGCGGCCCTCGCGGCCGGCGAGCGCGCCGCGGATCAACTCGATGCGCTGTGCGGCGTCGGGTTCGCCGGCGCGTTCGTCGAGCCGGCGCCCGACCACCTCGTCGCGCGTCCAGCCGCTGAGCCGGGTGAAGGCCTGGTTGACGTCGGCGAGCACCAGCTCCTCGCTCCACAGACCCATCGAGTCTGCGCTGCCGTCGAAGATCGCGCGGTACTGCTCCTCCCTCGCCTGCAGCGCGGCGAGCGCGGCTTTGCGCTCGGTGATGTCGCGCCCGATCGACAGCACATGCGGCACGCCGCCGTAGCGGATCGGCAGGTAGCGCACTTCGACGTCGAAGCGGCTTCCGTCCTTGCGCACGGCCTGCGTTTCCAGCAAGCGCTCCTGCCCCTGCAGCGCCGCGCGGATGCACTCGACGCGCATACGGATGGCCTCGTCGCCGAAGCGGCGCGGAAAGGTCCCGCCAATCGCCTCGGCGCGCTCCCAGCCGAACAGGCGGGTGAAGGCCTGATTGACGTCGACGCAGCGGATGTCAGGGTCCCACAGCACCAGCGCGTCGGCGCTGCCGTCGAAGATCACGCGGTACTGCTCCTCGCGTGCCTGCAGCGCCTCCAGCGCCGCCTTGTGCTGGGTGATCTCGCGCGTGATCGCCAGGATGTGCGGCCGGCCGTCGATCTGCAGCGGCTTCAGCCGCACTTCGTCCCAGTGCAGGCTGCCGTCGCGGCTGCGCCGGTGCCATTCGAAGGGCGGGCAGCGGTCGAGCTTGGCCAGGCCGATGTTGCGCAGCGCCTGCTCCTGCGTGTACGGCGGCACGCCCGAGCTGAGTTCGCCCACCGACAGGCGCAGCAGCTCGTCGCGGCTGTAGCCGTAGTTCGCGCAGGCCTTCGGGTTGGCGTCGAGGATCGCGCCGCTGTCCCAGTCGTGGACGAATATCGCGTCCTCGGTGGTCTCGAAGATCGCGCGATAGCTGGCCTCCGAGCGGCGCAGCGCCTCGGTGGCGCGCAACTGCTCGATCTCGGCCGCGGCACGCACCGCGAAGATCTGCAGCACCGACTCGATGCGCTCCACGTGCACCAGCGGCGCACGCGAGGCGATGGCGACGGTGCCCAGCGGTGTACCGTCCTGGCCGAGCAGCGGATACCCAGCATAGCTGACGATACCCTCGAATTCCGCATCGGTGTCGTCGGGGAACAGCTCGTGCAGCCGATCGGGGTAGACGCGGAAGCGCTGGCCCAGCACGGCCTCGCAGGGTGTGCCCTGGACGGCATAGCGCATGTCCTGCAGCATCTGCCGGTCGACCTGCATCGCCAGCATGCGCAGCGACTGCGGATCGTCGGGCTCGACGCGCGCGATGAACGCCACCTCGACATGCAGGATCGCCGCCAGCAGTCGCACCAGCTCGGCAAAGACCGAGTCTCCGCGCGTGCTGGACACGGCCAGCGCGGCCGCGCGCAAGGCCTCGTCGACATGGCTGCGTTCGATCTCGGCGACCATGCGTCCGGCGAAGATCTTCAGCAGCGCCTCGGCCAGCTCAGCGTCGGCGATGGACTGGCGGTCCATCGCGACGAGCAGGCCGAGCGGAGTGCCGGCGCTGTCGGTCAGCGGAAACGCGGCATAGGAATCCATGCCCTTGGCGCCGAACAGCGAGCCCGGCGGAAACTCGACGGCGACGCCGTGCGGCACATGGCGGAAGGCGCGGCCGACCACCTTGGCGCAAGGCGTCCCTTCGAGCGGGTAGTCGAAGTTCTGCAGCACGCGCCCGTCCAGCACCGCGCCCAGCGTGCGCATCTGCTGGTGCGTCTCGTCGCTGAACACGGCGACGAAGGCGGTGGCCACGCGCAGCGTGTCGGCCAGCTCGCGCACCAGGTCGGCAAACAGATTCGGCCCGCCCGCCTGCGCCACCGCCTGCGCGGCGCGGAACATCGCCTTTGCGGCGTCGTCCCAGTCGGCGGGCTCGGCACCCTGGATCGCTTGTACGGTGGCGGCCATCGGTGCAAGTCTAGGCCGCGCCGCGCCAGCGTGGGGCACGATTGCCACGCCGATACCGCGTCGATACAAGCTGGATACAAAGCGCTGCCGCCCATACGCAGCGGCAACAGACACAGGTGTGCGGGACACCGCGCGAATACGGCGGTCGTGGATGCTTGTGTGCATCGGCCCTTGTCGGGCCAGTGCACAGGAGCAGATCATGGATGAGCGGTTGAAGCGTCTGTTTTGGCAAGGCACGGCATTGCTGCTGGCCGCGCATTTCGCCGGCTGGACGGCAGCGCTGCCGCTCGTGCTGTGGCTGAATGCGCTGCAGGTACTGCACTTCGTGGCGCTGCGACGCAGCGTGCGCGCCTTCGACGTGCAGGTGCGCCTGGCCTACCTGCTGCTGCTCTTCGCCGGCACGGCCGAGGCGCTGTGGCCGATTCACGTGCTGCAGTTTGTCGGCGTGAACGCACTGCTGGTGGCCGACTATTGCCCGCTCGCGCGGCTGCTGGTGTTGCTGCCCTGGAACCGCCGCGTGCCGCTGTCGGGCGCATTGCTGCGCTGGCTGGCGTTCTCCCCGCCGGCGCCCGGTGCCATCG
>JAGTRL010000170.1 GCA_018261815.1 Pseudomonadota bacterium
TTCGGTGACGGCATTGCCGGCACCGTCCTTCACGCGCAGCAGGCGCAGCAGCAACTGTGTCGACACCGACAACAGGCGCACGAAGGGCTTGGTGGCAATGGCCAACCAGTTGATGGGCCGCGCCACCAGCCTGGCCAGCGTTTCGGGGTGCGTCTGGCCCAGGCGCTTGGGAACGAGTTCACCCGCCACGATCGAGAAGTAGGTGATCAGCAGCACCACCAGCCCGGTGGCTGCATAGCCGTCATACGGCGCCGGCACCCCGAGCGTCTTCAGCCAGATGGCCAAGGGCGCGGCCAGGGTCGCCTCACCAACGATGCCGTTGAGCACGCCGATCGAGGTGATGCCGATCTGGATGGTCGAGAGAAAGCGGGTCGGGTCCTCGCCCAGCTTGACGGCCGCGCGGGCCCCGGCGTCGCCCTCGTCGACCAGCCGCTGCAGCCGCGCCTTGCGCGCCGTGACCAGTGCGATCTCCGACATGGCGAACAAGTCATTCAGGACGATCAGGCCAGACAGTAAAGCAATCTCCATGGGGACACCTCAGGACACGCGCGAATGCGCACGAATTCGAATCAAGCGAGCACGCTGGGTGGGCCGCAAACCCATCAGGCTCATCACCGAAAGGCGTTGCCGATGATGAAGACCGCGGCGCGCAGCAGCGCGTAAAGCACGCCCCACGCCAGGGCCACCCCGGCCGTCGCACCGAGCAGGCCCGCCAACACCCACAGACCATCGCGTTCGAGGATGCACAGCGCCAGCAGGCAGATCGCCAGCGCCGGCAGCATGTTGCCCAGCGGGATCGGCAGAAACACGATCAGCGAAAGCAGCAGGCAGACTCCGCCCACCAGGTACTCGGCCGGCGGCCGGCAAAGCACGCTCCAGCGTGGCCGCAGCAGCCGCTCGGCGCGCGCCAGCCACGGCGTCGCCCGCGTGATGAGTGCTGCAAAGTGGGCGCGTGGCATCGAACGCTCGGCGATCACCCGGGGCAGCCAGGGGCGCATGCCGAAGGCCAGTTGCGCCGCCAGAAACAACAACGGCGCGCCAAGCAAGGCCGAGGTGCCCGGTGGCACCGGGATCACGTTCGGCAGTGCAAAGATCAGCAGCAGTGCCGCCAGCGCGCGGTCCTGCAGCGCGAGCAGCAGGTCGGCGATCGAGACGCGCTCGCGCGAGCCATCAGCGGCCATCTCGGTCAGCAACTGCGACAACGGCCGGGGGCGCGACGCCGCGGGCGCACCGTCGCGGCTCATAGCCGCGACTGCCCGGACAATCGCGGCCTCACTCGTCGCGGGTGCCGGCAATACCCAGCAGCGCCAGCAGCGACTGGAAGACGTTGTACACGCTCAGATACACACCCAGCGTGGCGCTGATGTAGTTGGTCTCGTGGCCGTCCTGCACGCGCTTGAGGTCATACAGGATGAAGGCCGAGAAGATGCCGATGGCCAGCACCGCCAGGGTGATCATCAGCGCACTCGATTGCAGGAAGACGTTGGCGATGCCGGCCACCAGCAACATGATCGCGCCAATGAACAGGAACTTCCCCATCGAGCTCAGGTCGCGCTTGATGATCGACGACAAAGAGGCCATTCCCAGGAAGATGGCCCCGGTGCCGGCGAAGGCCGTCATCACCAGACTCGCGCCGTTGGCCAGCCCGAGCACCGAGCCGACCAGCCGCGACAGCATCAGGCCCATGAAGAAGGTAAAGGCCAGCAGCATCGGCACGCCGGCGGCCGAGTTCTTGGTCTTCTCGATCGCGAACATGAAGCCGAAGGCGCCGACGAGAAAGACTACCAGGCCGATACCCGGCGACATCGCGCGCGCCAGGCCGGTGCTCACACCGATCCAGGCGCCCAGCACGGTGGGCACCATCGACAGGGCCAGCAGCCAGTAGGTGTTGCGCAGTACGCGATTGCGTTCGACTGCGAGCGCGGGGTTTGCGGTGGTCGGGAAGGGTTCAACGATGGGGGTCATGACTTTCCTTTGAAATAGAACGAGTAGGAGGATCAAGGCATCGGCGCGAGGACCGAGCCGACGACAGGCGCGTGCTGGCGCGACGAGTGTCGCGAGGCCGTGTGTCGTAGTTGCCGCGGCCGCGCCGCGGCAGGGTCAGGCGACGAGGTGCGTCGCGCAGGGCGGGCGCTGCGGCCCGGCCAGACAGGGTGCGAGCCAGAAGGCAGTCGCGTACGGACGCGGCCTGGACATCGCAAGAATGGGAGCCCCGGCAGCAGGCTGCGCCATCAGCAAGGGAAGCGGGTCCATAGCGCCCTCAGCCAGCGTCTGTCCCGGTTGGTCGTCCAGGTGGTGATCGTCGATCGAGCCATCGTCAACAGGCTGCGGCAGATCACCCGGCAGGCTGTCTACCTGCTCGGTGCTCGCCGATGCGAACAGAACCGCCTGCTCCTGTGTCGTGAAACCGGACCAGAACAGAACGAGTGCGAGGATGAGAGCAAGGACCCGCGGCGACATGAGCGCCTGATTGTACTTACGAGGTCACTCGCGGTGTCGGTTGGCGCCGCGCCATGCTGTTGGCGTGCCTCGGCCTCGACGAAGATCCCGTGCGAAGCCCTGTAGAGCAGGAACAGGTTGGCAAAACTCGCCAAACATGTGGATACAGCGTTTGCGCCAGCTATGAGATGAAGCCGGTCAGCATTCGCAATCAAGCACCGCCGCGCAGCAGCCGCGCCGGTGCGATGCTCATCTGCCCGAGCAGGATGCGCGCGCCCAACCCCAGGCTCAAGCCGCTGACCCCCACGGCCGTCAGCGCACCGGTCCACAGCAGGCCCGCGCCGTTCAGCTCCAGCCGCCATTGCAGCAGCACCAGGGCCAGCGCACTGCCGATGACCGTGGCGAAGGCCGCCGTGACCGCCGCCAGCAGCGCGTATTCCCAGCGCAGCACCCGCCGCAGGCTGGACAGGCGCGCGCCCAGCGTGTGCATCACGCTGGCCTCGTAGACCTGGCGCGCGCGGCTTGCCACCACCACGCTGGCCAGCACCAGCAGGCTGGCGGCCAGGCACACACCGGCAATCACCGCCAGGCCCGCGCGGGCGCTGCCCATGATGGCGCGCGTGGCCTGCAGAACGCTCTCGGTGCGCACGCTGACGATGTTGGGCGCCAGCGCCGCCAGGCGGTCCTGCGCGGAGATGGCATCGGCCGCGTCCAGACGCGCCGCGCCGACATGGCGGGTGATGAAGGGCTCGAGCACACCGTCGCTGAAGATCGCCTCCAGCCACAGCCGCGATTGCATGCGGCGCTGCGCATAGATGGCCGCCACCCGCGCGTCGACGCTGCGGCCCAGGATCTCGAAGCGCAGCGCATCGCCGACGCGTATGCCCAACTGCTCGGCCTCGCGGTCCTCCATCGCCAGCAGCGGCGGCCCGGCATAGCCTTCGGGCCACCACGCGCCGTGGGTGACCACCACATCGTCGAAGTTGCCGTCGCGCGTGCTCAGCTTGTGTTCGTCGCGGGCCTCGCGCACACGTTCGCCGTCGCCGCTGTCGCGCAGCGCCACGCCGTTGACTGCGGCCACGCGGCCCAGCACCAGCGGCGCGGTCTGCAGATCGCGCAGGCTGGGTGCGGCCTGCAGCGCCTGGCGCAGCAGCGGCAGCTGCTCGGTCTGCACGTCGTAGAAGACCAGCGCCGGCGCGTTGGCCGGCACGGTGTCATTGACGGTGCGCAGCAGCGTGGCCACCACCAGCGTGCAGGCCACCAACAGCGTCAGTGCCGAGCCCAGTGACAGCAGCGCCGCGCGCAGCGGCGAACCCGGGCGCTGCAGCCCGGCAAGCGCGATCCGCCATTCGTAGCCCGGGCCCAGCCGTGGCCGCGACAACGCCCAGCTGGCCGCGACGCGCAAGAGGCGCAACACCCCCTCCAGCAGCACCAGCAGGCCCAGCGTGACGGCGACGAAGGCGGCACCGAAGCGCGCATCGGGCAGCAGCACCAGCAGCAGCGCCACCACGGCCAGCGCGCAGGCGCCGGTCAGCAGCCAGGCGATGCGCGGCGTGCGCAGCATCTGGCCGTCCAGCCCGCGAAAGAGTGCGGCCGGCGACACCGTGAGTGCGCGGCCCAGCGCCGGCAGCGCGAAGGTCAGCGCGGTCAGCACGCCGAAGGCGATGGCGCTGGCCGCGGCCGGCAACAGCGGTGCGATGGCCGCAGCCCAGCCGGCATCGAGCGGCAGGCGTTCGCCGACCAGCGCGCCACCGGCCAGCGCCAGGCCGGCACCGGCCAGCGCGCCCACGGTGCTGGCCCCCAGCGCCAGCAGCAGGATCTGCAGCAGCACCAGGCCGGCCAGACGGGCGTCGCGCAGGCCCAGGGCGCGCAGCGTGGCCAGCGTGCCGAGCTTGCCCTGCAGATGCGCCTGCACGCTGTTGAACACACCCAGCCCGCCGATGAACAACGCCGAAAAACCCACCAGCAGCAAGCCCGAGCCGATCTGGCCCAGCACCTCGCTGATGCGGTCGCTGCGCTCGTCGAAGCTGCGGATGTCGGCGTCGGAACCTGCGAAGGCAGCGACGAAGTCGCGCCGCGCCGCGGCTGCGCTGCTGCCGTCGTCCAGGCGCAGGCGGTAGCGGTACTGCACGCGGCTGAGCGGCTGCACGAGGCCGGTGACGGCCAGTGCGCCGTCGGCCACCAGCACGGGGGCCGCGCCCCAGTCGGCGCGCAGGCTGCGATCGGGCTGGTGCAGCACGATGGCGCGCACGTCGAGCACGGCATCGCCGACGTCGACCCGGTCGCCCACCAACAGGCCCAGACGCTGCGCCAGCACCGCATCGAGCGCCGCTCCCCAGCGGCCGTCACGCTCGGCCAGCAGTTCGGGCAGCGGATCGCCGTCGGTCGCGGGCGCGGCCAGCGTCAGGCGGCCGACCAGCGGGTAGCGCGTATCGGCCTCCTGCAGCTCGACCAGCTGGGCACGGCCTTCGGCATTGCGCAGCATGGTGCGCAGCTCGATGCTGCGCGAGACCGTGCCGCGATCACGCAGCCAGGCCTCTTCGTCGGCGCTCAGCGGCTGGTGGTGCCAGATCATCAGGTCACCGCCGAACAGCGCGCGCGCCTGGCCCATCAGGCTGCCGGCGACATGGCCGTACAGCCCGCCGCCGGCGGCGACCAGCGCCACCCCCAGGGCCAGGCACGCGCAGAACACCCACAGCGTGCGGCCGCTGGCGCGCAGGTCGCGCCAGGCCAGGCTAAGCAGGAAGGGCACCGGCATGCGTGGGCGGCGGTGGCACGGCCGCATGGGGTCCAAAGCCCTCGTGCAGGCGGCCGTCGTGCAGCCTGAGCACGCGGTCGCAGCGCGCGGCAAAGTCGATGTCGTGCGTGACCAGCACCAGCGTGGCACCGCTGTCGCGGTTGAGCTCGAAAAGCAGCTCGCGCACGGCCGCGCCGGTGGCGTCATCGAGGTTGCCGGTAGGCTCGTCGGCCAGCAGCAGGCGCGGCCGGTGCACTAGCGCCCGGGCGATGGCCACACGCTGCTGTTCGCCGCCCGACAGCTGTCCCGGGTAGTGGCCGCCGCGCGCGGCCAGGCCGACGCGGGCGAGCATGTCGCGCGAGCGAGCCATGGCATCGGCGCGGCCGGCAATCTGCAGCGGCAGCGCCACGTTGTCCAGCGCCGTCAGGCTGGGCAGCAGGTGGAAGGACTGGAAGACGATGCCGATGCGGTCGCGGCGTAGGTCGGCGAGCGCGTCACGGTCCAGCGTGTCCAGGCGCACGCCGTCGATGGCCACATGGCCGGCCGCCGGCTGCTCCAGCCCGGCCAGCAGCAGCAGCATCGAGGTCTTGCCCGAGCCCGAGGGACCGGCCACGGCCACGCTCTGGCCGGCGGCAATGTGCAGGTCGATGTGGCGCAGCACCTCGATGCGCTGGCCACTGGGCAGCGCGTAGTGCATCGAGAGCTGGTGCAAGTCGATCATGGTGAACGGCGGGCAAAGCGCGCAGTGTGCATGGGTGCGCAAGACGAGTACCGCCTGGGGCCATGAAGGGCAGCCCGCACGCGTGAGCGTGTGCCGATCGGTTCCGCCAAAGGGCCAGCATCGCCAGCGTGACCCCCATCGGCTTCACAGGGCTGTATGGAGTGCGCCATGGACAGCAACAACGGGTTGCCGCGATCGCCGTGGGACAACGACAGGTGACCGGCATCGTCAGCGTCGGTGACGGGCTATCGCCGCCAAAATCGCACGCGGGGCCGGCAGGCTCGACCCTGATCCAGTTTACCGCGCCCCGGCGGCCACGCGTGACGAACCTTATCGGCGTCGGCTCGTCTAATCTAAGTGAGGCATGCGTCGCCTGTCCCACCAAAAATTGACCGCAGGAGTTGTGAGCATGGGAATTCTGGACAAGCTGTTGGGTCGTGAAGATGAACCCCGGCGGGCGCAACGCCCGGTCGCAGGTGTTGCGACGCCGACGGCGGATGAGCAGGCCATTGCCCGCTACCGCTACATGCTGCAGACGGCCCCGCCGCAGACCCTTGAGCAGGCGCATGCCGAGGCCTTTGCCAAGCTCACGCCCGAACAGCGGACACTGCTGCTGCAACAACTGGCGGCCGAAATGCCCGAGGCGGAGCGTTCCGCAACCGCGGGCACCCTGAAGGCGGACCCGCAGTCGCTGGCGCGCTTGGCCACGCGTGCTGAGGTCCGTCAGCCCGGCACGTTGGAGCGCAGCTTCAATGGCATGGGCGGCCGAGGAGGCGGCATGGGCGGCATGGGCGGCATGATGGCCGGCTCGTTCCTGGCGAGCATGGCCGGCGTTGTTGTCGGCAGTGCCATCGCCCAGTCGTTCTTCGCTGATTCAGGTGCCGGCGATATCGCGGTCGGCGACTCGGATGCCGATGCTACGGCCGGGGACACCGGGACCGACGTTGCCGACGTTGCCGACGCTGGCGATGTCGGCGACTTCGACGAGATCTGAATCGAGGTGAGGGCCGCGCCGGTAGGTCGGTTGGCCAGTCGAGGGGGAAGGCCCGCCGACGCGCCACAGTAACGGTCGTGGACATTCGCGAGTCTGGATGGACCAATGCGATCGGCAGCTTCATGGTCACGCAGATGCAGCATCGAGGACCTGCACTCGACCCAATCCGGTAGTTCGCCTCAACAACGAGCGGGACAATGCCACCAGCCAGGAGGCGAAGGGCCAGCCGACATTTCAGCGTCGTGCACCCACCGTGCAGCCCGTACTACTTGACCCCACAGGACCCTGATTCAAGACAGTGTTCCTCGAACTTCGCGAGTTGGGCGGATGACGAGGAATGACGAACATTGTGCCTGGAGTGTCAGGGCCGAGCCATGGCCGCGACCCCGTACAGGACCAGCGCGACGACGACCACCGCGGCGAATCCGACATGGATCGCGAGCAGAGTGGCCAGCACCGCGCCGCAGACCGACGCGCACCCATTGATCCCCCAGGCCCAGGGAACAAGCCTGGCGTCGCGGGCCTCCACCCGCGCCAGCCCCAACGGGAACGGCATTCCCATGAGGAACGCCAGCGGGGCTATGAGCGCGACCGAGATCACGATCCTCGCGGCGTCTGGAATCCCCATCGCGTGCTCGAAGAGCCAAGAGAGCAGGGCAAGGCCAAGCGTGGCCGACAGTCCGATGGCCAGCACCACCGCCGCCAGCGGGTTGCGCAGCTTCGGTGTGGCAGCCTCATTCAAGCGTTTGGACACGCCGCTGCCGATGCCGGCAAAGAGCAGGAACGCAAACAGCACGACCGCCACCGCGTAGAGCGGGTGGCTCAGGAACAGCACGAACTTCTGCATGAACGCGATCTCGACGAACATAAAGGCAAAGCCGATCGCGGTGAAGTAGACGAGCAAGCGGCCGCGAGCGCCGGCAAGCGACGCGCGCTGGCCCGCACCGGCCCGCGTGACCCAGGCCGCCGGCGCAGCGATCAGCAGCAGGCTTGCGAGCACTGCCTGGGCGAGCGTCGCCACGAGCACAGGGTAGCCCCACTCCAGCAGCGGCAGGCCGCCCTGCTCCTTCAGCGACAGCAACTCGGGCAACGAGCGCCACTTGAAGAAGTGGAAGAAGTGGGGACTGTCGTCGCTGGCAGGGGCGACATGGAACTTGTAGTTGTGCAGGAACTCGTCCCGCCCGGGGCCGAGCAGTGCCGTCGCAGCGTCGAACAGGTCGGGGCGCCCGACTACGTTGTAGCGGTTCGCTTCGTCAGCGCGCATGCCGGGATAGAAGGCCACATCGAAAGAACGCTCCGCGCAGAAGGCCTTGATCGCCGCGATGTCGGCGGCGTCGAAGTCACCGTTCTTGACGAGCAGCGTGCTCGTCTGCCAGCTGCGCACCAGCGCCAGCCGGGATGCGGGGTCGGCCACGCCCGAGCGCTGCAGGGCCGCCACGGCCGCGCCAAAGAGCTTGAGCGCATCGCGCGGCGGCAGCGTGACCCAGCGCGTGATCGCGAGTAGGCCTCCCTCGTGCAAGTGCCGCAGATCGTCCTGCAGGGCTTCGATCGTATAGAGGTAGTTCTCCGACAGCGCGTACAGACCAGCCGAGGAGGCGCTGAAGGAATCGAGCAGCGCCACCTGGATGAGGTCGTAGCGTTCCGCGCTGGCGGCGACGAAGCCGCGCGCTTCGGCGATGTGCACGCGCACCTGGCCCGCGGAGAGGCCTTCCGCATAGATGCCGCCCGCATAGTCCGCATAGCGGCGCCGAACCAGATCGACGACCTGGGGGTTCAGCTCCACGGCATCGATCCGCTCGGCGTCGTGGTAGCGGGCCTGCAGCACGTCCGCCCCCGCGCCGGCGCCCAGCACCAGCACGCGAGGGTGACGCAGCAGGTGGTAGGGCAGCGCCGAGGTCATCTGGTCGAGGTGGGAGAGGCTGTCGCGCCGCCCGTCGAAGCGGGTGAGTGCGCTGAGCCCTTCGCCGTCGATGAACACGCCGAGCTGTGGCGGCGGCTCGACCGTCGCCGTGAGGCTCAGGCCCGGCGCGTGACGCAGCGGCACCTGCGGGCTCTCGACCACGC
>JAGTRL010000171.1 GCA_018261815.1 Pseudomonadota bacterium
GGTGAGCGCTGCTTCATCGGGGCCAATGCCACGGTGAGGGACAAGATCATCGTCGGCGCCGGCGCCATCATCATGAGCGATTGCTCGCCCGACGGGGTGTATGCGGCCCCATCCACTCCGCGGCGGGTGAGGACATGAAGCGCGTGGCGATCCTGCAGTCGAACTACGTGCCATGGAAGGGCTACTTCGACCTGATGGCCTCGGTCGACGAGTTCGTGCTCTATGACGACATGCAGTACACGCGCCGCGACTGGCGCAACCGCAACCGCATCAAGACGCCACATGGCCTGCAGTGGCTGACCGTGCCGGTGCAGGTGAAGGGCCGCTTCGCGCAATCGATCCGCGACACCCTGATCGACGGCGACGCCTGGGCCGACAGCCACTGGAAGGCGCTGACGCTGAACTACCGCCGCGCGCCGGCCTTCGAGGTGACCGCCTCCTGGCTGGAGCCGATGTACCGGCAGCCCTGGACCCACCTGTCGGTGCTGAACCGCGCGCTGATCGAGGCGGTGTGCCTGCGCCTGGACATCTCGACCCGCGTGTCCAACTCCTGGGACTATGTGCTGCAGGACGAGCGCAGCGAGCGCCTGGCCTCGATCTGCGAGCAGGCAGGCGCGACCACCTACGTCTAGGGTCCGGCGGCGCGCGACTACCTAGACGAGACCGTTTTCGCGCGGCGCGGCATTGCCGTCGAATGGTTCGAGTACGGCCCCTATCCTGAATACGCGCAATCCTGGGGTGCGTTCGAGCACGCGGCGTGTCGATCCTCGACCTGCTGTTCAGTTGTGGCGACGATGCGCGGCGCTACGCCTTGCGCCCGCACTGAGCCGGATGCCGCGTTCCACGTGCCCATGAGCATCGTGCACCTGACGCGGGACGAGAAGTTCCTGCCGCTCGCCAGATCACTGTTCGAAGAGGCCTTTCCCGGCCAGAACCGCTAACTGGTGGTGAGGCCCAAGCGCGGGGCCCGCAGGTACCTGAGACCCGCGAGCGACATCGTCGAGCGCAGCCCGCTGCGCTTTCGCACGCGCTGGATCGCTGGCGACGTGGCGGCGGCGGACTGCGTGGTGGTGCACGGCATGAGCACCATGTTTGGCCAGACGTTGCGCCATGTGCGGCCCGATTGCCAGGTGGTATGGATTGGCTGGGGCTTCGACTACATGCGCTTGCTGTCGCCACGCCTTGGCCCCTTGCTGCTGCCCGGCACGGCGAGGCTGGTGCAAGGGGCCGGCGGCACGGGCAGCGGCCGCAGCAAGAGCCCGCTGGTGGCGCGGCTGCGCGCATGGTGGCGGCCTGTAGCAGCCGGGCTGACGCCGGCAAAGCCCCCCGCACTGGTGTCGGCCGCGCCACGCATCGATGTCTTCAGTGCCAACCCGGCCGATGCCGGTCTGCTGCGCGAGGCGCTGCCGTCGCTGCACGCCGTGTTCCACCCGATCCCGTCCTTCACCGTCGAGGACGTATTCGCCGCCGGACCGAGCGAGATGGACGGGCCTGACGTGCTGCTGGGCAACTCAGCCACGCCGGCCAACAACCATGTCGAAGCGGTCGAACTGCTGCGCTTTCGTTTGCCTGCGGGTGGCCGGCTGGTGGTGCCGTTGAGCTACGGCCGGGCCAGCTATGCCCGTGCGGTGATCGACGCCGGCCGCGCCGCGCTGGCCGAGCGTTTCGACCCGCTGACCGACTGGATGCCGATCGCGGCCTACAACACCCGCATTGCGAGCTGCGGCTTGGTGTTCATGAACCACCGTCGGCAGCAGGCGCTCGGCAACATCTGTGCCGCGTTGTACAAGGGGGCGACCGTGTACCTGCGGCGCGAGAACCCACTGTTTGACTTTTTCGTCGGCCTGGGCATCACGCTGCAGGCCATCGAAACGCTGGAGGCCGATCCCGACGCAGCCCTGCAGACGCTCGATGGCGAACAGCGGCAGCGCAACCGCGCCGCGATCGAGGCCCGCTGTGGACGCGCCAACGTGGTGGCCGCGATCCGCGCGCTCGAAGGCCTTCGGCGCTGAGCCGCCCCTACACTGAGCGCGATGCGAGTCCTGAACCTCGGCCGGCGCGGATATGCCGGAATCGAAAACGAGATGCGCCAGTTCACCGCGCGGCGCAGCCCCGACACCGAAGACGAACTCTGGCTCGTCGAGCACAACCCGGTGTTCACCCAGGGCGTGGCCGGACGCGCTCACCATGTGCTGCAGCCGGGTGACATCCCAGTGGTGCAGACGCAGCGAGGCGGTCAGGTTACCTACCACGGCCCGGGCCAGGTGGTTGCCTATCCGCTGGTGGATCTGCGCCGCTTGCAAATCTACGTAAAAGAGTACGTTTACCGGCTGGAGCAGGCCGTGCTCAAGGTGCTGGAAGACCATCGAGTCACCGGCCACCGCGTGGCCGGGGCGCCCGGCATCTACGTCAAGCTGGACGACCCCTTTGGTCATGCGGCGCTGGCCGGCCCGGCGCCGGCGGGCGACCCGTTCCGCGGGCTCGGCAAGATCGCTGCGCTCGGCATCAAGGTGAGCAATCACTGCGCTTACCATGGCCTGGCACTAAACGTGGCCATGGATCTGAGCCCCTTCGAGCGCATCGACCCCTGTGGCTACGCGGGGCTGCGCGCTGTCGATCTGGCTACACTCGGGGTGCATACGGATTGGGCGACGGTGGCGCGGCAACTGGGCCAGCGGCTGAGCGCCCAGTTGACCCCCTGAACGGCCCATGTCCACACCCGACACCCCCTTCGATGCCGCGGCCAGCACCGGCTACGACGCCAGCGCCAAGCAGAAGTCTCAGGCCAAGACCTCGCGCATCCCGATCAAGGTGGTGGCCGCGCCGCCGCTGAAGAAGCCGGACTGGATCCGCGTCAAGGCCGGCAGCCCGAGCACGCGCTTCTACGAGATCAAGTCGATCCTGCGCGAGCACCGGCTGCACACGGTGTGCGAGGAAGCGTCCTGCCCGAACATCGGCGAATGCTTCGGCAAGGGCACGGCGACCTTCATGATCATGGGCGACAAGTGCACCCGGCGCTGCCCCTTCTGCGACGTGGGCCATGGCCGCCCCGACCCGCTGGACGCAGACGAGCCGTTGAACATGGCACGCACCATCGCCGCGCTGAAGCTGAAGTACGTGGTCATCACCAGCGTCGACCGCGATGACCTGCGCGACGGCGGCGCGGCGCATTTCGTGGACTGCATCCGGCGCGTGCGCGAGTTGTCGCCCGACACCCGCATCGAGATCCTCACGCCGGATTTCCGCGGCCGAATGGATCGGGCGCTCGACATCCTGAGGGCCGCGCCGCCGGACGTGATGAACCACAACCTGGAGACCGTGCCGCGGCTGTACAAGCAGGCGCGCCCGGGCTCGGACTATGCCTTCAGCCTGAACCTGCTCAAGCGCTTCAAGGAGGCCGTGCCAGGCGTGCCGACGAAGAGCGGGCTGATGGTGGGCCTGGGCGAGACCGACGACGAGATCCTGCAGGTAATGCGCGACATGCGCGAGCACGGCATCGACATGCTGACCATCGGCCAGTACCTGGCGCCCAGCGGCCACCACCTGCCGGTGCTGCGCTACGTGCACCCGGACACCTTCCGCATGTTTGAGGCCGAGGCGGCGAAGATGGGCTTCACCCATGCCGCGGTGGGCGCGCTGGTGCGCTCCAGCTACCACGCCGACCAGCAGGCGCACGCGGCAGGCGTGGCCGACGCCATCGCCTGAGACGGTAGGCCCGCGCAGGCCTGCGCCTGCGCCTGCGTGCGGCCGGCCCGCGCGGCGCGCGATGGTCAGCTGCCCTTGGACAGCTCGAACATCAGCGCGCTGGGCAACGCGGTGGCGACGACATCGCGGCCGATGCGCGAGGTGCGCTGACCGCCGAGGTCGCTGACCTCCAGCTCGCGCCCCTGCTCGGCAATCTCGATGAAGGCCAGCGTCGGCACCTCGCGGCACCACTCGGCTCGCAGCTTGCGGAAGTTGTCGCCAGCCAGCGCGGATTCGAAGATGACGGCGTGAGGCAGGCCGCCCTCGCAGAACTGCCGTGCTTCGTCGATCGAGCCGACGTAGTCGACCATCAGGCCCAGCGAGCGCAAGGTGTCGCGCACGCCATTGCGCGTTTCGCGCCGGCTGGCGATGACCAGCACATGCCGGCCGACCATCGGTTGCGAGTTCGGGCCGGCTGTGCCGGGCTCGTCGAACTGCAGCCCGGACAGCGTGGCCACGCCACCATCCACCGTGCGCGGGAACTCCAGCGTCAGCTGCGTGGCACCGCCCTTGTCCTCTCGCTGAACCAACAGCCCGAGCGTCTGCGCCAGACGGCTCAGCAGCTGCCATGGCACTGTGTCCAGCCGCTGATCCGGCTGCAACGGCTGCAACGACGGCAGCTCGTCGGCAGGGATGAAGGCGAAGCAACAAGCCAGCCGTGCGTGCACCGGCCAGTTCTTGATGTCGATGCGGAACTCGATGTGCGATCGTGCATGCTCGAAGCTCCAGTCCAGCACCGCTTGCAGAAGGGCAGACCACATCGACGCGTCGATGTAGACCTCGGCGGCCTTCAGATCCTGGCGCAGATCGATGCCCCGCGACGCTGTTTCGCGGCTGCGCTGCGCCAGCGCATCGCGAAGGGTCTGCGTCAGGTCCAATCGCTCCGGGTTCTGGCGGACGCGGCCGGAGGCGAAGCGGCTGATCTGCTGCGCGCCCATGCCGATGCGTCGCGTCACTTCGATCTCGTCGCGCAATGCGCGCAGCCCTGCGCGGTCGATGCGCCCGGTGGTTGCGAAGGCATTGACCCGTTCCAGCGCCGAGGTCATCGGCGCCGCGATCTCGCCGCCGACCTGGCCAACCAATTCCCGAAAACTGTCGCCATTGCCCGGCTCCGTCGCGAGCCGGGGCTTGCCCGACGCGACGCCCGGTGCAGAGGGCAGATCGGAAAGATCCATGAATGTCACTCCTCGAGTCGTCGTGTGAACCTGGCTCTGGCGAAGAACGGCTGGCGTCGCGAGTCACCGCAATGTGATGCGTAGTGTGGACTTTTGCCATGCGGGGACGCCAGCCCGCGATTGCGGGGTCGGCGCGCCATGGGTCCCTCGGCCGGCACTTGTTCACGCTGTGGGACGGCTGCAACTGGGCTCGATAATCGCCGGCTCATGAGTCGAAGCGCGTACATTTCCTTATTGGCGGGGGCCTCGATGGCAGCCTGTGCGCCGGCCCTCGATTGGCGCGAGGTGCGTCCCGCCGGGGCTGGCATCGCGCTGCTGTTCCCGTGCAAGCCCGACAGCCATGCACGGCAGGTGAGGTTGGGGCCTGACTCGGTGCGGCTGGAACTGCATGCCTGCACGGCAGCCGGTGCGACCTGGGCTCTGGCCTTTGCAGATCTGGGCGATCCGTCCCGCGTGGGCCCGGCCCTGGTGGAGTTGCGCTCGGCCGCAGCCAGGAACCTGGCTGCGTCGGAGCCGCAGGTTCTGGGCCTCAAGGTCGAGGGCGCGACGCCCAACCCGGCCAGCCAGCGCGTGCAGTTCCAGGGGCGGATGCCGGATGGCCGCGCCGTCATCGAGCAGGTGGCGGTGTTCGCCAAAGGCACAAGGGTGTATCAGGCCACTGCCCTGGGCGACAAGCTCGACGCCGACGCGACGGACAGCTTCTTCGGCAGCCTGCGCGTGGCTCCATGACCGCGCTCAGGGCCTCGGGGGCGAGGCCGGCGGTGGCCATCGTGCTGTCATTCGCATTTGCTTACTTTCTGTCGGCGCTGCTGCGCGCCATCACCGCCACGCTGGCGCCGGTGTTCAGCTCGGAGCTCGGCCTGCAGCCGGCCGACCTGGGCCTGCTGGCCGGCGCCTACTTCCTGGGTTTTGCGTCGCTGCAACTGCCGCTGGGCCGCGCGCTCGACCACTTCGGGCCGCGGCGCGTGCAGATGGCGCTGCTGAGTCTGGCGGTGGTCGGCTGCGCGGCCTTCTCGCAGGCGCAGGGCTTGATGTCGCTGAGCGTGGCGCGCCTGTTGATCGGCATGGGCGTGGCCGCCTGCCTGATGGCGCCACTGACCTGCTACCGCCATATCTTCGACGCCAGCATGCAGTTGCGCCTGAACTCATGGATGCTGATGACCGGCTCGCTGGGCATGCTGGCCTCGACGCTGCCGGTGCAGATGGCACTGCCGTACTGGGGCTGGCGCGGCTTGTTCGTGGCGCTGGCCGGGCTGCTGCTGGTGGCGCTGCTGCTGATCGCGTGGTTCGTGCCGAAGGCGGACCACGCTGCCGCAGCACAGCCTGGCGGCCGCTATCGCGACATCATGCGGCACCCGATGTTCGTGGCGCTGGCGCCTTTGGGTTTCTTCAGTTACGGCGGGCTGATCGCGGTGCAGTCGCTCTGGGCAGGCCCGTGGCTGACTGAGGTGAACGGCCGCACCGCGGCGCAGGCGGCACAAGGGCTGTTCGTCATCAACTTGAGCATGCTGGTGGCCTTCCTGGCCTGGGGCGTGGCAATGCCGCGACTGGCCAGGGCCGGCCTGCATGCGCGGCACATCATCGCCTGGGGACTGCCCTCGAGCATGCTGGTGCTGGGTCTGATCGTCGCGCTGGGGCCGGCGGCCGGTGCAGGGCACTGGGCACTGTGGTGCGTGTTGTCCACCTGCGTGTCGCTGAGCCAGCCGGCGGTGGCACAGGCCTTCCCGCCGGCGTGGGCCGGGCGTGCGCTTTCGGCCTTCAACCTGCTGATCTTCGGCGGCGTGTTCTGCCTGCAATGGGGCATCGGCCTGCTGATCGATGCGCTGGGCGCCTCGGGTTGGAGCCGCGTGGCCTCGTTCCAGGGCGCGCTGGGCCTGTTCGCGCTGTGCTGCACGCTGGCGCAGGCATGGTTCCTTTGGCGACAGCGCCGAATGGTCATAATGCCGGCCGAATCGGCACTCAGATGACTACCGTCCTGATCATTGCGCATGCTCCGTTGGCCTCGGCCTTGAGGGAGGTGGCGCAACATGCCTACCCCGATTGCGCGGCTGACGTGCTGGCCTTGGACGTGCCGCGCGACGCCAGCGCCGAGCAGGTCGAGGCCGATGCGCGGGCGTTGATCTCGCAGCACTCCGATGCCGAGACGCTGGTGTTCACCGATGTGTTCGGTGCCACCCCCTGCCGCGGCGCGACGCTGTTGCTGGGCAACCCACGGGTGCGCCTGGTGGCTGGCGTCAACGTGCCGATGCTGTGGCGAACGCTGTGCTACGGCACACGAGAGCCGCTGGATGCGCTGGTGGCGCGTGCAGTGGCTGGGGCAACGCAGGGTGTGATGCATGTGACCGCGTCGCCCCCGCAGAACCAGGCTGTCAGGGCCTCATCCGATGATCAAGCGGGTCGTCACGATCAGCAATAAGCTGGGGCTGCACGCGCGCGCCTCGGCCAAGCTCACCAAGCTGGCCGGGGGCTTTGCCTGCGACATCCATCTGTCTCGCAATGGCCGGCGCGTCAACGCCAAGAGCATCATGGGTGTGATGATGCTGGCTGCCGGGCTGGGCGCCGAAGTGGAGATCGAGACCGAGGGCGCCGACGAGCAGGCTGCGATGGATGGCATCGTTGCCTTGATCGACGACAAGTTCGGCGAAGGACAGTAGCCGGGCGGCAGTAGCGGTCGCCATGAGTCGCCTTTTGCAACGCCGGACTGCGCAGGGTGCTGCGCTACAGTGCAACGCATGAGCATCCAGTTCTTCGGCCTGCCGGTGTCCCGCGGCGTGGCCATCGGTCGCGCAGTGCTGGTCGCATCCAGCCGTGTCGACGTGGCGCACTACTTCGTTGCGCGCGAACATGTCGAAGAGGAGGTGGAACGGCTGCGTCAGGCGCGCGACACGGTGGCGGCGGAACTGAGCGCACTGCAGCGTGACCTGCCGGACGATGCGCCGGCGGAGCTTTCGGCTCTGCTCGATGTTCACCTGATGCTGCTGCACGACGACACACTTGCCGGTGCGGCGAAGAGCTGGGTCGTCGACCGACACTACAACGCGGAATGGGCGCTGTCGGCACAGCTGGAAGTACTGGCGCGGCAGTTCGACGAGATGGAGGACGACTACCTGCGCGAGCGCAAGGCCGACCTGGAGCAGGTTGTCGAACGCATGCTGCGTGCGATGTCACGCGATCCCGCAGCGACGGATCATGCGGAGCACGCCAGCACGCTGAACCCGCGCGACTTTGCCGGAGAAGACCCTCTGGTTCTGGTGGCCAACGACGTGGCGCCAGCGGACATGATGCGCTTCAAGCGCAGCGTATTTACCGGCTTCATCACCGATGTGGGCGGGCGTACGTCGCACACGGCGATCGTGGCGCGCAGCATGGACATTCCGGCGGTGGTCGGGGCACGAGAAGCCAGTCGCTTGATCCGTCCCGACGACTGGGTGGTCATCGACGGCGATGCTGGCATCGTGATCGTCGACCCGTCGCCGATCGTGCTGGAGGAATATCGATTCCGCCAGCGCCAGAGCGAGCTTGAGCGCGCCCGCCTGAACCGCCTGCGCCACACGCCGTCGGTCACTCTCGACGGTCAGGCGGTGGAGTTGCTGGCCAACATCGAGCAGCCGAGCGATGCCAGCGGCGCCGTCGAAGCCGGCGCGGTGGGCGTGGGTCTGTTTCGCAGCGAGTTCCTATTCATGAACCGCGAACACGATCTGCCTGGCGAGGACGAGCAGTTCGAGGCTTACCGCGACGCCGTGATTTCGATGAAGGGCCTGCCGGTGACCATCCGCACGGTGGACATTGGCGCCGACAAGCCGTTGGAGCGCATGACGGCACAGGAACTTCGACACGAGCACGTGCTGAACCCCGCGCTGGGGTTGCGGGCCATTCGCTGGAGCCTGTCCGAGCCTGGCATGTTCCGTCAACAGCTGCGCGCGATCCTACGTGCCAGTGCCTT
>JAGTRL010000172.1 GCA_018261815.1 Pseudomonadota bacterium
GGCGGGCACTTGCGCGGGTCGATTCATTGGGTACATTGAATTGTGGGCGCGCGCGTGTGCGAGCGTGCGCGCGTGAAGGCGGCGATTGTAGGCATGCACTGCGCAGCCGCCGCCAAGACAGACAAGGACGACATGAGCAAGACGATCATCATTGCGGAAAAGCCCAGCGTGGCACAGGACATCGTGCGGGCGCTGACACCGGTGTCCGGCAAGTTCGAGAAGGCGGCCGACCACTTCGAGAACGACGCCTACGTGGTCACCTCGGCAGTGGGCCATCTGGTGGAGATCAAGGCGCCGGAGGAATACGACGTCAAGCGCGGCAAGTGGAGCTTCGCGCACCTGCCGGTGGTGCCGCCGCACTTCGACCTGGCGCCGATCGACAAGGCCAAGTCGCGGCTGAACGCGGTGGTCAAACTGGTCAAGCGCAAGGACGTCACGCAGATCATCAACGCCTGCGACGCCGGGCGCGAGGGCGAGCTGATCTTCAGGCTGATCGTGCAGTACGCCGGCGGCGAGAAGAAGCCGATCGACAAGCCCATCCGCCGGCTGTGGCTGCAGAGCATGACGCCGCAGGCCATCCGCGACGGCTTCGACCAATTGCGCAGCGACGAGCAGATGCAGGGGTTGGCGGATGCCGCACGCAGCCGCTCCGAGGCCGACTGGCTGGTCGGCATCAACGGCACGCGCGCCATGACGGCCTTCAACTCGCGCGACGGTGGCTTCTTCCTTACCACGGTGGGACGGGTGCAGACGCCGACGCTGTCCATCGTGGTCGAGCGCGAGGAGAAGATCCGCAAGCACGTGGCGCGCGACTACTGGGAGGTGCGCGCCACCTTCGATGCGCAGGCGGGTCAATACGACGGCAAGTGGTTCGACCCGGCCTGGAAGAAGAACCCGGACGATCCCGAGCTGCGCAACGACCGGCTGTGGAATGCCGCCGACGCGCAGGCCATCGCCGACGCGGTGCGCGGAAAGAGTGCCAGCGTCAGCGAGGAATCGAAGCCCACCACCAGCAGCTGCCCGGGCCTGTACGACCTGACCACGCTGCAGCGCGAGGCCAACTCGCGCTTCGGCTTTTCCGCCAAGACCACGCTGTCGGTCGCCCAGGCGTTGTACGAGAAGCACAAGGTGCTGACCTACCCGCGCACCGACTCGCGCGCGCTGCCCGAGGACTACCTGGCGGTGGTGAAGAACACCTTCGAAATGATCTCGAAGGAAGACCTGCCGGGACCGCTTCGGCCGCTGGCCGCGCATGCCAAGCTGGCTTTGAAGGACGGCTACGTCAAGCCGCTGAAGCGCGTATTCGACAACGCCAAGGTGTCGGACCACTTCGCGATCATCCCGACGCTGCAGCCGCCCAGGAGCCTGAGCGAAATCGAGGCCAAGCTCTACGACCTGGTGGTCAAGCGCTTCCTGGCGGTGTTCTATCCGCCGGCCGAGTTCCTGGTGACCACGCGCATCTCCACGATCAAGGCCGACACCAGGGAGCACAGGTTCCAGACCAATGGCAAGGTGCTGGTCAAGCCGGGCTGGCTGGCGGTCTATGGCAAGGAGGCGCAGGAGGACGACGCCAACCTGGTGGCCGTGGCCCCGGGCGAGCTGGTGCGCACCGAAAGCGTCGACGTGGTGGCATTGAAGACCAAGCCGCCGGCTCGCTACACCGAAGCCACGCTGCTATCTGCCATGGAAGGCGCCGGCAAGCTGATCGACGACGACGAGCTGCGCGAGGCCATGGCCGAGAAGGGTCTGGGCACACCGGCGACACGCGCCACCGTCATCGAAGGCCTGATCTACGAGAAGTACATGCACCGCGAGGGCCGTGAGCTGGTGCCCACGGCCAAGGCCTTCCAGCTGATGACGTTGCTGCGTGGCCTGGGTGTCATTGAATTGACCCAACCCGAGCTCACCGGCAACTGGGAGTTCCAGCTGGCCGAGATGGAGCACGGCCGCCTCAAGCGCGATGTCTTCATGACCGAGATCGCTCAGATGGCCGAGCGCATCGTGCGCAAGGCCAAGGAATACGACCGCGAGACCATTCCCGGCGACTACGCGACGCTGGCCACGCCCTGTCCCAAGTGTGGCGGCGTGGTCAAGGAGAACTACCGGCGCTTTGTCTGCACGGGCGCGTCCGGCATGGCCGAGGACGCCGGCTGCGGCTTTTCCATCACCAAGATTCCGGGGGGGCGCAGCTTCGAGTTGGCCGAGGTGGAGGCTTTCCTGCGTGACAGGAAGATCGGGCCGCTGGAGGGCTTCCGCTCCAAGGCCGGTTGGCCCTTCACGGCCGAGCTGCGCCTGGCCTACGACGACGAGATCGGCAACTGGAAGCTGGAGTTCGACTTCGGCGAGGACGCCAAGCGCGAAGGCGAATCGGGCGAGCCGGTGGACTTCAGCCAGCAGCAAAGCCTGGGTGCCTGCCCCAAATGCCAGGGCCATGTCTACGAGCACGGCAGCAGCTATGTCTGCGAGCACGCGGTGGGCGCCCAAGTCACCTGCGATTTCAAGAGCGGCAAGATCATCCTGCAGCAGCCGGTGGCGCGCGAGCAGATGAGCAAGCTGCTGCGCGAGGGCAAGACCGAGCTGCTGGAGAACTTCGTCTCCAACAAGACGCGGCGCAAGTTCAAGGCCTACCTGGCCTACGACAAGAAGGAAGGCAAGGTGAGCTTCGAGTTCGAGCCGCGGCCGGCACGGCCTGGCGCCAAGTCGGCCGGCGCCGCTGCCAAGGCCCCGGCCGCGAAAAAGGCCACGACCCGCAAGGCGGCGTGAGGCCGATCGCGTCGCCGCGGCCGCTGCGGCTAGCGCAGAATGCGCGGCATGAACATCCCCTATCTGCGCGTCGGCGCATCGCTGGTCCTGGCCGCCGTCTGCGGGCTGGCCCAGGCCAACCTGGTCTTCGCCATCAACGAGGGCGTCACCTACCGCGTGCCGAACGAGGAGATCCGCGCGCGTTATGCCGCCATCGCCGCCGACCTGAGCAAGCTGCTGAAGCAGCCGGTGCAGATCGAGCCGGTGGCCGACTACCCCAGCCTGCGCAAGGGCTTGGCCGACAAGGCCTACGACCTGGCGCTGGTGCACCCGGCGCACCTGTCGATCGAGGCCATCAAGAAATCCGACTACAAGCTGCTGGTCGTGACCAAGGGCTTCCAGGACTACAAGGCCAACTTCCTGGTGGCGGCCGATTCGCCGCTGAAGTCGCTGGCCGACCTGAAGGGCCGCAAGCTCGGTGCGCCGGACGAGGATTCGATCACCTCGTGGATGGTGCGTGCGACGATCCGCGATCAGGTCGGCGATGCCCAGCAGGTGTCCTATGTCTACACCCGCTACCAGGACGCCGTGCCGTTTTTCGTCGAGAACAGCCTGACGCCGGCCGGCGCCACCGCGGCCAATGCGGTGATCAAGGCCTGGCAGGCCAAGGGCGGCAAGGTGCTGGCCACGTCGAAGGCGGTGCCGATCAAGCATGTCATCGCCAGCCCGAAGCTGCCGCCCGAACAGGCCGAGGCGGTGCGCGAGTACCTGCTGGCGCTGGACTCCACCGAAGAAGGCAAGAAAAAGCTCGAGCCGACCAAGTGGAAGGGCTTCGCGCTGTACGACAACGCCGCGATGATGGCTTTGGGCACCTGGCTCGGGCTGTAGCTCCGCCGCTCTGCCCGGCCGCCCCTGCGCGGCGGGGTTGAGGGCATGTCCGCCGCGGTACTGGGCAAGCTGCTGGCGATCATCGTCACGGTGGCGCTGGGTTGGCTGGCCGGGCGATTGCGCTGGCTGGGCGACGCCCAGGCCGACCCGGCGCGCATCCTCAGCAACGCGGCCTTCTACATCTTCGTGCCGGCGCTGCTGTTCCGCACCACCGCACGCGTCGATCTCGGCCAGTTGCCGGCGGGTCTGTTGCTGGCCTACTTCGTGCCCACCCTCGCGCTGCTGCTGGCCGTGTATGGCGTGCAGCAGCTGCGCCAGCGCCACCGGTCGGGTGCCGAGCCGGCGCTGCCGGCGGTGCGCGCCATCTCGGTAAGCTACGGCAATGCGGTGCAGATGGGCATCCCGATGTCGGCGGCAATGTTCGGCGAGGCCGGCCTGGGCCTGCACCTGATGCTGGTCAGCGTGCACGGGCTGATCCTGCTGTCGCTGCTGACGGCGCTGGTGGAGATGGATCTGGCGCGCAGCAAGGCGCGGCATCTGGGAGGCGCCAGCCTGTGGCAGGTGCTGCGCAGCACGCTGCGCAACACCATCATCCACCCCGTGGTGCTGCCGGTGCTGGCAGGCCTGACCTGGAACCTGCTCGGCCTGGGCCTGCCCGCCCTGGCGGACGAGGTGCTGCAGCTGCTGGGCAGTGCGGTGGTGCCGCTGTGCCTGGTGCTGATCGGCCTGTCGTTGGCCTACTACGGGCTGCAGGGCAGCGTGCGCGGCGCGCTCGGCGTGTCGCTGCTCAAGCTGCTGGGTCTGCCGGCGCTGGTGCTGGCGGTTGCGCACTGGGGCTTCGGCCTGACGGGGTTGCCGCTGTCGGTGCTGGTGATGCTGGCCGCGCTGCCGGTGGGGAGCAACGCGCTGATCTTCGCGCAACGCTACAGGACGATGCAGGCCGAGGCGACGGCAGCCATCGTCTTCTCCACGCTGGCCTTCGTGCTCACTGCACCGCTGTGGCTGGCCATACTGGGGCGGCTGGGCGCCTGAGGGTGGGTTCTGGGAAAATCACGTCCATGAGCCCAAACGACATTCCCGCCTACATGGCCCATGTGGGCGTGGCCGCGCGTGCTGCGGCCACCGTGATGGCGGCCGCGTCCACCGCGGCCAGGAACCAGGCGCTTCGCCGGCTGGCCGAGCGGCTGCGCGAGCAGGTCGGTGCGCTGCAGCGCTGCAATGCGCTGGACCTGGACGCCGCGCGCGCCGCCGGCCTGGCCGCGCCGCTGCTCGACCGGCTCAAGCTCACGCCGCAGATCATCGAGACCGTGGCCGAAGGCTGCGAGCAGATCGCCGCGATGCCCGACCCGGTGGGCGAGATCAGCGAGCTCAAGCGCCAGCCCAGTGGCATCAGCGTCGGGCGCATGCGCGTGCCGCTGGGCGTGTTCGGCATGATCTACGAGAGTCGGCCCAACGTCACCATCGAGGCCGCGTCGCTGGCCATCAAGTCCGGCAACGCCTGCATCCTGCGCGGCGGCTCCGAGGCGCTGCAGTCCAACCTGGCGCTGTGGCGCGAGGTGCAGGGCGCCCTGGTCGACGCAGGCTTGCCGGCCGATGCGGTGCAGCTGGTGCAAACCACCGACCGCGCCGCCGTCGGCCGGCTGATCGCCATGCCCGAATACGTGGACGTGATCATCCCGCGCGGCGGCAAGTCGCTGATCGAGCGCATCAGCGCCGAGGCCCGCGTGCCAGTGATCAAGCACCTGGACGGCAATTGCCACGTCTACGTGGACGAGCAGGTCGACCTCGACATGGCGGTGGCCGTCACCGACAACGCCAAGACGCAGAAATACAGCCCCTGCAACGCGGCCGAATCGCTGCTCGTGCACCGCGTGGTGGCGGCGCAGTTCCTGCCGCGCATCGGCGCGATCTTCGCCGCCAAGGGCGTTCAGATGCGCTGCGATGCCGGCGCCAAGGCCCTGCTGGCACCGGTGCCTGGGGCGGATGTGGTCGACGCGGTGGAGTCCGATTGGTCCGAGGAGTACCTGGCCGAGGTCATCAGCATCAAGCTGGTGGACAGCCTGGACGAGGCCATTGCCCACATCAACCGCTACGGCTCGCACCACACCGATGCGATCCTGAGCACGAACCATCCGAACGCGATGCGCTTCCTGCGCGAGGTCGACTCGGCCAGCGTGATGGTCAATGCGAGCACCCGCTTCGCCGACGGCTTCGAGTTCGGGCTGGGCGCCGAGATCGGCATCAGCACCGACAAGTTCCACGCCCGCGGGCCGGTGGGCCTGGAAGGTCTGACCTCGCTGAAGTGGGTGGTGCTGGGGCAGGGCGAGCTGCGGTGCTGAGACGCACGGCGGGGTTTGCGGCCGGCGGAGCAGGCGGCGCGCTATCATGCTGCACCGCACAATAACTCGGGTCCGCCATGCCTTCAGCACAACCCAAACCGCTGCTCGTCGACCTGGCCCTGCAAGGCGGGGGTGCGCACGGCGCCTTCACCTGGGGCGTGCTCGACCGCCTGCTCGAAGAGAGCTGGCTCACCTTCGACGGCATCTCCGGCACCTCGGCCGGCGCCATGAACGCGGCCGTGATGGCCAGCGGTTTCGCCCATGGCGGGGCCGACGGCGCCAAGGCCGCGCTGGAGGACTTCTGGAAGCGCGTGTCCGACGCCTCGAAGTTCAGCCCGATGCGCCGCGGCCCGATGGAGATGCTCACCGGCCAGTGGACGCTGGACTACTCGCCGATGTACCTGGCCGCCGAGATGGCCTCGCGCATCTTCTCGCCCTATGACCTGAACCCGATGGGCAACCACCCGCTGCGGCCGATCCTGGCCGACATGGTGGACTTCGAGGCGCTGGTCGATTCGCCGATCTGCCTGTTCATCACCGCCACCAACGTGCGCACCGGCGTCGGCCATGTCTTCCGCAATGCCCAGATCACGCCGGACGTGCTGCTCGCTTCGGGCTGCCTGCCGACCATGTTCCAGGCGGTGGAGATCGACGGCGAGTTCTACTGGGACGGCGGCTATTCGGGCAACCCGACGATCACGCCGCTGGTGCGCGAATGCCGCTCGAGCGACACGATCCTGGTGCAGATCAACCCGATCGTGCGCAAAGAGATCCCGCGCAGCGCGCGCGACATCATGAACCGCCTGAACGAGGTGTCCTTCAACGCGCCGCTGCTCAAGGAACTGCGCATGATCGCGCTGCTGCACAAGGTGGCCGACCCGGGCCGCGGCGAAGGCGCTCAATGGGCCGGCATGCGGCTGCACCGCATCGCCACCGAGCGCGTGACCGAGCTGACCTCGTCGTCGAAGATGATCACCGAATGGCCCTTTCTCTGCGGCTTGCGCGACGAAGGGCGGCGCACCGCGGGGCTGTTCCTCGAGGCCCATGCCGGCGACCTGGGCAAGCGCTCGACGGTTGACCTGGACGCACTGCTGACGGCGCTGTAGCCCATGGGACTGCTCGGCATTCTTCTGGGTCTGGCCCTGCTGGTGGGGCTGGCCTTTCGCGGCTGGAGCGTGCTCGGTCTGGCGCCGCTGGCGGCCCTGGTGGCGGCCGCCTTTTCCGGCGAGCCGCTGCTGGCGCACTGGACGCAGACCTTCATGGGCTCGGCGGCCGGTTTCGTGGCGCAGTTCTTCCCGCTGTTCCTGCTGGGTGCGCTGTTCGGCAAGCTGATGGACGACAGCGGATCGGTCAGCGCCATCGCCAACTTCATGACCGTCAAGCTCGGCCCCAGCCGCTCGGTGCTGGCGGTGGTGCTGGCCGGCGCGCTGGTCACCTACGGCGGCGTCAGCCTGTTCGTGGCGATGTTCGTCATCGCGCCGATGGGCCAGGCACTGTTCCGCGCCGCCGACATCCCCAACCGGCTGCTGCCGGCGGCGGTGGCGCTGGGCACCACCACCTTCACGATGACCGCCATGCCGGGCACGCCGGCGATCCAGAACGCCATCCCGATGCCCTTCTTCGGCACCACGCCCTTTGCGGCGCCGGGGCTGGGCATCATCGCGTCGGCCGTGATGCTGGGCTTCGGCCTGTGGTGGCTGGGACGCGCCGAGAAGGCGGCCCGCCGCGCCGGCGAGGGCTTCGGCGGGCCGTCGCCCTCGGCCGCGGCCGACGCCGCCCATGACCCGGTGGTGCGCGAGCGCGCCACCGCGGCGCAGAGCTTCGACCCAGCCGAGGCCGAGCACGGTCAGCGCAGCACCGAGCTGCCGGGCATCTTGATTGCCGTGCTGCCGCTGGCGGTGGTGATGGTGGTGAACCTGACGATGTCGATGCTGATCCTGCCGAACCTGGACACCAGCTTCCTGGCCGAACCCGAATGGGGCGAAACCTCGCTGGCCGGCGTCGGAGGCGTGTGGTCGGTGATCGTCGCGCTGTCGGCGGCCATCGTCGTGCTCTATGCCTTCAACCGCGGCCGGTTGAAGTCGCTGCGCGACACCGTCGATGCCGGCCTGAACGCCTCGGCGCTGCCGGTGATCAGCGTCGCCAGCCTGGTCGGCTTCGGCGCGGTGGTAGCCGCGCTGCCGGCTTTCCAGGTGGTCAGCGATTGGGTGCTGGGCATCGAAGGCGGGCCGCTGGTCGGCCTGGCGCTGTCCACCAACGTGCTGTCGGCGCTGACCGGCTCGGCCTCCGGCGGCCTGACCATCGCGCTGGGCGCGCTCGGCGAGACCTACATGCAGTTGGCTGCCCAATACGGCATCGACCCGGCGCTGATGCACCGCGTCGCCGCCATTGGCGCCGGCTCGCTGGACAGCCTGCCGCACAACGGCGCCGTGGTCACGCTGCTGGCGGTGTGCGGCGCCACGCACAAGCAAAGCTACTTCGACATCGTCATGGTCGGCATCGTCAGTGCGCTGCTGGCGCTGGTGGTGGTGATCGTGCTGGGCTCGGCCTTCGGTTCGTTCTAAACACAACGACATAAGTAACGCAGTATCATGCGTGCCGCTACCGACTTCAAGGGGCGGCCATGCGAAAGCTGGAGATTGCGGATGCAGGAGTAATGCAGTTGGCGATCCGAGAAGAGATCAACCGCAGCGAAGAGGCGCGGTACGACCATCGGCTTCATGGGTTGTTGCTGGTCAGCAGCGGCCGCTCTTGCAATGAGGTCGGTGCCCTCTTCGGCGAGGCGGCGACGACCGTTCAGCGGTGGGTTCGCCGG
>JAGTRL010000173.1 GCA_018261815.1 Pseudomonadota bacterium
GAGCTATCGGTGGCGAGCATCCAGCGCACACGCGAGGTCTTCGGCAGTACCGATCTGCCGCAGCGGCTGGCGCGCCACCACGACGACGTCGCATCGGCCTTCTGGGGCTGGAACGACATCTGGCTCGACCCCGCGTTCCGCGCCTGGAACATCGAGGCCGAGCTGCAGACGATCCGCTGCCCGGTGCTGGCCATCCAGGGCGTGGACGATGAGTACGGCACGCTGGAGCAGATTCGCCGCATCCCGCGCCGGCTTCCGGCGGCGCGCCTGCTCGAGCTGAGCGACTGCGGCCATTCACCGCAGCGCGACCAGCCCCAACAGGTGATCGCCGCCTGCATCGAGTTCATCACTGCGGCGACGGGCCGCTGAAGCCGGCCTGGCCGCCGCCTCGCGCAATTGCGCCGTCGTTTCGGGCGATTCGCGCTCAGCTTTGGGCGATCGTCTGGAAGCCGCCATAGATCATGCGCTTGCCGTCGAAGGGCATGGCCTGGTCCTTCATGCGCGGGTCGGCCATCACGCTGGTCCACGCCGCGTCGCGTACCTCGCGCGAGGACCAGACAATCCAGCCGAAGACCACGGTCTCGTCGGGCTCGCGCTTCACCGCCATCGGGAACGAGGTGAGCTGGCCTTCGGGCACGTCGTCACCCCAGCAGTCGACGACAGCCAGCGCGCCATGCTCCTTGAACAACGCGCCCATGTCCTGGCAATGCCGCTGGTAAACCTGCTTGTTGGCGGTGGGCACGGCGGCGACGAATCCGTCGATGTAGTTCATGGGTGTGCTCCAGTGGTTTGATGAATCGGGGCCAAAACCCGGCCTCGATGACACGACGCTCGGCAAGGGCTGGAATCGACAGGCCGCTGCGGCTGTTTTACGATAAGTTGGCCCACGGCACCGGCAACCACCTTCAGGTGCCAACCCTCCAGGAGACGAAGCATGTCAGAGCTGAATCGTGTCATCGACGAGGCGGTCGCCCGCCAGGACCTGCCCTTTGCCGTGGCCATGACGGCCCATGCCGACGGCGTCGCCTGGTCAGGCGCCGCCGGCGAGGCAGCCCCCGGCAAGCCCGCGGCACTGGACACGGTGTTCCGCATCTTCTCGATGACCAAGGCCGTGGGCAGCACAGCCGCAATGATCCTGATGGACCGCGGCATGCTCAAGCCCGACACCCCCGTGGAAAGCGTGCTGCCGGAGTTTGCCGAGCTGAAGCTGCTGGAAGGCTTCGATGCCGACGGCAAGCCGAAGCTGCGCGCGCCGCGCATCAAGGCCACCGCACGCCACCTGGCCACCCACACCTCGGGCCTGACCTACGAGTTCTGGAACGCGGACATGCCGCGCTACATGGAAGCCACCGGCGCGCCGACCATCCTGTCCGGGCTGAAGGTGGCGATGAACTATCCGCTGATGTTCGAACCCGGCGAGCGCTGGGACTACGGCATCGGCATCGACTGGCTCGGCCGCATGGTCGAGAAGATCGACGGCCGGCGTATCGACCAGTTCTGCAACGAGGAGATCTTCGACCCGCTGGGCATGAACGACACGCGCTGCGAGGTCGAGCCGCACATGGCAGCGCGGCTGGCCGGCGTGAGCATCCGCGGCGAGGACGGCAAGTTCGCACCCTTCGACCTGGCGCCCCCGTCGAACCCCGAGTTCTACGGCATGGGTCATGCGTTGTACTCGACCGCACCCGACTACATGCGCTTCCTGCGCATGTATCTGAACAAGGGCACGCTCGACGGCAAGCGCATCCTCGGCGCCGCGTGCGTGGAATCGATGCTGGCCAACCAGATCGGCAGCACGCCGATCCCCAACCTGATGACCGTGGCGCCGCCGATCACCGCAGACTTCGAACTCTTTCCCGGCAAGCGCAAGTCGCACAGCATGGCTTTCATGCGCTTCGAGGAAGACATCCCGGGCATGCGCCACGCCGGCTCGCAGGGCTGGGCCGGCGTGCTCAACAGCCACTACTGGTTCGACCCGAAGGCCGGCATCGCCGGCGTGCTGATGACGCAGTCGCTGCCCTTCTTCGAGCCGCGCTACGCCGCCACTTACGCCGCGTTCGAGCGCGCGGCGTACCAGCAGGCGCAGCGCTGAGCGTAGCGCGCGCGCCGGCTCACTCCGGCGCGCGCACCGAGTCCTTGAACTGCTCGCGCAGCACGCGCTTGAGGATCTTGCCGCTGGGGTTGCGCGGGATCTCGGCCACCACCACCGCAGCCTTTGGCAGCTTGAAGGTCGCGAGCTTGCCCTTGCACCAGGCCAGCAGCTCGGCCTCGGTCAGCGTGGCGCCCTTCTTGACCACCACCACCGCCAGCGGCACTTCGCCCCACTTCGGCGAGGCCAGGCCGATCACCGCCGCATCGCCCACGGCCGGGTGGCCGAGCAACATGTTCTCCACCTCGGCCGGGTAGATGTTCTCGCCGCCGGAGATCAACATGTCCTTCATGCGGTCGCGGATGGTGACGAAGCCGTCCGCGTCCATCGTGCCGATGTCGCCGGTGTGCAGCCAGCCGTCGCGCAGCGTCTGCGCGGTGGCGTCGGGCCGGTTCCAGTAGCCCACCATGTTGTGCGGGCCACGCAGGATTATCTCGCCAGGGTCGCCGGGTGCGCAGTCGTTGCCCTCGGAGTCGACCACGCGCACGTCGGTGTAGAAATAGGCGCGGCCGGTGGAACCCACGCGCGTCAGCGCGTCCTCGCCCATGATCAGGCAGCCCGGGCCGCAGCTTTCGGTCAGGCCGTAGAGCTGGTGCACCTCGACGCCGATCTCCTCGTAGGCCTTGATCAGCGTCACCGGCACCGGCGCCGCGCCGCACAGCACCCAGCGCAGCGTGCTCGCGTCGTGCATTGAGCGGTCGTAGGTGGCCTGCATGAACTGCAGCATCGCCGGCACCAGCAACGTGGTGGTGATCTTCTCGTCGCGGATCAGCTCCCAGGCCAGCTTGGGGTCGAAGGCCTTCAGGATGACCTGCGTGCTGCCCGTGTACACGCAGCACAGCGAAGGCATCAGCGCGCCCACGTGGAACAGCGGCAGCGCGGTGAGGAAGCGGTCCTTGTAGTGGAAGTCGGCCGTCGCGGTGACGGTGAAGGCCGACCACATGACCGTGCGGTGGCTGTGCATCACGCCCTTGGGCAGCCCAGTGGTGCCCGAGGTGTACATGATGAACAGCAGGTCGTCGTCGGCGCCGGCAAGGCCCGGCTCGTCGGCTGGCATCGCCCCCATCCAGGCCTGGTAGTCCTGCGCGAAAGCCGGCACCGTGCCGCCCACCTGCACCCAGCTGCGCAGGTCGGTCTTGTCGCCGCGGCGCTGCAGCTCGGCCACCACCGGCGCGAAGTTCTGGTCATACAGCAGCACGGTGGCGCCGGAATCCTTGAGGATGAACTCCAGCTCGTCGGCCACCAGCCGCCAGTTCAGCGGCACGTTCACCGCGCCGATCTTGGCCACCGCGAAGAAGGATTCGATGAACTCGGCGCCGTTCATCAGCAGCAGCGCCACGCGGTCACCGTGCTTCGCGCCCGCGCCGCGCAGCGCATGCGCCACGCGGTTGCAGCGCGCGTTGAGTTCGCGAAAATCAATGCGCCGGCCGGCCGCCGCCGGCTCGACCATGGCCTCGACCTGCGGGCTCAGGAAGGCGCGACGCGTGAGGAACTGTCCGATGTTCATCTGCATGGCGTGGCCTTCAAAGGATGCGCAACGGGCGGAAGCAGGCGCGGATCTCGTCGACCAGCACGTCGGGGCGCTCCAGCGCGGCGAAATGGCCGCCCTGGTCGAACTCGCGCCAATGGATGATGTTCTTGAAGCGCGGTTCGGCCCAGCGCCGCGAGCTGCGGAAGATCTCCTTGGGAAACAGGCTGATGCCGGTGGGCATGTCCACAGGGTCGCGGCTCAGCTTGGCAAAACTCTCCCAGTACAGCCGCGCCGACGAGGTGGCGCTGTTGGGCAGCCAGTACAGCATCACCTGGTCGAGCAGCTCGTCGCGCGTGAGCACGTTCTCGGGGTGGCCGTCACAGTCCATCCAGGCCTGGTACTTCTCGATCACCCACGCGGCCTGGCCGGAGGGTGAATCGGCCAGGCCGTAGCCCAGCGTCTGCGGGCGCGTGCCCTGCTGGCGCGCATAGCCCGAGCCCTCGGCGCGGTAGCGCTTCATGCCGGCCAGCGCCGACTTCTCGGCCGGCGTCAGATCGGACATCGTGGTTGGGTCGGGCGCGACGATCGGCATCGTCAGGTGGATGCCCAGGCACATCGCGCGGTCCTGCAGGCCGATGGCGGTGGTCACCATCGAACCCCAGTCCCCGCCCTGCGCCACGTACTTCGGATAACCCAGCCGCCGCATCAGCAGGCTCCAGGCGCGTGCGATGCGCTCCACGCTCCAGCCCGGCTCGGTAGGCTTGCCGGAAAAGCCGTAGCCGGGCAGCGCGGGACACACCAGGTGGAAGGCGTCCTCGGCACGCCCGCCATGCGCAGCCGGATCGGTGAGCGGCTCGATGACCTTGTGGAATTCGGCGATCGATCCCGGCCAGCCATGCGTCATGACCAGCGGCATCGCGCCGGGCTGCGGCGAGCGCACGTGGATGAAATGAATGTCGACGCCGTCGATGCGTGTCATGAACTGCGCGAAGCGGTTCAAGCGCACCTCGCGTGCCCGCCAGTCGTAGTCATCCGCCCAATAGCGGCACAGCTCCTGCGCGTAGGCCAGCGGCATACCCTGCGACCAATCGGCCACGGGCTCCTTGTCCGGCCAGCGCGTGGACCGCAGGCGGCGCTTCAGGTCGACCAGCTGCTCGTCGGTGGCATGGAGGCGGAAAGTATTGACGGCGTCGTCCATCGTCGTGGCCTGGACCCGACGCAAAGGGCGCGCGGGGATGCAAGTTTGGTGCAGCCGAGTCTAGGGGCAAGGCTCGTGCGCCGGCTACCGGGTCAACTCGTACCGACGTCGAAGTAGACCGGTATGGCCAGCCCTGGAAGTCGGACATTGGTTCGACCCGCGTTGCGCAGCCAACGGCGGACGGGTGGCTTCCAGGCGCGGCCCGATGGATGAGCTCGCACCTTCGGTCCTGGCAATTGCCGCCGCGCCATCCATCGGGGGCCGTCGAGCCGGCCACCGCCAGATAAGGCAAAAATGCATTACCATCGTGAGGAATCAACAGACAGGACGTATCACGATGGCGACGCTGACGGTCACGGCACGAGGACAGGTCACCTTCAGGAAGGAAGTGCTGCAACACCTCGGCATCAAGCCAGGCGAGAAGATCGAGCTGGACTTGCTGCCCGACGGCAGGGGCGTGCTCAAGGCCGCCCGACCCTCCGGATCGATGGACTCGTTCGTCGGGGTGCTGGCCGGTCGCAGCAAGAAGGTAGCCACCATCGAAGAGATCAGTGACGCAGCGGCACGCGGCTGGGCCGGCCGGAAGTGAAGGTCGTCGTCGACACCAACGTCCTCGTTCGCGCCGCCGTGCGCGACGATGTGGTTCAGGCACGCGTTGCGGCCAAAGTCCTGACGGATGCCGAGGTGGTCGCCGTCGCGTTGCCCTGCCTGTGCGAGTTCGTGTGGGTGCTGCGCAAGGTCTACGGCTTGCAGACCGCGGATATCGCGGCCGCGATCCGCGCGCTGCTTGCCGTGGCCAATGTTCAAGTGAACAGGCCCGCCGTGGAGGCTGGCCTGTCGATGCTCGAGGCGAACGGGGACTTCGCCGATGGCGTCATCGCCTATGAAGGCCACTGGCTGGGCGGCGAAACCTTCGTGTCCTTCGACAAGCAGGCGGTGCGCTTGCTGTCTGCAGCCGGCCAAGCATCGCGGCTGCTTTGACGGCCAAGCCGCGGGACGCCGCATCGCCGCCCGGGCTTCAGCCGGTGAAGCGCTTGCCCTCGCTGGCCACCTGCCGCAGCAGCGGCGCGATGACGAAGTCCGGCCCGAGCTTGGGCAGGTGCTTCTCCAACGCTTCCAGCACCAGCGCCGCGCCCACGGTGTCGGCATAGAACATCGGCCCGCCGCGGTACACCGGCCAGCCGTAGCCGTAGATCCAGACCACGTCGATGTCGCTGGCGCGCTGGGCGATGCCCTCGGCCAGGATCTTCGCGCCCTCGTTGATCATCGGGTAGACCAGCCGCTCCAGGATCTCGGCGTCGTCGATCTTGCGGCGCTGGATGCCCTTCTCGGCCGCGAAGTCGAGGATCAGCTTTTCCACCAGTTGTGAATTCGTGCGGTAACGCTTGGCGTCGTAGTCGTAGAAGCCGGCGCCGGTCTTCTGGCCGCGGCGGTCGAGCTCGCACAGCCGTTCGCGGATGGTCGCGCCCTTGCTGGTCTCCTTCGACCAGCCGATGTCCAGGCCCGCCAGGTCCGACATCTGGAATGGGCCCATCGGCCAGCCGAAGTCGTAAGCCACGCGGTCCACGTCCCAGGGCATCGCGCCTTCGAGGATCAACGCATTGGCCTGCGCCTGGCGCTGCGCCAGCATGCGGTTGCCGATGAAGCCGTGGCACACGCCCGAGACCACCGCCACCTTGCCGATGGTCTTGCCGATGTCCATGGCCGTGGCCAGCACGTCGGGCGCAGTCTTTGCGCCACGCACCACCTCCAGCAGCTTCATCACGTTGGCCGGGCTGAAGAAGTGCATGCCGACCACGTCCTGCGGTCGGCTGGTGGCCGAGGCGATCTCGTCGACGTTCAGGTAGCTGGTGTTGCTGGCCAAGATCGCGCCGGGCTTGGCGATCTTGTCGAGCTTGCCGAACAGCTCCTTCTTGATGGCCATGTTCTCGAACACGGCCTCGATGATCAGGTCGCAATCGGCCAGTGCACCCAGGTCCAGCGACGGCGACAGCGCGGCCATGCGCTTTTCCACGTCATCCTGCGTCATGCGGCCCTTGGCGGCGGTGTTCTCGTAGTTCTTGCGGATCGTCGCCGTGCCGCGGTCCAGCGCGGCCTGCTGCGTCTCGACGATGGTCACCGGGATGCCCTTGTTCAGGAAGTTCATCGCAATGCCGCCGCCCATCGTGCCGGCGCCGATGATGCCCACCCTCTTCACCGGCCGGATGGCCGTGCCGTCGGGCAGGCCGTCGATCTTGGCGGCCTGGCGCTCGGCAAAGAACATGTAGCGCTGCGCCTGGCTCTGCACGCCGACGACGAGCTTCATGAACTCATCGCGTTCGAACTTCTTGCCTTCGTCGAAAGGCAGGTTGGCCGCCGCCTCGATGCACTTGATGCTGGCTTCCGGCGCCTCGAAGCCGCGGAAGGCCTTGGCATTCTTGGCACGGAACTCGGCGAAGAGTTCGGGCGTGGCGCCGGCCACCGTCAGGTCTCGCACCTTCTTCAGCGGCCGCTTCTCGGCCAGCACCTTGCGCGCAAAGGCCACACCTGCGGCGCGCAGGTCCGAGCCTTCAGGCACCAGTTCGTCGACCAATCCCATCGCCAGCGCCGCCTTGCCGCCCACGGGCACACCGCTGGTCACCATGTCCAGCGCCTTGGCCGCACCGACGATGCGCGGCAGCCGCTGCGTGCCGCCGGCACCGGCCAGGAGGCCGAGCTTGACTTCGGGCAGCCCGACGCGCGCCGAGGGCACGGCCACGCGGTAGTGGCATACCAGCGCGGTCTCGAAACCTCCGCCCAGCGAGGTGCCGTGGATCGCCGCGACGATGGGTTTGGAGGCGCTTTCCATCTTGTCGAACAGCGCATGCAGCGACGCGCCCTTCGGTGGCTTGCCGAACTCGCTGATGTCGGCACCGGCAAAGAAGGTGCGACCGGCGCAGGTCAGCACGATGGCCTTGATCGCGTCGTCGGCGATGGCCTTGTCGAAGGCCGCGGTCAGGCCGTCGCGCACGATGGCCGACAGCGCATTGACGGGCTGATGGTTCGAGGTGATGACGGCGACGCCGTCCTCGATGCTCAGGTCGATCACTTCATTGATGGCGGCCATCTTGTCTCCGTTGGGTCGTGCATATCTGTGGTTAGTGGCATCGAGCGGCCGCAGCGGATCCGGCTACGCCGGTCCGCCAGCGGCGCCCCCTGGGGGGAGCGCCGAAGGCGCTTCGGGGGGTCTTACTTTGGCGTGTAGCCGAGCACCGCCTTCACTTCCAGGAATTCGCCGAAGGCATGGTCGCCCCATTCGCGGCCGTTGCCCGACTGCTTGAAGCCACCAAAGGGCGCCATCAGGTCGGTGGCGGCGCTGTTGATGTTGACCTGGCCGGCGCGCAGCTTCGACGCCACCTTGCGCGTGGCCTCGAGGTCGCCACCCGACACATAGGCCGCCAGCCCATAGGGTGTGTCGTTGGCGATCTGCACCGCCTGCTCGACCGTGTCGTAGCCGATGATCACCAGCACCGGGCCGAAGATCTCCTCGCGCGCCACGGTCTTGTCGTTGCTCACCGGGCCCAGCACCGTGGGCTTGACGTAGTAGCCGGTCTCCAGACCCGCCGGCTTGCCGGGCCCGCCAGCCACCACCGGGGCGCCTTCTTCGATGCCGCGGTTGATGAGGGTCTGGATCTTGTCCCACTGCGTGGCCGAGATCACCGGGCCCAGCGCAGCGCCGCTGTCCGGCGCACCGACCGTGGTGGCTTCAGCCACTTCCTTGGCCACAGCCAGTGCTTCGGCCATCTTCGAGTTCGGCACCAGCATGCGCGTGGGCGCATTGCAACTCTGGCCGCTGTTCTGCATCACGCCGCGCACGCCGGCGGTGACGGCCTTCTTGATGTCGGCATCGGGCAGGATGATGTTGGGCGACTTGCCGCCCAGTTCCTGGTGCACGCGCTTGACGGTGGGTGCCGCGTTGCGCGCCACCTCGAT
>JAGTRL010000174.1 GCA_018261815.1 Pseudomonadota bacterium
CGCCCAGATCGCCCTGCGGCAGCTGGCCGCCAGGAGTCAGCTGGTCGACCACCTGCGGCAGCATCTGCGACAGCTGCGCGCCCAGGTCGCCGGTGGACAGACCCATCTTCGCGGCCATCTGCGACATCTGGTCGGCACCGAATGCGCCTTGCAGTTGCTCGGGCGAGACGGGCAGGTTCTGGCCGGTGCCGACCCAGGAGTTGACCTGCTCGCCCAGGCCGGCCGCCTGGAACTGCTGCAGCAGTGCTCCCAGTCCGCCCGCCGCACCGCCCTGGCCGCCCTGACCCGCGCCAGCGAGCATGCCGACGATCAGGTTCAGGAGTTCGGCCTGGCCGCCCCCTTGGCTGCCGCCCGCCTGCCCGCCCAGCATGCCCCCTACGATGTCCAGCAATCCCATCTTCATCCCCCTGTTGTGGAGGGCAGATTCTGCGTGGCTCGGCGGTGGCTGGCAAGCCACAGCAGCGCCGCGCCGAGCAGGCCCAGCGGCAGCAGCGTGCCCAGATTCATCGAGGTCCAGCCGCCGGTGGTGACCAGCGCGCCCGAGCTGAAGGAGGTGACAGTCATCGTCGTGAAGACCCAGAAGTCCATCGCGCCTTGGGCGGTGGTGCGCTCCTCGGGGCGGTAGGCCTCGGTCAGCAGTGTGGTGCCGCCGATGTAGAGGAAGTTCCAGCCCACGCCGAGGGCGAACAGCGCGCCGATGAAGTGCATCAGGTCGGTGCCGGTCAAGGCAAAGGCCACGCAGCCCAGGTTGAGCAGCAGGCCCACTGTCATCACCGGCAGCGTGCCGAAGCGCTTGATCAGGTGGCCGGTGAAGAAGCTGGGCACGAACATGCCCAGCACATGCCATTCCAGCACCAGCGCGGCATCTGAGAACGGGTGTGAGCACTGCGCCATGGCGATCGGCGTGGCCGCCATCAGCAGGTTCATCACGCCATAGCCCAGCGCCGCGGCCGCCACCGCGATGATGAACACCGGCTGGCGCGCGATCTCGCGCAGTGGCCGCCCACCAGCCGTCTGCGCGGCCGTGGGCAGCGGTGGGAACGGGATCAAGCTGACCAGCACCAGCGCCACCAGCGCCACCGCCACCAGCGACAGGTAGGCACCGGTGAAGGGCTGCGGCAGCAGGTCGCGCGTGGCCGAGGCCAGGTTCGGTCCGAACACCCCGCCGATGATGCCGCCGGCCAACACCCAGGAGATGGCCTTCTCGCGCGCCGCCGGCGGCACCAGCTCGGCCGCGGCAAAGCGGTACAGCGAGCCGTTGGCCTGGTAGTAGCCGGCCAGCACCGTGCCCAGCACCAGCAGCGCGAAGCTGCGCTGCCAGGCCGCGAAGGCGCACAGCGCCGTGGCGCCGATGGCCCACAGCAGCCCCACCTGGAAGGCGCGCTTGCGTCCCACCTTGCGCTGGTGACGCGCCACCAGCGCGGTGCTGAGCGCACCGCCGGCGACATACGCCGTCAACGGCAACGTGGCCAGCCAGGCCGTCGGCGCGAGCTGCAGCCCGACCAGTCCGTTGATGGCGATGAAGACCACGTTGTTGGTCAGGAACAGGCCCTGGCACAGCGTCAGCAAAAGCAGGTTTCGATTCATGATTCCTTGAGTCCGGCCCAGGCCAGCACCGCCAACGGTGCGGTCTCGGCACGCAGCACCCGTTCGCCCAGCCGGGCGCGAACGAATCCGCGTGCCAATGCGGCATTCTCCTCGGCGCTCGACAGGCCGCCTTCCGGACCACTGAGCGTCAGCAAGGCCTTCGCCCCGGCGGCCACCGCGTGCAGCGCGGCCGCGCCGTCTCCCGGGCTGAGCAGCAGACGCAAACCATGTTCCGGCAGCTGCGCCAGGAAGGCGTCGAGAGTCTGCACCGCGGCCACCTCGGGCACGCGCGTGCGGCCGCACTGTTCGGCCGCGGCCGCGGCAATGCCTTGCCAATGCACGCGCTTGCGCAGCGCGCGGTCACCGGCCAGGCGCAGCACCGAGCGGTCGCACAGCAGCGGCACGATGGCCGCCACGCCCAGCTCGGTGGCCTTCTCGACCAGCAGGTCCATGCGCTCGTTGGCCGGCATGCCCAGCGCCACGGTGACGCGCAGGCCCAGCTCCCGTTCCACCGGGTCGAAGGTATCGACACGCACGCGCACCTGGCTGCGGCCCATGTGCAGCACCGTGGCCGCCCACTCGCCACCGCGGCCGTCGAACAGCCGCAGCCGATCTGCGGGTTGCAGCCGGCGCACCTGCACATGACGTGCGGCCGCGGCGGGCAGGTCGATCTCGGCGTCACGCTGCAGGGCAGCGTCGACGTACAGGCGCACACTCATTGGCTGCAGTGTGCCCGAAGGCCGCAGCGCGATTCAGACTTGCAGCCCGCGCTCGCGCTTTGCATGCGCTCGCCCCTTCGCCAGCATTCGACCGCGCGCGGTGCGCGGCCTCATTTCCGGCTCAGGCCTTCGCTTCGCGCAGCTCGCGGCGCAGGATCTTGCCGATGGCGCTCTTCGGCAGCTCGTCGCGGAACTCGATGCTGCGCGGGCGCTTGTAGCCGGTGAGGTTGGCTTCGCAGAAGTTGCGGATGTCGGCCTCGTTCAGGCCCGGGTCCTTCTTCACCACCACCAGCTTCACCGCCTCGCCGGCCTTGGCGTCGGGCACGCCGAAGGCAGCGCATTCCAGCACGCCGGGCAGGGTGCTGATCAGGTCCTCGATCTCGTTGGGGTAGACGTTGAAGCCGCTGACCAGGATCATGTCCTTCTTGCGGTCGACGATGCGGAAGTAGCCGCGCTCGTCGACCATGCCGATGTCGCCGGTGCGGAAGAAGCCGTCGCGTGTCATCACCTTGGCGGTCTCGTCGGGACGCTGCCAGTACCCCGCCATGACCTGCGGCCCGCGGATCGCGATCTCGCCGGCCATCCCCGGGCCCACCTCGTGCCCGGCATCGTCCAGCAGCGCCAGTTCGGTGCTCGGCAACGGCAGGCCGATGTTGCCGCTGTAGGCCGCGCTGTCCACAGGGTTGCAGGTGGCCGAGGGGCTGGTCTCCGACAGGCCGTAGCCCTCGACGATCGGGCAGCCGGTCTTTTCCAGCCACAGCCGGGCCGTGCCCTGCTGCACCGCCATGCCGCCGCCGACCGCCAGCACCAGATGGCTCCAGTCGACGGTGTTGAAGGCCGGGTGATGGGCCATTGCGTTGAACAGGGTGTTCACCGCCGGGAAGCTGTGGAAGCGGTGCTTCGACAGCTCCTTCAGCAACGCGCCGATGTCGCGCGGGTTCGGGATCAGGATGTTGCAGCCGCCGAGGTGCATCGACAGCATCATGTTCGCGGTGAAGCCGAAGATGTGATAAAGCGGCAGCGCGCAGACCGTGGTCGGCTGCTCGCCAGGCGGCAGCTTGCTCAGCGCCGGCAGGTTCCAGGCCTCGGCCTGCAACAGGTTGGCCACCAGGTTGCGGTGCAGCAGCACCGCACCCTTGCTCACGCCCGTGGTGCCGCCGGTGTACTGCAGCACGGCAATGTCCTCCGGCCCCACGGCCGGGGCGGTGTAGCGGCGGCCCCGGCCCTGCGCCAGCGCGTCGTTGAAGCGCACGGCGTCGCTCAGCTGGAAGGGCGGCACCAGCTTCCTGGTCTTGCGCATCGCGTGGTTGACGAGCGCACCCTTCAGGCTGCCGAGCATGTCGCCCATCGACGCCAGGATCACCTGCTTGGTGGGCACGGTGTCCAGCACCTGCTGCAGCGTGGCGGCAAAATTCTCCAGCACGACGATGGCGCGCGCGCCCGAGTCCTTGAGCTGGTGCTCCAGCTCGCGCGGCGTGTACAGCGGGTTGAGGTTTACCACCACATAGCCGGCACGCAGAATGGCCGCCACCGCCACCGGGTACTGCGGCACATTGGGCAGCATGATCGCAACGCGGTCGCCGCGTTCGAGTCCGCAGCCCTGCAGGTAGGCCGCCAGAGCGCGGGCCTGCGCATCGATCTCGGCGAAGCTGTAGGTACGGCCCATGAACTTGTAGGCCGGTAGCGCCGCATGCTTGCGAAAGCTGTCCTCCAGCAACGCCAGCAGCGAAGGGTACAGATCGGTGCGCACTTCCGCCGGCACACCGCCGGGGTAGTGCTTCAACCAGATCTTCTCCATCCACGGTCTCCAGGGTGCGAGCGAGGATTCTGACGTCTGGCTGACGCGCGCAGCATCAGGGGATTCGATAGCGCAGCGCTGCCGGGCACGGGGTTTACTCGTGTTGCCGTCGCCGCGTTGCGCAGGACAAACTTCAAAGACTGGGCGCGGCGTTCCAAATGGCACGAGCGACGCCCGCGAACCCACCAGGAGACACGATGCAGAGCTTCTTGCAACACCTGCGTGCCATGCTTGCCATGGCGGCGCTTTGCCTGAGCGCGAGCGCCTTCGCGCAATATCCGAACCGCCCGCTGACGATGGTCGTGCCCTGGGGCGCAGGCGGCGGCACCGATGCGGTGGCGCGCTTCATTGCCAGCCTGATGGAAAAGGACCTGGGCCAGCCGGTCAACGTGGTCAACCGCACCGGCGGCTCGGGCGTGGTCGGCCATTCGGCCATCGCCTCGGCCGCGCCCGACGGCTACACCATCGGCATGATCACCGTGGAAATCACGATGATGCACCACCAGAAGCTGACCGAGCTGAACCCGGCCAGCTACACGCCGATCGCGCTGGTCAACCTCGACCCGGCCGGCTTCCAGGTGCGCGCCGATTCGCCCTACAAGAACATGAACGACGTGCTCGCCGCCATCAAGGCCGCGCCGCCGGGCAAGTTCAAGGCCTCGGGCACCGGCCAGGGCGGCATCTGGCACCTGGCCTTGGCCGGCATGCTCAGCGACTTGAAGATCGACCCGGCCAGCGTGCCCTGGGTGCCGAGCAACGGCGCGGCCCCGGGCCTGCAGGACCTGGCCGCCGGCGGCGTGGAGTTCGTGCCCTGCTCGCTGCCCGAGGCGCGTGCTCTGATCGAAGCCGGCAAGGTGCGCTCGCTGACCGTGATGGACGCCAAGCGTTCCACGCTGTTTCCCGACGTGCCGACGCTGAAGGAGGCGACCGGCTCGAACTGGGCCACCGGCGCCTGGCGCGGCATCGCCGCACCGAAGGGCCTGCCGGGCGACGTGCAGGCCAAGCTCGAGGCCTCGGTGAAGAAGGCCTACGACAGCAAGGACTACAAGGACTTCATGGCGCAGCGCGGCTTCGGCGTGCTGTGGGGCAACTCGCAGGAGTTCGCGGCCTTCATGACGAAGGGCGACGCCGACATGAAGAAGGTCATGACGGCCGTGGGCATCGCCAAGTAGCCCGCAGCGCGTGCAGCGCGTCGATCGTTGGGTCGGCCTCGGGCTGGCCACCCTCGCGCTGGCCGTGCTGTGGAGCGCGCGCTCCTTCCCCGACGTACCGGGGCAGAAGCTCGGCGCGGCCTTCCTGCCGATGATCGTCGGCGTCGGCCTGCTGCTGTGCGGGCTGGCGCTGGTGGTGCGCAGCTTTCGCGGCAGTGCCTACGCCGAGGCCGAAGCCGAAGCGCAGGCGACGCCTGAGGTCGAGGAACACTTTGGCAGCGCCGTGGTCATCGTCGGCGCGGTGCTGGCCTACATCCTGCTGTCCGAGCGCATCGGCTTCCTGTTGATCGCGCCGCTGTGCCTGGTGGCGGTGTTCCTGGCGCTGCGTGTGCGCTGGAAGACGGCCGGGCTGTGTGCCATCGGCGGCACGCTGCTCGTGCATGTGGCCTTCTACAAGCTGCTGCGCGTGCCGCTGCCCTGGGGCCCGCTGACGCCGTTCTATTGATGATGACAAGCCGCTGATGGACGCCATCGCCGACGCCTTCGGCCTGGTCTTCGAGCCCTATGTGCTGCTGGTGATCCTGCTGTCGGCCGCCTACGGCCTGTTCGTCGGCGCGATCCCGGGGCTGACGGCGACCATGGCCACCGCACTGCTGGTGCCGGTGACGTTTTTCATGCCGCCGGTGCCGGCGGTGGCGGCGATCGTCACGGCCACCGCCATGGCCATCTTCTCCGGCGACATCCCGGCGGCGCTGCTGCGCATGCCGGGCACACCGGCCTCGGCCGCCTATGCCGACGAGGCCTACCTGATGACACGCAAGGGCCAGGCCGAAACGGCGCTCGGCGCCGGGCTGGTGTTCTCGGTGCTGGGCGGCATATTCGGCGTGCTGGTGCTCAGCCTGGCCGCGCCGGCGCTGGCCGAGGTGGCGCTGAACTTCAGCTCCTTCGAGTATTTCTGGCTGGTGATGCTGGGCTTCACCTGCGCCATCTTCATCGCCGGCAAGGACCCGGTGAAGGGCATCGTCTCGCTGCTCATCGGGTTGATGATCTCGGTGGTCGGGCTGGAGAACCCGGCCGGCGCGCCGCGCTACACCTTCGGCAATGCCGAGATGATGGGCGGCATCCCGCTGATCCCGCTGATGATCGGCATGTTCGCGGTGTCCGAGATCCTGCGCTATGCCGCGGTGGTGGCCAAGCCGGTGATGGCCACCGAGCGACCGTTCGGCAACGTCTTCGCCGGCATGTGGACGCTGATCAGGAAGTACCCCGTACAGCTGTTTCGCGGCTCGGCGCTCGGCACCGCGGTCGGCGCGCTGCCCGGGGCCGGCGCCGACATCGCCGCGTGGATGGCCTATGCCATGTCGAAGCGCTTCTCGAAGGAGCCGCAGAAGTTCGGCACCGGCCATGTCGAAGGCATCGTCGAATCGGGCGCGGCCAACAACTCGGCGCTGGGCGGCGCCTGGATCCCGGCGCTGGTGTTCGGCATCCCGGGCGACTCGATCACCGCCATCGCCATCGGCGTGCTGTATCTCAAAGGCATGAACCCGGGGCCGACGCTGTTCGTCAACAACCCGCAGAACATCTACGCGGTGTTCATCGTCTTCTTCCTGGCGCAATTGCTGATGCTGCCGCTGGGCTGGATGGCGATCAAGGCGGCCAAGCGCATCTTGCACATCCCCGCCAGCGTGCTGATGCCGCTGATCCTGCTGTTCTGTGTGGTCGGCAGCTTCGCCATCAACAACAGCCTGTTCGGCGTGAGCGTGATGCTCATCGCCGGCATCGTCGGCTTTTGCATGGAGCGCTGGGGCTTCCCGGTGGCACCCACCATCCTGGGCGTGGTGCTGGGCACCATGCTGGAGGAGCATTTCTTCAGCAGCCTGATCAAGGCCGACGGCCACTTCCTGGTGTTCTTCGAGCGGCCGATCGCCGGCACGCTGGGCGTGCTGTGCCTGTTGATCTGGTTGTGGCCGGTAGCGCGGATGCTGCGGCGTCGGGCGGCGGCATAGCGCGAGTGCACTGCGGACGCGAGCAGCGACGTGTCGCGCGGTGTCTTGACATCCCCATGCAGGCCGTCCGGGCCCGGCGCCTGCGCGCCATGACGGCGCTGGATCTGAGCCCGACCCTGCACCGGCCTGCGCCGTGAACGGCCGCCCTCGTCACGAAGCGCCCATGAGGGCTCGATAAAATGCTGCGCTTTTGCAAGTTGATGAGCGCTGCCGCTCCGGCCGCAACCCCGAATCGACGATCGCGACAGACACCACGCTCCAGCGGAGCACCAGACGAATGACGACCCGACAAGCCGCGCTTGCCGCTTTGACCCTGTTGTGCCTCGCCGGCGCACAGCCCGCGGCGCTTGCCTCTGAAGAATCCGGCTGGATGTCTGCGCCGGAGGCGACTGCCTCCAAGGGATCCGGCACCGTCACGTGCGAGTCGCACAATGACGGGCGCAGACACTGCGCGGTGGCGAACATCGACACCGAGAGCGTGTATGTGGAACGCAAGCTGAGCCAGACCCATTGCCAGCGTGGCGTCAACTGGGGCGTGGACCGCGACGGCATCTGGGTGGACGGTGGGTGCCGCGCGGTTTTCGCGTTCGTGTACCGGCAGGGCGGCGGCGGCTGGTCCTCGAGCCGGCCAGGCAGGCCCGGCACGATCGAGTGCGGCTCGCAGGACGACCGGCGCAGGCATTGCGAGGTGCCGAATATCGATCCCGACAGCGTCACGATGGATCGCCAGCTGAGTCACGCCAACTGCCATCGCGGCCAGAGCTGGGGTACGGAATCCCGCGGCATCTGGGTCGACAAGGGGTGCCGGGCAGAGTTCGGCTACGTCACCAGGAACGGGGGACACGGCGGCGGCGGGGCGTCCGAATCGTCGATGCGCGAAGCGTGCATCAACCGGGCTGCGCGCGAGTGGTCCGTGACCACCTCCAACCTCGAGATCACCCATGCCGAACGGCAGCAGAACGGCGGCTATCGCTTCAGTGTCCAGAGCAAGCGCACCTCCGGAACCTGCATGGTCGACCGCAGTGGCCACGTCTACCGGCTGGACACCCACTAGGTCCTGCAGCCGCTGAGCATCGCGCAGAGGATCGATGCGGGCCGGCTTGCGCCTTGCACGGTCTCGCCGTCTGCCTGCACACAGGCACAGGCAGAGCTGCGGTTCAAGCGCGCAGCGCCGCCAGCACCTCGTCGAGCATCTTCTTCGCGTCGCCGAAGAGCATGCGGTTGTTGTCCTTGTAGAACAGTGGGTTGTCCACACCGGCGTAGCCCGAGGCCATGCTGCGCTTCATGACGATCGAGGTCTTCGCCTTCCACACCTCCAGCACCGGCATGCCGGCGATGGGGCTGCCCGGGTCGTCCTGCGCGGCTGGGTTGACGATGTCGTTGGCGCCGATGACCATCGTGACATCGGTCTTGGGGAAGTCCTCGTTGATCTCGTCCATCTCCATCACGATGTCGTAGGGCACCTTGGCCTCGGCCAGCAGCACGTTCATGTGGCCGGGCATGCG
>JAGTRL010000175.1 GCA_018261815.1 Pseudomonadota bacterium
CTGCACCCACTGGCCGAACTCGCGCGCGGCCAGCGCATCGTCGAACATGAAGGCCGGCGAGCGCTGCATGTACTGTTCGACCACCGTGGTCTTGACGCCGCCGCATTCGTTGAGCAGCCGCATGCCGCGGTTGTAGCTCGCCACCAGCGTGCCTTCGGTGGTGGCCATCGGCACGTAGAACTCGCCCTGCGCATGCTCACCGCGGATGTGCAGCGGCCCGGCCAGGCCGATCGGCACCTGCGCGACACCCAGGAAGTTCTCCACGTTGCCGGGCAGCACCGACGGGTCGAAGGAGTGGCGGCCCACGTGCACCAGTTCGACCCCGGTGTGTTCGCGCACGAAGTCGCGGCGGCGCTGCGCCATCGCGGCGGTGTAGTCGTCCTGCGGGTCGCGCGGGATCCTGTCGCTCATCGCATGCTCCTACGTCGGCGGGTGACACAAATCCTAACCGGCGACCCGGTCGCCATGTGCACGGGTGCCCTGAGCGGCCGCATCGGCCGCCGCCTGCACCGACGCCTGTGCGTGGATTTCGACCGTACACTGGGCGACGCCCCACATCGACCCACAGGAGCACTCGGGCCGTCCCATGGGCGAATTCCGTAGTGCGCAGCACGAAGCCAAACCAGTGAGCCAGCTTGTCGTCCGCCGTCTGCTGATCGACCTCGACGCGCCGATCGACGCGCGCTGGAACGGTGGCGACGCTTTTCGCTCGGCCTTCTTCAACGCGCTGTCGCTGAGCTTTCCGGTCGGCGAACAGTACTTCATCGATTCGGTGCGCAATGCGCTGAAGGCGTTGCCCGAGGCGCAGCGTGCGCGCTTCGCCGACGAGGTGCAGGGCTTCATCGGCCAGGAGGCCACGCACCGGCGCCTTCACGCGCTGTTCAATGGCCACCTGGCGAAGCAGGGCCTGCCCAACGACATCGAGCGCCGCGCGCTGCGCCGCCTGCAGGCCAACGCGCAGCGCGACGTGCGCGTGCACCTGGCGGCCACCGTCGCCACCGAGCACTTCACCGCGATCTTCGCCCACTGGCTGCTGCGCCACCCCGAGGCGCTGCAAGGTGCCGAGCCGCGACTGCAAACGCTGTGGCTGTGGCATGCGGCGGAGGAGTCCGAACACCGCAGCACCGCCTTCGACGTCTACCAAGCGATCAGCGGCGACCATGCCTGGCGCATCCGGCTGTTCCGCTACGTGACCGTCACCTTCCTCGGGGACGTGATGCGGCAGACCTTGATCAACCTGTGGCACGACGGCAGCGCGCTGCGCTGGAGCACCTGGCGCAGCGGCTGGCGGCTGCTGCTGGCACGCGACGGCATGTTCCGCGCCAGCTTCGGCGCCTGGCGCGACTACTTCGCGCGCGATTTCCACCCCAGCCAGCACGATGCAGCGCCGGCCCGCGCCTGGCTGCGCGAGCACAGCACGCACTACCGCGTGGTCGGCACGCCCGCCGCGCCCTGAGCCGCGCCGCGGCGCAGCCTGCGCCGCGGCGGCGTTCCAGACCCTCCAGCCCACCCACGAGCATGGCCATCACCGTTCCCTTCGATCTGAGCTACGAATTCGAGGTCAAGGCGGGCGCCGCAGAGGTCTTTTCGGTACTGGCCGACGTGCCCACCTCGGCCAGCCACTTTCCCAAGGTCGACAAGCTGGTGGACCTGGGCGGCAACAGCTACCGCTGGGAACTGCAGAAGGTGGGCACCGCGCAGGTCCACATCCAGACCATCTATGCGTCGACCTACGTGGCCGACAGGAAGAAGCTCACGGTCCGCTGGACGCCGGTCAAGGGCGTGGGCAACGCGCAGATCGGCGGCAACTGGACGATCACCGACAAGCAGCACTCGACCCACATCCTGCTGCACATCGAAGGCGAGATCAACGTGCCGCTGCCGGGCCTGATGAAGATGCTGGTCGTGCCAGTGGTGACCGGCGAGAACGAAAAGCTGGTCGAGAAATACATCGCCAACCTGATCGAGCGCTTCGGCGGGGAAGTCTGAGGCCGCGTGCAGGGCCCGGAAGAGGCCTGCCGGCTGCCGAACCCATGACGGCGATACGAGCCGTCGGGCTGGCCGGCCGCGCCGGCATTTCGCCGAGAATGCGCGCCAACCTTCCACCCCCCATTCAACCCACCAGGAGACCGCGTTCATGAAGACCCGCATCACCGAGCTGTTCGGCATCGAGCACCCGATCATCCAGGGCGGCATGCATTTCGTCGGCTTTGCCGAGCTGGCCGCCGCGGTGTCCAACGCCGGCGGGCTGGGCATCATCACCGGGCTGACGCAGAAGACGCCCGAGCTGCTGGCCAAGGAGATCGCGCGCTGCCGCGAGATGACCGACAAGCCCTTCGGCGTGAACCTGACCTTCCTGCCGGTGCTGACCGCGCCGGACTACCCCGGCTACATCAAGGCCATCATCGAAGGCGGCGTCAAGGCGGTGGAAACGGCCGGCAACAACCCGCAGAAGTGGCTGCCGGTGCTGAAGGAGCACGGCATCAAGGTGATCCACAAGTGCACCTCGGTGCGCCACAGCCTGAAGGCCGAGGCCATCGGCTGCGACGCGGTCAGCGTCGACGGCTTCGAATGCGGCGGCCATCCGGGCGAGGACGACGTGCCCAACTTCATCCTGCTGCCGCGCGCGGCCGAGGAGCTGAAGATCCCCTTCGTCGCCAGCGGCGGCATGGCCGACGGGCGCAGCCTGGTGGCGGCGCTGGCGCTCGGCGCCGAGGGCATGAACATGGGCACGCGCTTCATCGCCACCCAGGAAGCTCCGGTGCACGACAACGTCAAGCAGGCCATCGTCGCCGCCAGCGAGCTGGACACGCGGCTGGTGATGCGCCCGCTGCGCAACACCGAGCGCGTGCTGCGCAATGCCGCGGTCGACGTGCTGCTGCAGAAAGAGCGCGAGCTCGGCGCGAACCTGAAGTTCGAAGACATCATCGAGCAGGTGGCCGGCGTGTACCCGAAGATCATGCTCGAAGGCACGATGGATGCGGGCGCCTGGTCCTGCGGCATGGTGGCCGGGCTGATCCACGACATCCCCACCTGCAAGGAGCTGATCGACCGCATCATGGCCGAGGCCAACGCGATCATCCACCAGCGCCTGGCGGGTTTCGCGGCGCGCTGACGGCTCAGCCCCACAGCGCCGGTCCGACACGATGCGTAGCGGAGACAGCGCGGCGGGCCCGACCCTGTCCGACCTGCTGCATGGCATAGCTCAGCAGGCCGGGCGCGAGCGGATCTCGGTACGCGACCTGATCGATGCGCTGGGCGACCGCGCGCTGGGCGCGCTGCTGTTCCTGTTTGCCTTTCCCAACGTGCTGCCGATGCCGCCGGGCACCTCGGCGGTGCTGGGTGCGCCGCTGGTGTTCCTGGCTGCGCAGCTGATGGTCGGACGCGGGCCGTGGCTGCCGCGCCTGCTGGCCAGCCGCTCGATGTCCCAGGCCGACTTCGCCGCGCTGGTGCGCCGCATCGCACCGTGGCTGAAGCGTGGGGAGCGGATGTTGCGGCCACGCTTCAGTTGGCTGGCGCGGCCGCCGGCGGAATTTGCCCTCGGCGCGGTGTGCCTGGTACTGGCGCTGGTGCTGGTGCTGCCCGTTCCGCTGGGCAACGTGCTGCCGGCGGTGGCCATCAGCCTGCTGGCGCTGGCCATCGTCGAACGCGACGGCCTGTGGGTGCTGGCCGGCCTGGCCGCGGCGCTGGTCTCGGCCGGCGTGGTGTCGGGTGTGATCTTTGCTGCCGTCAAGGTGGCGATGTTGCTGGCCGAGCGGCTGCTGCAATGACGCCGGCGCACCGCGCGCAGGCGTCACCGTAGTGTCATGCCGCGGTCATCGCCGCTTCATCCCTTTCTTCGACAGTCCTCGGCTTGGATTCCACCGACGACACGAGGACTGCATGAACCGACGCCTGGACCTGCCCCAACGACTTGCGCTTGACGACGACACCGACCTGAACCTCTCAGGCAACCCGAGCTTCAACAAGGTGCTCGATGCCCGCTTGAGCCGCCGCAGCATCCTGCGCGGCGGTGTGGGCACCGCCGCCACGGCGCTGCTTGGCGGCTGGGGCGTGGCCGCCTGCGGCAGCGACGACGATGAGACGCCTTCGACGACGATCGAGAAGCTCAGCTTCGCCGCCGTGCCCAAGGGCCTGGCCGACGCCGTGGTGATCCCCGCCGGCTACAGCGCCAGCGTGCTGTACGCCTTGGGAGACCCCTTGGACGCGGCCACGCCCGCCTACCGCAACGACGGCACCGACACCGACTTCGACCGCCGTGCCGGCGACCACCACGACGGCATGGAGTACTTCGGCCTGTCCACCGACGGCACGCGCCGCGACGCGAACTCCAGCGAGCGCGGCCTGCTGGTGATGAACCACGAGGCGCTGACAGACAACTTCCTGCATGTCAACGGCAGCAGCGCGCGGCCGCGCCCGGCCGGCGAGAGCGACAAGGAGATTCCGGCGCACGGCGTGTCGGTGGTCGAGGTGCGAAAGTCCAATGGCAAGTTCGCCTACGTGCAGGCATCGGCATTCAACCGTCGCATCACGCCGCTGACCCCGGTCGAGATCGGTGGCCCGCTGCGCGGCAATGCCTTGATGAAAACCAAGTACGACCCCAGCGGCAACAGCACGCGCGGCACGATCAACAACTGCGGCACCGGCCAGACGCCCTGGGGCAGCTTCCTGAGCGGCGAGGAGAACTGGGCCGGCTACTTCACGCGCGGCGCCGCCGACGACAGCGCCCGTGCCGACAAGAGCGTGACCGCGCTGATCCGCTATGGCCGCGCGCAGGGCGCGGCCAGCCGTCATGGCTGGGAGACCTCGGGTGCCGACGACAAGTACGCACGCTGGAACATCAGCCGCAGTGGCGCATCGGCCGACGGCAGCGACGACTACCGTAACGAACTCAACGGCCAGGGCTACATCACCGAGATCGACCCCTACGACGCGACGGCACCGGTCAAGAAGCGCAGCGCGCTGGGCCGCTTCGCGCACGAGAGCGCCTCCTTCGGCAAGCTGGCCGCGGGCCAGCCGCTGGCCGTGTACATGGGCGACGATTCCCGCGGCGAGTACATCTACAAGTTCGTGTCGGCGACTGCCTGGTCCGCGGCCGACGCCAACCCTGCCAACCGCATCGCCACCGGCGACAAGTACCTGGACAGCGGCAAGCTCTACGTGGCCAAGTTCAACGCCGACGGCAGCGGCAGCTGGGTGGAGCTGAGCCTGGGCAACCCGCTGATTGCCGGCTACGCGGCCTACGCCTTCGCCGACCCCGCCGACGTGGTGGTCAACGCCAGGCTGGCCGCCGATGCGGTGGGGGCGACCAAGATGGACCGCCCCGAGTGGTGCGCGGTGCATCCGCACACGGGCGAGATCTACTACGCCCTGACCAACAACAGCAACCGCAAGCTCGAGCCCACTGCCTCGCAGCAGGCGCTGGACGCGGCCAACCCGCGCTCCTACCGCGACAGCTATGGCGGCGCTGCGCCCGGGTCCGCGGGCAACGTCAACGGCCACATCATCCGCATCGCCGAAGCCGGTGGCGCCGGCAGCGCCACCACCTTCACCTGGGACGTGTACCTGTTCGGCGCGCAGTCCGATGCGTCGACGACCTCGGTCAACCTCTCGGCGCTGACCGCAGATCAGGACTTCTCCAGCCCCGACGGCCTGTGGTTCAGCCGGAGCACGCAGCTGTGCTGGATCCAGACCGACGACGGCGCCTACACCGACACCACCAACTGCATGATGCTGGCGGGCGTGCCGGGCAAGGTGGGCGACGGTGCGAAAACGACGCTGAACTACACCAAGACCGATGGCAGCACCGTGGCCATCGACACCTACGTGGGCAAGGCGCCGGTGGCCGATGCGCTGCGCCGCTTTCTCGTCGGCCCGGTCGACTGCGAAGTGACCGGCTGCGCCGAGACGCCGGATGGCAAGACCCTGTTCGTCAACATCCAGCATCCCGGCGAGTCCATCAGCGCGGCCGATGTGGCCAACCCGGCCGCCTACCTGAGCCACTGGCCGGGCAACGCCGGCTATGGCGCCGGAGGTGCGAGCGCCCGGCCGCGCTCGGCCACCATCGCCATCAGCAAGGACGACGGCGGGCTCATCGGCAGCTGAGCGCCGCACGGCGCAACGGGCCGTGGCGGGAGGTGGCGCTATGCTGCGCGCACCTTTCGCCACGGCCCGTTGTGCATGCGCCTGCTGATCCTCGAAGACGACCCCCAGCTCGGTGAAGCGCTCGCGGCCGGCCTGCGCCAGCTCGATCATGCGGTGGACTGGTTCCGCGATGGCGTGCAGGCCGATGTCGCCCTCGGCGGCGCACCCTACGACGCGCTGGTGCTCGACCTGGGCCTGCCCGGCACCGATGGCATGACCTGGCTGCGCCGCTGGCGCCAGGGCGGCCAGACGCTGCCGGTGCTGATCCTGACCGCCCGCGACGGCGTCGAGCAGCGCATCGCCGGCCTGGACGCGGGTGCCGACGACTACCTGATCAAGCCGATCAGCATCGACGAACTTGCGGCCAGGCTGCGTGCCATGCTGCGCCGCGCCTCGGGTCGCGCCCAGGCGGTGTGGACCCATGGCGCGCTGCGCTACGACCCGGCAGCCAAGCAGGTGCAGTGGCAGGGCCAGCCGGTGGAGCTGACCGGGCGCGAGCTGGCGCTGCTGGAGATGCTGCTGCTGCACCCGCAGCGCGTGCTGTCGCGCACGCAGCTGCAGGAAAAACTCTACGACTGGAGTGGTGGCGAGCCGGAGAGCAACGCGCTGGAGGTCTATGTACACCACCTGCGGCGCAAGATCCACCCCGGCATCGTGCGCACCGTGCGCGGCGTCGGTTATGCGCTCGGCGCGGCCGATGTCCAGTCATGAGGCCACCCACAACTTGCAGCGCAGGGCGGGCCGAGCGCCGGGCCGCTCCCAAACCGGCCCGCGTCCCCCCGGCGGACCGACCGCGGTACGCCGCGGACGAGGGGTCGTCGTGAGCCTTCAGCGCCGGCTGCTGCTGTACCTGCTGATCTGCGCACCGCTGGTCTGGGGGGGGGCGCTGCTGGTATCGGCGCAGCGCGCGCGGCACGAGGTCAACGAGCTGTTCGACACCGAGATCATCCGCCTGGCGCTGCAGGTGCAGGCCACGCTGGCGGTCGCGGTCGCGCCGGGCCAGATGCTGCCTCGCCCGGCCTCGGCGGGCGAGGCCGACCTGCGCGACCTGGCCATCGCAGTGTGGAACCGGCAGGGCCAGCTGCTGCTGGTCGACCGCGAAGGCGTGCAATTGCCGCGCCGCGCCGATGCCACCGGCTTCGTCGACATGACCCTCGGCGGCGAGCCTTGGCGGGTGTACTACCTGCAGTCGCCGAACGGCGACTGGCTGGTGGCTGCCGGACAGCGCGGCGACGAGCGCGACGAACTGGTGCGCGACCTGGTGGCGGGCCAGTTGGTACCCTGGCTGCTGGTGCTGCCGGTGCTGCTGCTGGCCATGGCCTGGTCGGTGCGGCGCGCGCTGCGGCCGGTGCACGTGCTCACCGGCGAGCTGCAGGGTCGAGGCGCGGACGACCTGAGGCCGGTGCCGGTGACGCAGGCGCCGCAGGAGCTGCAACCGATGCTGCAGGCCATGAACGGGCTGTTCACGCGCATCGAGTCGACGCTGGAGCGCGAGCGCCGCTTCACCGCCGACGCGGCCCACGAACTGCGCACCCCGCTGGCCGTGCTGCGGGCCCAATGGGACGTGCTGCGCCGCGCGACCGGCGAAGACGAGCGCCACCGCGCCGAGGCGCAGCTCAACGCCGGCATGGACCGCATGGACCGGCTGGTGACGCAGATGCTGGCGCTGTCGCGCCTGGAGTCCACCGACCGCCTGCCGCAGGCACGGGCACTGCAGTGGACACCGCTGGTCGAACAGGCCCTCAGCGATGTGCTGCCGCTGGCCGAGCGCCGACGCATCGAGCTCGACTGCGATTGGCCGGCCGCGGGCACGCCGCCGATGCCGCTGCAGGGCGATGCCGACCTGATGACCGTGTTGCTGCGCAACCTGCTGGACAACGCGGTGCGCTATGCACCCGAAGGCAGCACCGTGCGCCTGCGCTTCGGCGCCGATCGCCTGGCCATCGAGAACGACGGCGCCGCGCTGCCGCCCGACGTGCTGGCCCAGCTGGGCCAGCGCTTTCGCCGCGTCGACGGCCAGGCCGAAAGCGGCAGCGGCCTGGGCGTGTCGATCGTGCAGCGCATCGCTGCGCTGCATGGCTTGACGCTGCGCTACGGCACGCAGGCCGATGGGCAGGGCGTGGTCGCGGAGCTCGTCAGGTTCAGCCCGAATCAGACACCGCCACAGCCGAACAGGCCAAGTGGTGCCATGCCCGGACCGTGAGGCTGGAGGTTCGCCCGCTCAAGCGGTCGTGTCGCCCATCAGCGTCTTGAACCAGATCCCCATGTCCTCGAAGTTGTCGCTGTTGATGGCAGCTGCTTCCGTGGCGGTGGCCGGCGCCCCATTGATGACAGTCCGCCCACCGCTGGATGCGACCTTCATCTTGCGATCGGTCGGGTCGTATTGGTACACCGCTGTCAGCCATGATGCGGTGCTGGAGGTGATCGGTGAGAAGCAGGCCGAGTTGGCCACGGGCTGCGGGTCGGGCTGACCATTGAGGAACAGGCGCACGATGGCGTCGGCGCAGATCTTGGCCTCCTGGTTGGCCACATGGCCGGCCTTGGGCATGCCGCAACTGGAGGCGTCACCGATCACATGGATGCCGCTGCCTGGGAG
>JAGTRL010000176.1 GCA_018261815.1 Pseudomonadota bacterium
CGGCGTGCTGTTCATCACCCACGACTTCGGCGTGGTCGCCGAGATCGCCGACCGCGTGGCGGTGCTGAAACACGGCGTGCTGGTCGAGATGGGGCCGACCGAAGTGCTGCTGAAGAACCCGCAGCACGACTACACGCGCATGTTGATCGCCTCGGTGCCCAGCCACGAGCCGCCTGAGCGCACGCGCCCTGTCCCGACCCACGAGCCGGTGGTGCTGCAGGCGGACAAACTGGTCAAGACCTACGGCCACCGCGGCCTGTTCGGCGGCCAGAAGGTGGCGGCCGTGCGCGACGTGGCCTTCGAGATCCGCCGTGGCGAAACGCTCGGCATCGTCGGCGAATCGGGCTCGGGCAAGTCCACCGTGGCACGCTGCGTGGCGCGACTCATCGACCCCACCGAAGGCAGCATCCTGCTCAGCGGCACCGACATCGCCACCATGCCGGCCGGCCAGCTGCGCGGCTTGCGGCGCAAGATCCAGATCATCTTCCAGGACCCGTACCGCTCGCTGAACCCGCGCCGCACGGTCGGCCAGTCGATCGTCGAAGGTCCGATGAACTACGGCCAGTCGGCCAACGACGCACTGGCGCGCGCACGCAAGCTGATGGAACTGGTGCGGCTGGACCCGGACTCGCTCGACCGCTTCCCGCACCAGTTCTCGGGTGGCCAGCGCCAGCGCATCTGCATCGCCCGCGCGCTGGCGATGGAGCCGGAGCTGCTGATCGCCGACGAGGCGGTGTCGGCGCTGGACGTGTCGGTGCAGGCGCAGGTGCTGCGGCTGCTGGGCGACATCCGCGACAAGCTCAATCTGGCGATGCTGTTCATCACCCACGACCTGCGCGTCGCCGCGCAGGTGTGCGACGACGTGGCCGTGATGTCCAAGGGCCAGATCGTCGAGTACGGCCCGGTGCAGCAGGTTTTCGGCGCGCCAAAGCACGAGTACACGCGAGCCTTGTTCGAGGCCGCGCCGGGCCGCCATTTCGATTTCGCCAAGGCTGCTGCCGGCTTCGCATAGGCAGGCCGCGGCTTCCACCACGGAGACACCATGCGACTGCTGATCGCGATGATGAAGCACGAGACCAACACCTTCTCGCCGGTGGTCACCGACCTGGCGCGTTTCTCTCGCGCCGGCGGCAAGGCACCCGACGGCGGTGCCGCGGCGGTTGCGGCCTACCGCGGCACCGGCACGGTCACCGGCGCCTACATCGACATCGCGGAACGCGAGGGCGCAGAGTTCGACCTGGCCATCGCCGCCGATGCCTGGCCCAGTGGGCCGGTGGAAGACGCCGCCTACGAAGCCATCAGCGCGCCGATCCTCGCCGCGGTACGGCGCGGCGGCTACGACGGCATCCTGCTCGACTTGCACGGCGCGATGGTCACGCGCAGCCACGAGGACGGCGAAGGCACACTGCTGTCGCGCATTCGTGCCATCGACTCGAAGACACCGATCGCGGTCAGCTACGACATGCACGCCAACGTCTACCCGGAAATGGTGCTGCCTGCCAACGTCGTCGCCGGGTACCAGACCTATCCGCATGTGGACATGTACGACACCGGCCGGCGCGCCGGCACGGCGCTGATGCGCATGCTCAAGGGCGAGGTGCGGCCCACCACCGCCTGGGGCAACGTACCGATGCTGCCGCACGTGATGCGCCAGGGCACGGCCGACGAACCGAACCGTTCGCTGCAGGCGCGCTGCAAGGCCATGGAGGCTGAGGGTGCGTTGTGCGCCAGCCTGTTCGTCGGCTTCCCGCATGCGGACATCCGCAACGCCGGCCTGAGTGTGGTCATCACCACCAACAATGACATGGCGCTGGCCGAACGGCTGCGCGATGAGCTGCTCGCCGCGGCCTGGGCGCAGCGCGAAGCCTTCGTCTACCGGCTCGAGCCGCTGGAGCAGTCGGTGGCGCGCGCCAAGGCCATGACCGAAGGTCCGGTCTTCCTGCTCGACCACTACGACAACGCCGCCTCCGGCGGGCCGATGGACACCACCCGCGTGCTGGCCGAGATCATGCGCCAGCGGCTGGACAACGTCGCCGCCTTCGGCATCTTCGATCCGCAGGCCGTGCGCGAGGCCATCGCCGCCGGCATCGGCGCGACGATCACGCTGTCGATCGGCGGCAAGCAGAAGATGCCGATGTGCCCCGAGCCCAGCGAACCCCTTCAGGTCAGCGGCCGCGTCAAGACGATCTTCGACGGCAAGTACCGCGCCAAGGGCCCGATGGCGGCCGGCACGCAGCAGGATATGGGGCATGCGGTGGTGCTGGACACCGGCCGCGTGGAGATCGTGCTGTTCTCGCGCCATGTCGAGCCCTTCGACGTGAACACGCTGTTGTCGCTGGGCATCGACCCGATGCAGAAGCGCTATGTGATGCTGAAGAGCCGCATCCACTGGCGCGCCGGCATGAGCCACCTGGCCAAGGCGGTGGTCGAATGCGCCGGCGTCGGTGTCTGCACCTCCGACTATGGCCAGCACCGCTTCGAGCGGCTGCGCCGGCCGATCTACCCGCTCGACCCGCAGGTGACACGATGAGCGTGACGCTGAAATCCTTCCCCTTTGGATCGGCCACCGCGCAGGCTGCCGCCTTGCGCCGCGGCCAGGTCAGCAGCGTCGAATTGCTCAAGGCCTATCTGGAGCGCGTGGACCGCTACAACCCGACGCTGAATGCGCTGGTGGTCGATGATCGCAAGGCCGCCATGACCCGCGCCCGCGCCGCCGACCGCGCGCTGGCCAAGGGCGAGCTCTGGGGCCCGCTGCACGGCCTGCCGATGACGGTGAAGGAATCCTTCGACCTGGAGGGCCATCCCACCACTTGGGGGCATGTACCGCGCAAGGACCATGCGGCCGCCACCGACGCACTGGCCGTGGACCGGCTCAAGGCCGCCGGCGCGGTGGTCTTCGGCAAGAGCAACGTGCCGCTGAACCTGGCCGACTTCCAGAGCTACAACGCCGTCTACGGCACCACCAACAACCCCTGGGACCTGGCGCGCGGGCCCGGCGGCTCGTCGGGCGGCAGCGCGGCCATGATGGCGGCGGGCCTCAGCGCGCTGGAATACGGCAGCGACATTGGCGGCAGCATTCGCAACCCGGCCGCGTACTGCGGCGTCTATGGCCACAAGTCCACCTGGTGCATCGTGCCCAAGCGCGGCCACAGCCTGGCACCGAAGCCCGGCGCCGAAGCCGACCTGTCGGTGATCGGCCCGCTGGCGCGCAGCGCTGCTGACCTGGCGCTGGCGCTGAAGCTGACTGTCGGCCCGGATGTGCTCAACGCGCGCGGCCTGCAGTACAGGCTGCCGGCGCCGCCCAAGGCGCTGAAGGGCTTGCGCGTCGGCGTCTGGCTGGACGAACCCATCGCCCCGGTGGACGACAGCGTGAAGGTCCGCATCGAGGCCGCGGCCCGCGCGCTGGCCAAGGCCGGCGCCAAGGTGGACTTCAAGGCCCGGCCGGACTTCGACCCGCTGCAGGCGCATCGCATCTACCTGACGCTGCTGCAGTCCAACCTCGCCGCGCGCCGCGCCGACTTTGCCGACCTGGTGGCCGCTCGGGCGCGCTTGCGCGACGACGATGCCAGCGACCATGCGATGGCGCTGCGCGCCTCCACCGCCAGCTACAAGGAGGTGTTCGAGACCCACCAGCAACGCGAGCACCTGCGCTGGGCCTGGCACGAGTTCTTCAGCCGCTTCGACGTGCTGCTGATGCCGATCACCGCCACGGCCGCGTTCCCGCACGACCAGAGCGAGCCGATGCCGGCACGCACCCTGCGCGTCAACGGCGTCGAGCGCCCGTACTTCGGCCAGCTGTTCTGGGCCGGGCTGGCCACCGCCTCCTTCCTGCCGGCCACCATCGCGCCGGCCGGGCTCGGCGCCGAGGGGCTGCCGGTGGGCGTGCAGATCGTCGGGCCGGAGTTCGGCGACCTCAGCACCATCTGGCTGGCCGGGCAGCTGGCCGGCCTGATCGGCGGCTTCCAAGCGCCGCCGGGGTATTGAGGCCATGCCCGTCGTCAGCGAACGCCACGGCCGCGTGCTGCTGGTGCGCCTGGACCGCGACGCCAAGCTCAACGCCATGGACCGCGACATGACGCTCGGCCTGGACGCGGCGATGAACCTGCTCGACGACGACCCCGAGCTGTGGGCCGGCGTGCTCACCGGCAACGGCCGCGCCTTTTCGGCCGGCAGCGACCTGGCCGACCCGGACCGCAACAGCACCGAACGCGGCGGGCCCTATGGCCTGATCCGGCGTGAACGGCGCAAGCCGCTGATTGCCGCCGTCGACGGTCTGGCCTTCGGCGGCGGTTTCGAGATGGTGCTGGCCTGCGACCTGGTGGTGGCCTCGCGCCGCGCGCGCTTTGCGCTACCCGAGGTCAAGCGCGGGCTGCTCGCGCTGTATGGCGGCGTGTTCCGCGGTGCCCGGGCGCTGCCGCTGAACCTGGCGCGCGAGATGGTGCTGACCGGCGACCCTATCGACGCCGAGCGCGCCCATGCGCTGGGCCTGGTCAACCGCCTGTGCGACGACGGTGCCGCGCTGGACACCGCGCTGGCAATGGCTGCGGACATCTGCGCCAACAGCCCGGTGGCGGTGCGCGAAAGCCTGGGTGTCATCAACCAGGCCATCGATGCCGACGATGCGCTGGCCTGGCAGCTCAGCACCGAGGCGGCCAATCGAGTGCGCGCCTCGGCCGACAGCCGCGAAGGCATCGCCGCCTTCCTGGACAAGCGCCCACCGCGCTGGCGCGGCCACTGAGAGCGGACACGGGACCGCGCCTGCGCACGGTCCCGTGCTGCCCAAAGGCTCGACCCCTGCGCGGGTCGGGCTGAGTCCAGGTTACGGCGTGGTTACGGCGCCGCGCAAGGGTACTTCCTGTGTTGTCGGCAGACGGCGGACCCTATGATCCGCGCGTTGCGGCGGCCGTGCCCGGCCGTTGCATGAACCGACTCAACGCATGGAGACATCACGATGAAACTGAAGCAGATTGCCGCCGCAGCGCTGTTTGGCGGCGCCTTGATCGCGACCAGCCCGGCCTTCGCCCAGGCCCAGGAAAAACTCACCGTCTGGTGGGGCAAGGGCTTCTACAAGGCCGAGGACGACGCCCTCTACGCCGCCATCAAGAAGTTCGAGGCCAAGTACCCGAAGTACAAGGTCGAACTGTCGTTGTACGCGCCGCAGGAGATCATCCCGAAGAGCGTGGCCGCGCTCGACGCCGGCAACCCGCCCGACGTGGCCTACGGCGACGTCTACGACTTCCAGGTCACCGCCAAGTGGGCCAACGAAGGCAAGCTCGAGGACGTGACCGCGATCATCGAGCCGATACGCGCCAAGTTCGAGCCGCAGGCGCTGTCGACCACCTTCCTCTACAACGACGTAGCCAAGACGCGGGCCTACTACGCCTATCCGATCAAGCAGCAGACCATGCACATCCAGTACTGGAAGGACATGCTGGCCGAAGCCGGGTTCAAGGAAAGCGACATCCCGAAGGACTGGAAGGGCTACTGGGAGTTCTGGTGCGAGAAAGTGCAGCCCGCCTACCGCCAGAAGACCGGCCAGCGTGGTTTCTCCACCGGCTTCCCGATGGGCGTGGATTCGAGCGACTCGTTCTACTCGTTCCTGACCTTCATGGACGCGTACAACGTCAAGCTGGTCAGCGATTCGGGCAAGCTGCTGGTCGATGACCCGGCGGTGCGCGACGGCCTGATCAAGGCCATGACCGACTACACCTACGTGTACGGCAAGGGCTGCACGCCGCCGTCTTCGACGGCCTGGAAGGACCCGGACAACAACGTCGCTTTCCACAACAAGACCATCATCCTGACGCACAACGCGACGATCTCGATCGCCGCCAAGTGGCTGGACGACATGAACAACCCGGCGCTCACCGAAGCGCAGCGCGCCACCGCCAAGAAGAACTACACCGAGCTCATCGCCACCGCCGGCTTCCCCAACAAGCCGGACGGCACGAAGATGACCTATCGCTCGGCAGTGAAAACCGGCGTGATCTTCAAGGATGCGAAGAACAAGGCTGGCGCCAAGGCCTTCGTCGCCTTCATCCTCGACGAGCCGATCCTCGGGCCCTACGTGGAAGGCTCGCTGGGCCGCTGGTTCCCGGTGACCAAGGCCGGGCAGCAGAGCCCGTTCTGGAAGAACGACCCGCACCGCCTGGCCGTGTACAACCAGTTCATGTCCGGCACGACCTCGTTCGAATTCACCAAGAACTACAAGTTCACGACGCTGAACAACGAGAACGTCTGGGCCAAGGCGATGAACCGCATCCTCAGCGAGAAGGTGCCGGTGGACAAGGCCGTCGACGAGATGATCGCGCGCATCAAGGTGGTGGCCAACTGAGTACGGCACCGGCCGGCAGCGGTGCGCTGCCGGCCGGTCGAGCTGAATGAACACTGCCGCATTGCCCACGGCCGCGACCCGGCCCCGCAAGCCCCTCAGCATCTGGGGCTTCTGGGGCCGTTTGTTCGTGGTGCCCTACCTGCTGGTGTTCCTGATCTTCGTGCTCTTCCCGGTCGGCTACGGGCTGTGGCTGGCGCGCAGCCCGGACAGCTACGTCAAGCTGTTCCAGGACCCGATCTTCTTCCGCACCGCGGTCAACACGATCGTGTTCCTGCTGGTGGCGATCAACATCAAGATGATGATCGCGCTGTATCTGTCGGGCTTCTTCCTGCACACGCGCTGGTGGATCAAGGTGCTGGCGGTGCTGTTCATCCTGCCGTGGGCGGTGCCGTCGATCCCGACGATCCTGTCAGTGCGCTTCATGCTCAACCCCGAATGGGGCGTGATCAACAGCACCATCTTCAGGCTCACCGGTCTGGACGGGCCGAACTGGCTGAACGACCCCACGCTGGCACTGAGCTTCTCGATGCTGATGCACATCTGGAAGTCGCTGCCCTTCTGGACACTGATCCTGCTGGCCGGGCGCATGGCGATTCCGGGCGAGCAGTACGAAGCGGCGAGCGTGGACGGTGCATCCAACTGGCAGAAGTTCCGCTACATCACTTGGCCTTCGATGCGCGGGCTGTACCTGACCTCGACGCTGCTGTCGATGATCTGGACGCTGGGCGACTTCAACAGCGTCTACCTGCTCACCGGCGGCGGCCCGGCCGACCTGACGCACGTATTGGCCACGCTGGGCATCCGCTACCTGCGATTGGACCAGATCGAGCTGGCGATGGCGTCGATCGTCGTGAGCATGCCCTTGGTGCTGCCGATCGTCTTCTTCATGATGAAGCGGCTGAGCAAATGAAGCTGAAAGCCGTCACCACCGAAGCCAAGCTGCTGCTGATCGGCATCCCGGTGCTGCTGTGGACATTGATTCCTGTCTATCACATGTTCCTGTTTGCGATCTCCGAGCGCGACCAGGCCACATCGGGGCGCCTCTGGCCGAAGAACCCGACGCTGCAGAACTTCGACACCGTGTTCCAGCAGAAGCACTTCTACCTGAACCATTTTTGGCTGCAGCTCGGCAACTCGCTGTGGATCGCGGTGGCGGTGGGCGTGATCACGCTGTTCATCGCCACCACCGCGGCCTTTGCCATCAGCCGGCTGAAGGTGCCCGGCGGGCGCACGGTGATGAACCTGGCGCTGTTCACCTACTTCATCCCGGCCGCCTTCCTGGCCGTGCCGATGTACAAGACCATGGCCACCTACGGCCTGCTCAACAACCGCTGGTCGCTGGTGCTGGCGATGGTCACCATCGCCTCGCCCTATTGCATCTGGGTGCTGAAGCAGGCCTCGGACAAACTGCCGTGGGAGCTGGACGAAGCGGCGCGCATCGACGGCGCCACGCCACTGCAGCTGTTCCGCCTGGTCTACCTGCCGCTGATGGTGCCGTCGCTGGTGGCGGTGGGCACCTATGCGCTGCTGCTGGCCTGGAACGAGTACCTGTACGGCTTCCTGCTGCTGTCCAACGAGCAGCACCTGACGCTGGCCGTGGCGCTGGGCAACTTCCTCGCGGCCGACGATTCGCCCTGGGAGCTGCTGATGGCCACCGGCTTCATCTACGCGCTGCCGCCGGCGGCGATTTACTACGCCTTCAAGCGCTACATGGTGTCGGGCCTCACCGCCGGCGCAGTGAAATCATGACGACAACGAACAGATCGAACGGCCGCCGCGGAACTGGCTTTGCCAGGCCGCTGGCGGCGCCCCCCTGGGGGGGAGCGCCAAAGGCGCTTCGGGGGGGAGCCTAGATGGCATCGGTCACCTTTCGCAACATCGAAAAGGCCTACGGCAAGGTCAAGGTCATCCACGGCATCGGCTTCGACATCGCCGATGGCGAGTTCGTCGTGCTCGTCGGCCCGTCGGGCTGCGGCAAGAGCACGCTGCTGCGCATGCTGGCCGGGCTGGAAGAAATCTCCGGCGGCGAGATCATGATCGACGGTAAGGTCGTCAACGACCTGGAGAGCAAGGACCGCGACATCGCGATGGTCTTCCAGAGCTACGCGCTGTATCCGCACATGACGGTGCGCGACAACATGGCCTTCAGCCTGAAGCTGCGCAAGGCCGATGCCAAGACCACCGGCGACCGGGTCGCCAATGCCGCGCGCATCCTCAACCTGGACCCGCTGCTCGACCGCTTTCCGCGCGAGCTGTCCGGTGGCCAGCGCCAGCGCGTGGCCATGGGCCGCGCGATCGTGCGCGACCCGAAGGTGTTCCTGTTCGACGAGCCGCTGAGCAACCTCGACGCCAAACTGCGCGTGGCGATGCGCGC
>JAGTRL010000177.1 GCA_018261815.1 Pseudomonadota bacterium
GCGCGAGTTCATCGCGCAGCGCCACAACCTGCTGCTGTGCTCGACCATCATCGAGACCGGCATCGACGTGCCCACCGCCAACACCATCGTCATGGCGCGGGCCGACAAGTTCGGCCTGGCGCAGCTGCACCAGCTGCGCGGCCGAGTCGGCCGCAGCCACCACCAGGCCTATGCCTACCTGCTGGTGCCCGACCTGCAGGGCCTGAGCAAGGCGGCGACGATGCGGCTCGATGCCATCCAGCAGATGGAAGAGCTGGGCTCGGGCTTCTACCTGGCCATGCACGACCTGGAGATCCGCGGTGCCGGCGAGGTGCTGGGCGAAAACCAGAGCGGCAACATGATGGAGGTGGGCTTCCAGCTGTACAACGACATGCTGGCCGAGGCCGTCAGCTCGCTCAAGGCCGGGCGCGAGCCCGACCTGCTGAGCCCCTTCGGCGCCACCACCGAGATCAACCTGCACGCCCCGGCCCTGCTGCCCGACGCCTACTGCGGCGACGTGCACACCCGGCTGAGCCTGTACAAGAGGCTGGCCACGGCGGAAAAAGCCGAACAGATCGACGCGCTGCTGGAGGAGATCACCGACCGCTTCGGCAAGCTGCCGGTGCAGGGCCAGACGCTGTTCGACACGCACCGGCTGCGCGTGCTGGCCAAGCCCTACGGCGTGCAGAAGATCGATGCCGGGCCGAAGCTGATGAGCGTGAGCTTCCGCCCCAACCCGCCGATCGACGCCGCGGCCATCATCGCGCTGGTGCAGAAGAACCGCCACATCAAACTGGCCGGCAACGAGAAGCTGCGCATCGAACGCGAGATCGCCGAGCCGGCACAGCGCGCGGCCTTCATGCGCGACCTGCTGCGCTCGCTGGGCAAGCCGGTCGGCCAACCCCTGGTGCAGGCGCGATGAACGCCATCGAATATGCCATCGGCCTGTGGATCCGCGGCCTGAAGCCGCCGCTGCGGCTGGCTGAGTACAAGCTCGTGGCCTTCGACATGGATTCCACGCTGATCAACATCGAATGCGTGGACGAGATCGCCGACGTGGCCGGCCGCAAGGCGGAGGTGGCCGAAATCACCGAAGCCGCGATGCGCGGCGAGATCGCCGACTACAAGGACAGCCTGCGCCGCCGCGTCGCGCTGCTGGCCGGCGTGAGCGAATCAGCGCTGCAGCAGGTCTACGACCAGCGGCTGCAGCTGAACCCGGGCGTGGCCGAGTTCGTGCGCGCCTGCCAGGCGGCGGGGCTGAAAACGCTGCTGATCAGCGGCGGCTTCAGCTTCTTCAGCGAGCGCATCCGCCAGCACCTGAAGCTGGACTTCGCGCGCGCCAACACGCTGGGCGTGTTCAACGGGCGGCTCACCGGTACGCTGTTCGACCGGCCCTGGGGCGACATCGTCGACGGTGCCGAGAAGAAGCGTGTGCTGCTCGAGGTGTGCGAGCTGATGGGCATCTCCACCGAACAGGCCATCGCCGTCGGCGACGGCGCCAACGACCTGCCGATGATGATGGCTGCGGGCCTGTCGATCGCCTACCACCCGAAGCCGGCGGTGCGCGAAAAGGCGCTGGTCTCCATCATGTCCGGCGGCATGGACCGGGCCTTGGAGATCCTGCGCTGAGGTACTTGCCGCTCAGCGCGGCTTAGCGGGCAGGCGCTTCGGCCTGCCCGGCCCCAGCACCCCGGCGGAGCGCGCCGTCAGGTAGGCGTAAAGGTCCAGCACATGCGGCGCCACCTCGTCGTCGACGTCCCAGGCCGGCATCAGCGGCTGGCCCTGCAACTGGCGCTCGCGCTTCATCAGCAGTTCGAGCAGCGCCTCGCGCTCGGCCTCGCGATCGGCCAGCGCGCCATCGGGCATCGGCACGATGCGGTAGCTGCTGAGCACCTTGGCGGCAAAGCCGCGCGGCGTGTAGTTGCCGACGCGCTCGACCAGGTTCGGCGCGACATCGGTGCCGGTGCCGCCGACGCCGTGGCACACATAGCAGGCGGTGTGGAACAGCTTCCACCCGGCATAGGTGCCGGCATCGATACGGCCATCGATGACGACGAATTCGCCCGGCATTGGCGTGTCACGCGGTTCGGCCAGGACCGGGACGGTCGCAGCCAGCAGAGCCAGCCATGCAAGAAGCGCGCGCAGGGGAATCTTTGCCATGGGCCGATTCTGGGCGGCCGCACCGACGGGCGGCTTGAGCCGCATCAACGCGTTGGCGTTCCCGCTTTCGCCCGGGTGCCGTCGCGGCTTAGCATGTGCGCTGCCGATCCACCCCCCAAGAGGAGACCCCCGCCATGAGTTCGCCCACCAAGTTCGTGCTCGACGAAAGCAAGATGCCCAAGCATTGGTACAACATCGCCGCCGACCTGCCGGTGCCGCCGGCCCCGGTGCTGCACCCGGGCACGATGCAGCCGGTGGGCCCGGACGACCTGGCGCCGCTGTTCCCGATGGAGCTGATCCTGCAGGAGGTGTCCACCGAACGCGAGATCCCCATTCCCGAGCCGGTGCGCGAGGTCTTCAAGCTGTGGCGGCCGAGCCCGCTGGTCCGCGCCCATCGCCTGGAGAAGATTCTCGGCACGCCGGCGAAGATCTACTACAAGTACGAAGGCGTCTCGCCCGCCGGCAGTCACAAGCCCAATACCGCCGTGCCCCAGGCCTGGTACAACGCCCAGGCGGGCATCAAGAAGCTCAGCACCGAAACGGGCGCCGGCCAGTGGGGCTCCTCGCTGGCCTTCGCCGGATCGCTGTTCGGTCTGCAGGTGCGGGTGTTCCAGGTGCGCGTGTCCTACGACCAGAAGCCTTACCGCCGCGCGCTGATGGAAACCTACGGCGCCACCTGCGTCGCCAGCCCGTCCAACGAGACCAATTCCGGGCGCGCCATCCTGGCGCAGCGACCCGACCACCCGGGCTCGCTGGGCATCGCCATCAGCGAGGCGGTGGAGATCGCCGCGACGAACGACGACACCAAGTACGCGCTCGGTTCGGTGCTGAACCATGTGCTGCTGCACCAGACCATCGTCGGCCAGGAAGCGATGCTGCAGCTGGAGATGGCCGGCGACGACCCGGACGTGATCGTCGGTTGCACGGGCGGCGGCAGCAATTTCGCCGGCATCAGCTTCCCCTTCATCGGCCAGCAATTGCGCGGCGGCAAGAAGCGCCGCATCGTGGCGGTGGAACCCGCCGCCTGCCCGAGCCTGACGCGCGGCAAGTTCGCCTATGACTTCGGCGACACCGCGCACCTGACGCCGCTGACCAAGATGCACACCCTCGGTAGCACCTTCACGCCGCCGGGCTTCCACGCCGGCGGGCTGCGCTACCACGGCATGGCGCCGCTGGTCAGCCACCTGAAGGAACTGAACCTGATCGAGGCCACCGCCTACCACCAGACCGCCTGCTTCGAGGCCGGCGTGATGTTCGCGCGCGCCGAAGGCATCGTGCCTGCGCCCGAGGCCAACCACGCGGTGAAGGGCGCGATCGTCGAGGCGCTGCGCTGCAAGGCCGAGGGGCGCAGCGAGGTGATCCTGTTCAATCTGTGTGGCCACGGCCATTTCGACATGACGGCGTACCAGAACTACTTCGCTGGCAAGCTGAGCGATCAGTCCTACGATGAGGCTGAGCTGGCAATGGCGTTGTCGGGGTTGCCGTCGGTGCCGGCCTGACGTTCGCGGGGCTCAGCTCACGAGTTGGGCCCATGCACGATCCAGCCGCTTCGCACTCACCGGCTGGGGCGTGCGCAGCTCCTGCGCGAACAGGCTGACGCGCAGCTCCTCGAGCAGCCAGCGGTACTCATCGAGCCGCGCATCGCCACTGCCCTTCAACTCGCCTAGCCGGCGCAGCCAGCGCTGCTCCAGCGGCCGCAGTTCGGCCAGGCGTGACGCGTCTCGGGCCGGATCGGCCTTCAGCTTGTCCAGGCGCAGCGTCACGGCCTTCAGGTAGCGCACCATGTGCTGCAGTTGCGCATAGGGCGCGGCGAGCATGAAGCGTTTGGGCATCAGCCGCTGCAACTGGGCCTGGATGTCGTCGGCCGCCTCCCTCGGCGGCCGGCTGTCCTTCAGCTTGCGTTGCGCGGCCACGTACTCGGTCAGCAGTTGCCCAGCCAGGCGCGCCACCTCTTGCGCGATCAGCGTCAGGCGGGACCGCCCTTCCTCGATGCGGCGCTTGAAGGCGGTCTCGTCGGTGGGCAGCGGCTCGGCCAGGAAGGCGCGGTCCAACGCCAGCGTGATGACCTGCTCGCGCAGTTCCTCCAGCGTGCCCAGGCCCATGTAGGCAGCGGCCATCTTCTGCAGGTCGGGGATGTTCTTTTCCAGGTACTTCAGCGGCTCCTTGATCTGCAGCGCCACCAGCCGGCGCAGCCCGGCGCGGTGCTTCGCGGCCGCTACCTCGGGCTCGTCGAAGACCTCGATCTCGACACCGTCGCCGCAGTCCACCAGCGCCGGGAAGCCGACCAGGCTCTGCGCCCCGCGGCGGATCTCCATCAGCTCGGGCAGTTCGCCGAAGCTCCACGTGGTATGGCGCGCCGCTTCCACAGCCTGCGTGGCACGCGGCGCGAGCTGCGCCTTGACGCCGCGCACCGGGCCTTCGGCCGGCGCCGCCGGCAACGGCGCCGCGGCCGGCAGCTTCAAGGCCGCCAGCGCCTGGAAGGCCGTACGCGCCAGGCCGCCGAGTTCAGCCTTGAGGGTGGCCAGGTTGCGGCCGGTACCGAGCTGCCGGCCATGCTCGTCGACGATGCGGAAGTTCATCAACAGGTGCGGCTGCAGCTGCTCGAGCTTGAAGTCGTTGCGCTGCACCGCCAGCTGCGTGCGCTCGCGCACGGCCTTCAACAGCGCATCGAGCAGCGTCCCCTGTGCGAAGGGCGTGCCGGCGACAAATTGATCGGCATAGGCCGGCAACGGCACCAGCCGCGAGCGCGGCCGCTGGTGCAGCGTCTTCAGCAGGCTCAGCACCTTGTCCTTCAGCATGCCGGGCACCAGCCATTCGCAGCGCTCCTCGCTGACCTGGTTGAGCGCATAGATCGGCACCGTGACGGTGACGCCATCCTTCGGGTCGCCAGGTTCGTGCAGGTAGCTGGCCTCGCAGTCGATGCCGCCCAGGCGCAGCGTCTTCGGGAAGGCCGCGGTCGTGATGCCGGCCGCCTCGTGGCGCATCAGCTCATCGCGCGTCAGCATCAGCAGCCGCGGCTGCTTCTTCACCTCGTCGCGGACCCAGCGCTCCAGGCTCGCACCGGAGCACACGTCGTGCGGCAGCTGCTGGTCATAGAACGCGAAGATCAGTTCGTCGTCGACCAGCACGTCCTGACGGCGGCTCTTGTGCTCCAGTTCCTCCACCTGCGCGATCAGCTTGCGGTTGTGCGACAGGAAGGGCAGCTTCGTCTCCCACTCGTCACCGACCAGCGCCTCACGGATGAAGATCTCGCGCGCAGCGGCCGGGTCGACATTGCCGAAGTTCACCCGCCGGTTGCTGTAGATGACGATGCCGTAGAGCGTGGCCCGTTCCAGCGCGATGACCTCGCCGGCCTTCTTCTCCCAGTGCGGCTCCAGCAGCTGGGTCTTCAGCAGGTGTCCTGCGATGCCGGGCAACCACTGCGGCTCGATGGCGGCCAGCCCACGGCCGTACAGCCTTGTCGTTTCCACCAACTCGGCGGCCACCAGCCAGCGGCCGGGCTTCTTGCTCAGGTGCGCGCCCGGGTGGCGCCAGAACTTGATGCCGCGCGCGCCGAGGTACCACTCGTCGTCGTCGCTCTTCAAGCCGATGTTGCCCAGCAGCCCGGCCAGCATCGCCAGGTGGATCTGCTCGTAGGTGGCGGGCGAGCCGTTCAGCCGCCAGCCGTGCTCGGCCACCACCGTGTGCAGCTGGCTGTGGATGTCGCGCCATTCGCGTACGCGGCGCACGTTGACAAAGCTGTCGCGAAGGCGATGTTCCTGCTGGCGGTTGGACAGCTTGTGGCTGTCGCTGCCCGCACCGGCATGACCGTGCACGCCGCGGCCCTCCTCGATCCACTTCCACAGCTTGAGAATGCCGATGAACTCGGACTTCTCGTCGTCGAACTTCCTGTGCTTCTCGTCGGCGGCCTGACTGTGTTCCAGCGGACGGTCGCGCACGTCCTGGCCGCTCAAGGCCGAGGCGATGATCAGCACTTCGTGCAGGCATTGGCGATCGCGCGCTTCCAGGATCATGCGGCCGATCCGCGGGTCCAGCGGCAGCCTGGAAAGCGCCTGGCCGATGGCCGTCAGCTCGTTGGCTTCGTCCACCGCATTCAACTCGCCGAGCAGCGCGTAGCCGTCGGCGATGGCCTTCTTCGGCGGCGCTTCCAGGAACGGGAACTCCTCCACCGAACCCAGGCGCAGCGACTTCATGCGCAGGATCACGCCGGCCAGAGACGAGCGCAGGATCTCCGGGTCGGTGAAGCGCGGGCGCTGCGCGAAATCAGCCTCGTCGTACAGGCGTATGCAGATGCCGTGGGCCACGCGGCCGCAACGGCCGGCGCGCTGGTGAGCCGCGGCCTGGCTGATCGGCTCCACCTGCAGCTGCTCGACCTTGCTGCGGTAGCTGTAGCGCTTGACTCGCGCCAGGCCGCTGTCGATGACATAACGGATGCCGGGCACGGTGAGCGAGGTCTCGGCCACGTTGGTGGCCAGCACGATGCGCCGGCCGTTGCCGGCCTCGAACACACGCTCCTGTTCCTGCTGGCTCAGGCGCGCGAACAACGGCAGGATCTCCGACTGCAAGCCCCTTTGCGCCTGCGCCAGGTGCTTGCGCAGGTGGTCGGCGGCCTCGCGGATCTCGCGCTCGCCGGGCAGGAAGACGAGGATGTCTCCAGGGCCGCCGTCGCGCCACAGTTCGTCGACCGCGTCGGCGATAGCATCGTTGAGGTCGTGGTCGCGGCGCTCCTGAAACGGCCGCCAGCGCTGCTCCACCGGGAACAGCCGCCCGGACACCATGATCACCGGCGCCGGGCCCGCCGCGCCGGCAAAGTGCTGCGCAAAACGGTCGGCATCGATGGTGGCCGAGGTCACCACCACCTTCAGGTCCGGCCGCCGCGGCAGGATCTGCCGCAGGTGGCCGAGCAGGAAGTCGATATTCAGGCTGCGCTCGTGGGCCTCGTCGACGATCAGCGTGTCGTAGGCGCGCAGCAGCGGGTCGGTCTGCGTCTCGGCCAGCAGGATGCCGTCGGTCATCAGCTTGACCGACGCGCCCGGCTGCAGCCGGTCCTGAAAGCGCACCTTGAACCCTACGACTTCGCCCAGCGGTGAATTCAGCTCCTGGGCGATGCGCTTGGCCACCGAGCTGGCGGCGATGCGCCGCGGTTGGGTGTGACCGATAAGCCCGCTGCCGCCGACGCCCAGGCCGCGGCCCAGTTCCAATGCGATCTTCGGCAGCTGGGTCGTCTTGCCCGAGCCGGTCTCGCCGCAGACGATGATCACCTGGTGCGAGCGCAATGCCTGCGCGATTTCGTCGCGGCGCTGCGAAACGGGCAGCGCTTCGGGGTAGCTGATCGGCGGCACCGGGTTGCCGGGCCGCGCGCGGCGGGGGGAGTCGGGGGCGCTGTTCACGAGGCGCGGATTATGGTCGCCGCCCGTCGGTGCCAACACGCTGCGGCACAATCCCGGCGTCCCCCAGCGAGCGCCCATGAACCTTGTCTTTCCCCACACCTTCGTGCCATGGTTCCGCGCCGTCGCGCCCTACATGCACGCCTACCGGGGCAAGACTTTCGTCGTGGCGATGGCCGGCGAGCTGATCGCCGCGGGCAAGCTCAATGCCTTCGTGCAGGACCTGGCGATCCTGCATTCGATGGGCATCAAGCTGGTGCTGGTGCACGGCTTTCGGCCGCAGGTGAACGAGCAACTCGCCGCCAAGGGCCATGTCTCGCGCTTCAGCCATGGGCTGCGCATCACCGATGCGGTGGCGCTGGATGCCGCGCAGGAAGCCGCAGGCCAGCTGCGCTTCGAGATCGAAGCCGCGTTCTCGCAGGGTCTGCCGAACACGCCGATGGCCAACTCGACGGTGCGCATGGTGTCGGGCAACTTTCTCACCGCGCGGCCCGTGGGCATCGTCGACGGCGTCGACTTCATGCACAGCGGCGTGGTGCGGCGTGTCGATGCGGTGGCCATGCGGCGGGCCATCGACATCGGCGCGCTGGTGCTGCTCAGCCCCTTCGGTTTCTCTCCCACTGGCGAGGCTTTCAACCTGACGATGGAAGACGTGGCCACCAGCACCGCGATCGCGCTGCGCGCCGACAAGCTGCTGTTCCTGACCGAGGTGCCGGGCATCCGCGAGAACCCGCAGGACGCGGATGCCGCCATCGACACCGAACTGGCACTGGCCGATGCCAAGCGCATGCTGGCCGCGTTGCCCGCGCCCACGCAGCCCAGCGACACCGCCTTCTACCTGCAGCACTGTGTGCGCGCCTGCGAGGGCGGCGTCGAGCGTTCGCACATCCTGCCCTTCGCCACCGACGGCGCACTGCTGCTCGAGGTCTTCACCCACGACGGCATCGGCACGATGGTGGTCGACGAAAAGCTGGAGAGCCTGCGCGAGGCCACCGCCGATGACGTGGGCGGCATCTTGCAGCTGATCGAACCCTTCGAGCGCGACGGCACGCTGGTGCGGCGCGAACGCACGGAAATCGAGCGCGATATCGCCAACTACACCGTCATCGAACACGACGGCATCATTTTCGGCTGTGCCGCGCTATACCCTTTCCCCGAGGCGCGT
>JAGTRL010000178.1 GCA_018261815.1 Pseudomonadota bacterium
ATCCGCCGCCTTGATCGGCCGCCATGGCCAGGGTCTGTTGCTTCATCGCGCTACAACGCATCGACGTGTTGTTCGGTGTACTTGTTCAGCGTTGCCTTAAGTTCCCTGCCGGCTCCGCTGGACCGCCTGCAAGCGCTTTCGATGGGCAAGGTGGCCGATCTAAAGCTCCTCTTCGACGCCCTCATCACTCAGTTCGGTTTTGGAAAGATCACTTCATTTCGCGCCACCAACATCACAAGCCGCATTCCGAAGTACAAGGATGTCAAAGTTGTGGAGACGGACTTGAATGAGAAGGTCTTCTACTCCGGGCGGTACACCGGGTACAGCGACAACGAACTCGCCGAGGTCCTAGACACGACGCTATTCCGGCCCGACGAAGAGAAGTTCGGCAAATTCACAACCATGTACCAAGACCGCGAAGATCTCATCCACAACGGCAAGCTGCTCCACTTTCGGGAGACCGATAGAAAACTCGATCTGCCGCCCGGAACTGCGAAGCGTCTGATGAACGTCGTTGCCAAGCGCTACGGTCTTGAGCCGGAGGTTGAGATGGACAACTTGGTCCGCTACAAGGCGAAGCGCAGGCGAATCTAGGTTCCCTCGTCCTGCGGCGCCGCGGCATGGCACGGGTTAGCTCTACGCTGGGTGTCACTGGCCACGTGCCACGTTGTTAGCAAATGCGCTAACATCCGTCTATGGCGTTTGCAGTCGAGTACTACCACCCGAAAGTCCTCGCCGACATCGAGGCTTGGCCAGTAGATGTGCTTGCTGCCTATGCGCGGTTGGTTGAGTTGCTCATGGAGCATGGTCCGAATCTCAGGCTGCCTCATTCGCGAAGCATGGGGGACGGCTTGTTTGAGCTTCGGCCACATGGCCGCTCCGGCATTGGCCGCGCCATGTACTGCTTTCTACTCGGCAGGCGCGTCGTTGTCGTGCATGCGTTCATCAAGAAGACGCAGCAGACGCCGGACAAGGAACTGAAAATCGCCCGCAAACGGGTCAAGGAGTTGCAACATGGCTGAACTCAAGCACATTCCCGTCAAACATGATCACCGGGACTTCCTGGACAAGGCGAGCAAGCGCAAGGGGTTCGCTGAGGCCTATGCGTCGCTGGAACTGGAGTACCAGGTGGTCAGTCAGCTTCTCAAGGCGCGTACCAAGGCGGGGTTGACGCAAGACGCGGTAGCCGAGCGCATGGGCACCACCAAGAGCGCGGTGTCGCGCCTGGAATCCGCCGGCAAACACGCCCCGTCGCTCAGCACGTTGAAGCGCTATGCCGAAGCAGTGGGTTGCGAGCTTCAGGTCAAGTTGGTGCCGCAGCGGTAGTGCTCAGCTCGAACAAGCGCAAGCCCGTATCAAACCCGCTCACTGACGCAGTGCGCAGCCCGCGCCAGCCACTCCGGCTGAATCTCCACCCCCCAGCCCGGCGCCTCGGGAATGCGCACCTGGCCGTTGTGCACGCCGTAGGGTGACTCGACGAACAGCCCTTCCTGCCAGGGGTAGTAGTCCGGGCCTTCGATGGACAGTTCCAGGTACGGCCCGGCATTGGGGATCGCGCCCAGCAGGTGCATCGTGAACAGCGTGACCATCGACAGATTAGCGCTGTGCGGCGTGCACGGCAGCCCCGCCGCCTGCGCCATGCGCGCTACGCGCAGCGTGCGCGCGATGCCGCCCATGTAGCAGACGTCGGGCTGCACCACGTCGACCGCGCGCATCTCGATCATGTGCTTCCACAGCGGCAGGTAGTTGTCCTGCTCGCCGCCGGTCACGTCCAGCGCCAGCGCCTCGCGCACCTGGCGCGTCTGCTCCAGTTCCCAGTAGGGGCAGGGTTCTTCGTAGTGCACCACGCCGTGGTCCTGCAGCAGGTGGCCGACCTGTATGGCGCGCGCCGGCGAGAAGGCGCTGTTGGCATCGACCAGCAGCGTCGCGTCGGGCCCCAGCGCGCGGCGGATTGCGGGCACGATGGCTTCGGTGCGGCCGGGCCATTCGTCGCGGTCGTGGCCGTATTCGGCGCCGACGCGGAACTTGAAGGAGTCGAAGCCGTGGCGCTCGCGCAGCGCCGCGAAGCGCGCCGCCTCCTGCTCGGGCGTGATGTCGCGCTTCATCGACGAGGCATAGGCGCGCAGCGGCCGCGGCGTGCCGCCCAGCAGCGCGCACACCGGCTTGCCTTCGAGCCGGCCGCGCAGGTCCCACAGCGCGGTGTCGATGCCGCCGATGGCGCGGTACAGGTGCGATCCGGGAAACTTGTGCTCGCATTCGCAGACGCGGTCGACCAGCGCGTCGATGTCCACCGCGTCCTGCCCCAGCACCCAGGGCGCCACCTGGCGGTGCAGCACCAGCGCGCTGATGTCGGCATGGTAGGTGGACACCTGGCCCCAGCCGAAGGCACCGTCGTCCGTGGTGACGCGCACGAAGCCGACGTCGCCGGTGCAGAAACTTTCGATGCGCTGGATCTTCATCGGTCGCGATCATGGTCGCGGCCCGTGCCGGCGCGACAGGTCCATTCTGAAACTTCGGTGATACCGTTTCCCCCTCGACACCACTCCAGGCGCCCCTCTCATGGTCAAGCGCGCCGGCGGCGCGCTGCTGCTGTCCATCGTCATCGATCCGCGTTCGCCGCGCTCGGTCAGCTCGCAACTGCACGGCGCGCTGCGCGAGCTGATCCTGTCCGGCAGCTTTGCCGTCGGCGAAAGGCTGCCGGCCAGCCGCACGCTGGCGCGCGAGCTGTCGCTGTCACGCACCACGGTGATCGAGGCCTTCGACCGGCTCACGGCCGAGGGGCTGATCGAATCGCGCGTGGGCGCCGGCGCGTTCGTCAGCCGCACGCTGGACACCGAGCGTCCGCGCGCACCGCCGCGCGAAGCCGCCGCTGCGGTGCCGATGGCCACGCCGCAGCTGTCGCGCACCATGACGCAGGCGGTCAGCCGCTTCGGCGACCGCTCTCGGCTACCGACCGAAGCGCGCGCCTTCACCACCGCCCTGCCGGCCTTCGAGGCCTTTCCGGTGGCGCAGTGGGCGCGGCTGTCGGCGCGCCACTGGCGCACGCCGCGCCACCAGGTGATGGGCTATGGCGAACCCGGCGGCCAGGCGGCGCTGCGCCAGGCGATCGCGCTGCACCTGCGCGCCAACCGCGGCATCAGCTGCGACGCGCAGCAGATCTTCATCGTCGGCGGCGCGCAGCATGCCTTCCACCTGGTGGGCTCGATGCTGCTCAACCCGGGCGACAAGGTGTGGTTCGAGAACCCGGGCGCGATCGGCGCGCGCAACAGCCTCATCGCCGCCGGCGCCGACCTGGTGCCGGTGCCGGTGGACGAACACGGGCTGCGCGTGGCCGAGGGCTTGCGTCTGGCGCCGACATTTCGGCTGGCCTTCGTCACGCCTTCGCACCAGCAGCCCTTGGGCATGGTGATGAGCCTGCAGCGCCGCTTCGAACTGCTGCAGGCCGCGGCCCAGGCGGGTGCCTGGATCATCGAGGACGACTACGACGGCGAGTTCAGCTTTGGCGGCCCGCCGCTGCCCACACTGAAGAGCGTGGACGCCACCGGGCTGGTGATCCATGTCGGCACCTTCAGCAAGTCGCTGTTCCCTTCCCTGCGCCTGGGCTACCTGCTGGCGCCTCCCGCGCTGGTGCAGCCGCTGGACGCGATCATGAGCCGGCTGATGCACGGCGTGCCCACGCACACCCAGGCGGTGGTGGCCGACTTCATCGGCGAGGGCCATTTCGCCGCGCACATCCGGCGCATGCGGCGGCTCTATGCCGAGCGCCACGAGGCGCTATGCAGCGCCGCCGCCGCACAACTGGGCGAGGCGCTGGAGGTGGAGCGCAGTTCCAGCGGGCTGCACACCGTGGGCTGGCTGCGCGCCGGCCATGACGAGGCCGCAGTGGTGTCCGCCGCGGCACAGCGTCAGGTGACGGTGTCGCCGATCGCGCGTTATGCGATTGCGCCGCGCGCCGCCGGTGACCGGCAGGGCCTGGTGCTGGGATTCGGCGGCGTGACGGCGGGCGAGATCGAGCGGGGCGTGGGGGTGCTGGCACAGGTGTTGGGACGCCGGCGCCCAAGCTGACCAGTGGTCTGCGACAAAAGCCAAAGTGGGTCTGCCGGCTGCCCCTGCCCCTGTGGCAACCTCGGCGCATGGGCCCCTTCGACTACGTCATCGTCGGCGCCGGCTCCGCCGGCTGCGTGCTCGCCAACAGGTTGACGCAGAACGGACGCCACCGCGTGCTGCTGCTCGAAGCCGGTGGCAGCGACCGTCGGCTGCGCGTGCAGGTGCCGATCGGCTATGGCCTGTCCTTCCACGACCCGCGGTTGAACTGGCGGCTGTTCACCGAGCCCGAAGCCGCGCTGGCCGGGCGCCGCGGCTACTGGCCGCGCGGCAAGGTGCTGGGCGGGTCGAGCGCCATCAATGCGATGGTCTACATCCGCGGCCAAGCGGCCGATTTCGAGCGCTGGCGCGCGGACGGCAACCCCGGTTGGGGCTGGGACGACGTGCTGCCCTACTACCGGCGCATGGAGGGCTTCGACGCACCGCCCGATGCGCATCGTGGCCACGATGGCCCGCTGCGCATCAGCGACGTGTCGGACCAGGTGCACCCGCTGTGCGCCAGCTTCCTGCGTGCCGGCGCCGAGCTGGGCCTGCCGCACAACGCCGGCTTCAACGGTGTCAGCACCGAAGGCGTGGGCCTGTACGAGATCACCATGCACGGCGGGCGGCGCATGTCCAGCGCGCGCGCCTACCTGCACCCGGCGCTGTCGCGACCCAACCTGGTGCTGCGCACGCAGGCGCAGGCGACGCGCATCGAGTTCGACGGCACGTGCGCGGTGGCGCTGCACTACCGCCACCGCGACGCCAGCCACCGCGTGGCCGTGGGCCGTGAGCTGATCCTCAGTGCCGGCGCGGTGCATTCGCCGCTGCTGCTGCAGGCTTCTGGCGTGGGCCCTGCCGCGCTGCTGCAGTCGCTGGGGCTGCCGGTGCTGCGGGACCAGCCGGCCGTGGGCCGTCATCTGCAGGACCACCTGTGCATCGACCACCTGTACCGCGCACGCGTGCCGACGCTCAACCAGGAACTGCGGCCCTGGTCGGGCCGGGTGCGTGCCGCGCTGCGCTACCTGGCGACGCGGCGCGGGCCCTTGAGCCTGAGCGTCAATCAAGGCGGCGGCTTCATCCGCTCGATGCCGGGCGCGGCGCAGCCCGACCTGCAGTTGTACTTCTCGCCACTGAGCTACACCCGCGCCGCACCGGGCCAGCGCGCGCTGATGAGCCCGGACCCGTTTCCCGGCTTCCTGCTCAGCGCCCAGCCCTGCTGGCCGGCCAGCCGCGGCCATGTGCAGCTGCGTTCGGCCGACCCCGACGCCGATCCGCTGATCGTGCCCAACTCGCTGAGCGCGCCGCAGGACCTGGACGCGCTGGTCGAAGGCTCTCGCTGGCTGCGCCGGCTGGCGGCCACGCCGGCGCTGGCCGCGGTGATCGAGCGCGAGCTGGAACCGGGCGCACAGGCGCAGTCGCAACAGGAGCTGGAAGACGACATCCGCCAGCGCGCGTCCAGCGTGTTCCATCCGGTGGGCAGCTGCCGCATGGGGCCCGATCCGCGCCAGGCCGTGGTCGACGCTCGGCTGCGCGTGCACGGCCTGGCCGGGCTGCGCGTCATCGACGCATCGATCTTCCCGCACATCACTTCAGGCAACACCAACGCACCAACGATGATGGTGGCCGAACGAGGCGCCGACCTGGTGCTGGCCGACGCCGATGGAGACCGCTCTTGACCTCACTGTTCCTGCCCGACGCCAAGCTCGCACCCTACTGGTGGGACCAGATGCCACGCCCGGTGCTGCCCGACACGGCACTGCCGGCGCAGGCCGACGTGGTGGTGGTGGGCTCGGGCTACACCGGGCTGCACGCGGCGCTGCAGACGGCGCGTGCCGGCCGCCAGACGCTGGTGCTGGATGCCGAGGACGCCGGCTGGGGCTGCAGCACGCGCAACGGCGGCCAGGTGTCGACCAGCGTCAAGCCCGGTTTCGCCGAACTGGCGCGGCGCCACGGCGAGGCCCGTGCCCGCGAGATCGTGCGCGAGGGCCGGCGTTCGCTGGCCTGGCTGGGCGAGTTCATCGCCAGCGAGGGCATCGACTGCGACTATGGCGTCGTCGGCCGCTTCCACGCCGCGCACAACGCCTCGCAGTTCGAGCAGCTGGCGCGCAACGCGGCACAACAGCCCAAGGGACTGGAGGTCAGGCTGCACGTGGTGCCGCGCGCCGAGCAGCACCAGGAGCTGGGCACCGACGCCTACTGGGGCGGCGTGGTCTACGAGCAGCATGCCAGCGTCGACCCGGCGCGCTACCACCAGGGCCTGCTGCAGCTGGTGCAGCAAGCGGGGGTCACGCTGGCGGCGCGCTGCCCGGCCACGCGCGTCGAAGCCGATGGCGCGGGCTTCAAGGTGCACACGCCGCGCGGCGTGGTGCAGGCCCGCGACGTGGTCATTGCCACCAACGGCTACACCGGCACGCTGACCCCCTGGCTGCGCCGGCGTGTCATCCCCATCGGCAGCTACATCATCGCCACCGAAGCGCTGCCGCCAGAGCAGATGCGCCGACTGATGCCCAGGAACCGCATCGTCAGCGACACGCGCAAGGTGGTCTTCTACTACCGCGCGTCACCCGACCAGACGCGCATCCTGTTCGGCGGGCGCGTGTCCACGCATGAAACCGACCCGCGCGCGAGCGGCCCGCTGCTGCATGCCGACCTGGTGGCGCTATTCCCCGAACTGCGTGACGTGCGCATCGGCCATTCGTGGTGCGGCTTCGTCGCCTACACCTTCGACGAGCTGATGCACATCGGCCGCCACCAGGGCATGCACTACGCCATGGGCTACTGCGGCTCGGGCGTGGGCATGGGCAGCTACCTGGGCATGCGGCTGGGCCAGCAGGTGCTGGGCCTGGCCGAGGGCCGCACCGCCTTCGACGACCTGGCCTTCCAGACACGGCCGCTGTACAGCGGCAAGCCCTGGTTCCTGGCGCCGTCGATCCGCTACTACCGCTGGCGCGACCGGCAGAGCCGTTGAGCCGACCGCAGCGCGCGTCTCAGCCCGGCAGCGGCAGCAGCATCAGTCGCTCAATGAAGCGGTCGCGCTCCGCGCGCTGCAGCTGAGCGATCGGCGCCGCGATCTGCGATTCGGCCACCACGTAGGCATACAGCGCAAAGGCACGGAAGCGCGCCTCGGCCACGCCGAAGCCCAGCGCCGAGAACAGCTGCGCGATGTAGGCGATGCGCGAACCATCGGCCTCGTCGACCGCTTGGCGTGCCATCGCATCGCGCCGCGCCCAGGCGCGGATCGCCAGCTCGATGCGCGCGGCGCGCTGTGCCGCCCGGCCGCGGATCGGCAGCGAGATCACGTCGCGCAGCTGTTCGCGCGGATCGGGATGCGCGCTCTCCAGCCGCGCCGTGAGCAGCACGGTGGCCTGCTCGCGCCAGCCCTGCAGCACCCGGCGCAGCAGGTCCTCGCGGTCGCGGAAGTGCCAGTAGAAGCTGCCGCGCGTGACCCGCAGCTGCTGTGCCAGCACATCCACGCGCACGCTGTCGATGCCGTGGTCGATCAGCACCTCGGTCGCTGCGTCGATCCAGCGCTCCGGCGTCAGCACGCTGCGCGCCGGCTCGTTGGCAGCGTCCTTGCGGCGACGGACTCGGGGGGTGGCAGGGGCGGCAGCAGGCATTGACGGACCGTGTGGCGACAGGTCTCGACGATGCCGCCATACACATCTGTATGGAAACTGGTGAAAACCCCGATGCGACGCCGTCAAGGCAATTTCACAATGCGTTCAACCCACATACAGATATGTATGGAAACACGATGAGCAGCTCCTGGCTCGACGATCCGCACTGGCTGGCGCCGCCGCGCACCGTGCGCATCGGCTTCGACGACGGCAGCTTCGTGCTGCGCTCGCCGGAGCCGCTGCGCCCCTATGCGCGCTGCATTGGCGAGTGGCTGGAGCGCTGGGCGGCCGAGACGCCCGACGCGCCTGCCTTCGCCGAGCGCGCGAGCGACGGCGACTGGCGCCGCCTGGGCTGGGCGCAGGCCCGCGCCGCGGTGGGCCGCATCGCGCAGGGCCTGCTCGAGCTGAAGCTGGCCCCGCAGGCGCCGATCGTGGTGCTGTCGGACAACGCGCTCGACCACCTGCTGTTGCTGCTGGCCGGCCTGCACATCGGCGTGCCGGTGTGCACCGTGTCCAGCGCCTATTGCCGGTTGACACAGGACCACACCAAGATCCACGGCATCCTCAACACGCTGGGGCCGGCGCTGGTCTACGCGTCCGATGCAAAGATTTACGGGCCGGCGCTGGCCCATGCGGGGCTGCATGCGCCGGTGGTCTTCAGTCGCGGCGCGGACAGCTTCGCCGGTGCGCTGGACTTCGCGCAGCTCGGCCGAGGCGAGACCGCGGCGGTGATGGACGCCTTCGAGGCCATCACCCCCGACACCCACGCCAAGTACCTGCTCACCTCGGGCTCCACCGGCCACCCGAAGGTGGTGATCAACACCCACCGCATGCTCTGCGCCAACCAGCAGATGATCGCGCAGGTGTGGCGCTTCCTGGAGCACGAGAAGCCGGTGCTGGTGGACTGGCTGCCGTGGAGCCACACCTTCGGCGGCAACCACAACCTGCACATGGTGCTGCGCAACGGCGGCACGCTGG
>JAGTRL010000179.1 GCA_018261815.1 Pseudomonadota bacterium
TTGGGCAACAAAGGGCCAAGCCTCAGTGCTTGCGTGGTTGCCCACCCAAGTCCGGGGTCTGAGGAGCCCCCGTCGACCCAAGACATCACACTGCTTCAGCCCGGGCCGCGAAGCCGTGTGGGCGTCGCCGCTTGCTACTTGTCCTCGTCGCGCTTGTTGCTGTCGCTGAACTGCTTGGCCAGCCAGAACGCGAAGACGATGCCCCAGATGATGAACAGGATGTGATGGACTTCCACGGGATGCTCCTACTGCGGCTGACAGGATGAATCGGTACGCCTTGCGGGCGCGTTGCTTTCAGGAACGGTCGGGGCCCGCCGGCAGGTGCGCACCCTGCGGCCCCATCGACAGCCGCCGCGTGTCGCCGACCAGACCGCTCATGGCAAAGATCGTGACGGCGAGCAGGGCGATTTCGACGGCATAGACAAAAGCATAGCCGGTCGCTGGTGCCGACAGCGCCGCGCCGAACCAACCCTGCGCTGCCATCGCGGACACCACGTCGCGCAACAGCCCGCCCAAGGCCACGGCCACGCCCGCAGCGGTGGCCTGCACCGCGCCCCAGGCGCCCAGCGCCAGGCCGGTCTGCTCCTTGGGCGCGCGGTTCATCGTCACCGTCAGCGTGCCGTGGCCGAACATGCCGGCGGCAAAGCCGATGACCAGCACGCCGCAGGCGAACAGGCCCACCGACTGCGCGGTGGCCGCAAGCATCACCGCCGCAAAGGCCGGGATGCCGAGCCACGCGCCAGTGAGCGCCAGGCGTGCCGGGTCGGCGCCGCGGCTCAGGATGCTGGAGGCCAGTGCAAAGCCGGCCAGTCCGCCGCCCGCCAGCGTGGCCGTCAGCCAGGTGGTGGCGCCCACGCCCATGCCCAGCACCTGCCCGCCATAGGGTTCGAGCAGCACGTCCTGCATGCCGAAGGCCATGGTGCCCAGGCCGATGGCCAGCAGGCGGCGGCGCGTACCGTCGCCTTCGATGTAGGTGGCCCAGGCGTGGCGGAAATCGGCCTGCTCGCGCGGCGGCGCATGGCGTCCGCCCGGGTGGCGTGTCTCCTGCTTCCACAGCGCCAGGCTGTTGAGCACCAGTGTGGTCACGGCCGCGGCCTGGATCACCTGCACCAGCCGGCCGGGGCTGAAGTCGTGCAGGAAGGCGCCGAAAACCAGCGCGCTGGCGATGGTGCCCATCAGCAGCATCACGTACATCAGGCCGACGACCTTGGGCTGTGATTCCACCGGCGCCAGGTCGGTGGCCAGCGCCAGCCCGGCGGTCTGCACGGTGTGCAGCCCGGCGCCGACGAGCAGGAAGGACAGGCCCGCACCGGCCCAGCCCACCCACACCGGCCACTGGCTCGCATTGCCGCCGCCACCGAGCACCAGCAGCGCAAAGGGCATCACCGCCAGGCCGCCGAACTGCAGCATCGAGCCCATCCAGATGAAGGGCACGCGACGCCAGCCGAGGGCCGAGCGGTGGGTGTCGGAGCGGTAGCCGATCAGCGCGCGGAAGGGCGCGTACAGCACCGGCAGCGCCACCATCACCGCGACCAGCGTCGCGGGCACCTTCAGTTCGACGATCATCACGCGGTTGAGCGTGCCGACGAGCAAGGTCAGCGCCATGCCCACCGACACCTGGAACAGCGACAGGCGCAGCAACCGCGACAACGGCAAGTCCGGCGTCGCCGCATCGGCGAACGGCAGGAAGCGCGGACCCAACTGGGCCCAGCGCGCGATCAGCGTGCGACTGAGTCGGTTCATGGTCCGATGAAGGACTGGCACACGTCACCGCCCACGCGGTGCCGGGATATGGATGCCCGACGCTCGGTATGCCGCAGCATGAAGCCGCCGGCACGCCGCGGCGGCGGGCCATCACACCCCGCGCAAGGCCAGGCCCCGCGACAGGATGCGATCACTTGGCGGGCAAAGCCCGCCTTGCCTACTTCTGGGCCGGCGCCGCGGCCACCAGGGTGGTCGGAGGCGCCATGGCGGTCGTGGCGGGTGCCTCGATCGCCGCGGTCTTCTTCATGCCGCCCTCGTAGTACTTCGGCAGCCACGTCGTGTGCGTCAGGAGCATGTAGTGCACCAGGAACGAACTGACGGCCACCGCTCCGAGGAACAGGGGAATGCCGACGGTCGGCTTGACGACCAGCCAGAGTTTTCCGTAGATCATGGTTTTTTCTCCGTCCTCACTTCAGCCACGGTGAGTAGATGTAGGCGAACAAGTGCGCCAGCACCGCGATGAAGCCGAAGATCTGCGTGCCTTGAATCACGTGACGATGGATCTCTTCGGACTCCGCCTCGGTGAGGCCGGTGGGCCAGACCTTGTTCGGATCTGATTTGCTTTCTGCCATGGACCCTCCAATAGCAAACTCAATGCGTGCACAACCTGCACGCGGGTATCGGGAACGTTGCCGGCAATGCTGTCGACAGTGTCATTTTGACCTTACGGTTTTCAATGTCAATAAAAATTGACGCTATTCTGGTGCTGCGTTCCTTTTGCGCCATGCCGGTCTGCCGCCTGGACATCAGGCGCGACGCGGCATGCGGAAAGGCAGCATCAACTGCACCGGCAGCGACACCAGCCGCGGCACGTGCAGCGTCTCGTGCATCGCCGTCACCGGCTCGCCGAGCATGGCCGCACCGATGACGGAGCGCACGTAGAACGGCGTGTCCTCCAGCGTCTGCTGCACACGCACTGGCGTGTGCTCTTCGCAGCGCTGGGTGCGGCTCAGGCCCCAGCGCGAGCGCGGCAGTTCGCGCCGCGGCGGCGGCTCGAAGGGCATGCTGGCGCCATCGGGCGCGAAACGCTGCGCGATCAACCGGTCGGCGCCACCGCCTTGCGCATTCGGCGCGGGCCGCAGGTCGTAGATCACCGCGGTGCTGCCGTCGCGCAAGCTGGCGCGCGACCAGTCCCAGGTGCGGAAGGCACGATCCACCGGCTCGTCGCCTTCGTTCGAGTCCAGGTAGGCATGCCCGCTCCAGCGCAGCCCGGGGCGGTCGAGCTCGACCTCGATGCGCGCACACGGCGCGATCGGGCCCCAGCGATGGCGTCCTGCCGCATCGAGCGGCGCGACGAAGCGGCACAAGCCCTGCGGGTGCACGCGCACGCGGCCGCGCACGCGCCGCGGCAGCGGGCTGCAGACTTCGTCGATGTCGATCTGCAGCGCCTGCCCATCCCAGCGCACGTGGCTCGGCCCGATGGCCAGCTCGCTGGCACTGCGCGCGAGCTGGCCGCGACCGCGCTCGGTCATGGTCCAGCGCGGCGTGTCGCGGCCGTAGAGCGCGACGTTCAGCGCGACGTGCTGCTCGGCATCGCCACGGCCGCGCCAGCGGTCGTAGCGGTAGTAGGGCGAAAAGACGCTGCCGACGAAGGCGATGATCGTCAGACCGTGCCGGCCGTCGTCGCTGAGCGCGTCGACATACCACCATAGGTAGCCCCCCGGCGGGACCGGCTGGTCGAATCGAGGTGCGCCAGCAGCGTCTCGGCCGCCAGTCGGCCGGACATCGCTGCCATCGGCACTCCCGGCCCCGGGTGCACGCTGCCCCCGGCCAGGTACAGCCCTGGCAGGCGACTGAACGAGCCCGACCTTCTGAACAGCGCCATCCAGCCGTGGCTCGCCACCCCATACAGCGCCCCGCCCGTGCCCGGAAAGAGCTGGTGGAAGGTGGCCGGCGAGCTCACCACCTGCGGCGCGTGCGCCTCCAGCTGCAGGCCACAGTGCTGCAGCAGATCCTGGCTGCGTCGTAGGCATGGCTCGATCTCCGAGGGGTCAAAGGGTCGGCTGTCGCCGTCGGCCGGCGCGTTCACCAGGCACAGCAGGCGCTCGCGTCCGACCGGCGCGCCGGCCGCGTCACCACGGTCCTGCGCGCACACGTACACGGTGCCTTGCTGCGGCAGCTGGCGGCGGCGCAGCACGTCGTCGAACTCGCGCTGGTAGTCGTCGCAGAAGAACACGTTGTGGCGCTCCAGCGCGAAGCCGCTGCAACGTGCATGCACGGCCCAGGTCAGCGCCGACAGCGACCGCTTGGAAGGCGGCGTGGCCCGCGTCGCCGACACGGCCTCGGCACCGAGCAGACCCTGCGCCAGCGCATTGGCATCGCCGTTGAAGACCACCGAATCGGCCTGCAACTCGCGCCCGTCGGCCAGGCGCACGCCGCAGGCTCGGCCATCGCGCACGAGGATGCGCTGCACCGCCTGGCCGAAGTGCAGGCTGGCCCCGCGCTCGCTTGCCAGCGCGGCCAGCGCGCGCGGCAGCGCGTGCATGCCGCCGCGCACCGACCACACGCCGCTTTGTTCGACATGCGCGATCAGCATCAGCGTGGCCGGCGCCCGCCACGGCGACGCGCCGCAGTAGGTGGCGTAGCGGCCGAACAGCTGGCGCAGCCGCGGGTCGTGGAAATGGTGGCCCAGGCGCGTCCATAAGGTCGCGAAGGGCCCCAGCCCGGTCAGCGTGGCCAGGCCGCCCGGACCCAGGTCGCGCACCATGCGCAGCACGCTGGGGCGTGGAGAGCGGATATGCGGTCCTTCCAGCCTCTGATAGACGCGGCGCGCCTCGTCGCAGAAGGCCAGGTAGCGGCGCCCTTCCGCCGGCCCGGAAAAGCGCGCGATGGCATCGGCCGAGGCTTGCAGGTCGGCATGCAAGTCGAGCGTGGCCGGCTGGCCGGCCTGCGCGCCGCGCCAGGCATGGCGTGCCAGCAGCGGCAGCGGCTGCAGGCCCACCAGCGCCTCGAGCGAGCTGCCGGCCTGGGCCAGGATCTGGTCGAAGACCCAGCGCATGGTGAACACCGTCGGACCGGCATCGATAGGCGCGCCGTCGACCGCGAGCTGGCGCATCTTGCCGCCCGGCGCAGCCGCGGCTTCGACCAGCGTGACCTGCAGCCCGCGCTGCGCCAGCAGCAGGGCGCTGACCAGGCCGCCAATGCCGGCGCCGACCACCACCACGTGGTGCGTGCGCGGCAGCGCGGGCTCAGCCATAGCGGCGTCCCTTCCAGCGGCCAGTGATGCTCAGCGGCACGAAGCGCACGAACATCGATTCGCTGAACCAGTCGCCCTGCATGGCGGCGCGGATGGCTTGCTGATGCGCGCCGCTGCGCGCATAGGCATCCATCGCGGCCTGGCTCTCCCAGACGCTGAAGGTAGCCTGGCGCAGCAGCGGCGCTTCGCCCAGGCCCATGGCCAGCAGGCAGCCTTCGGCACGCTCCAGCGCGACCTCGGCCGGCGGTGAGCGATTCCAGAAAGGCAACGCCTTCTGCGGCCGGATCGACGCTCGCGTCAACGAGGCCACGGGCGAGCCCGCAGCGGCCTGGGCACTGACACCGATCGCTTGGCCACCCCAGCTGCCTCGGCAGGAGGTGGCGCGCAGCTTCACCAGGCACAGCTCGCCGGCATGCGCGCGATAGGCTTCGACGGTAGGCGAGGCCTCGAGGAAGTCGTCGGCCGCGGCCTCGTTCTCGAACACCGCGAACAGGCCCTGCCGCGACAGGCTGGGCTTGAGGCCGAAGCCGCCGCGTTGCCCACTGCCCAGGGCTCTGGCGAAGCGCAGCCCGGGTACCGCACGCAAGGGCCAGCTGCGCAACACGATGCGCGACCATCCCCACAACAGCGCGCCGGGGGCCAGTTCGGCCAGCAGCAGCACGATCACGTCGTCACGCTGCAGCGAGCGCGGTGGCGCGCTGCGGCTGGCGCCGTCGCGCGGCGCGGCGGCGTCTTCCGCCGCCGAACGCTGCAGCACGAAAGGTGGATGCATCGCTCGACGTGCCCTTGCGGCAGGCCCGGCCAGGTGCCGGGCCCGTGCGCTACTTGACGCTGACCTCGACGCGGCGCGCGGCCGGCTCCTCGCCCGACAGGTTGGCCTCGGCCTGCAGCGGCTTGTCGAGCACCACCCGCGCCGGTGCAATGCCGGCGGCAACGATCGAGTCGCGCACCTTGACGGCACGGTCCTTGGCCAGCTGCTGGTTGGCCGCCAGTTCACCGGAGGCCGAGTGGTAGCCGGAGATCGACGCCTTGGCCGCAGGCTTGGCGGACAAGGTCGCGATCAACAGGATCAGCCCCTTGGCCTGCTCGCCTTCCAGCGTGGACGAGCCGACGCCGAAGTACAGCACCGAACGCGTCGGCTCCGACATCGGCGGCGGCAGCCCGTCGGCGACCTTGGCGGCGGACGAGGCCGACTCCAGCAGTACCGGATAGTTCTTCGCCATCTGCGCACCGTACAGCGGCTTGTACACGCCCTGGTGGCAGGTGGCACAGTTGACCTTGGCCACGTCGCCCAGCGGCCCCAGCCGGTTGGCCGGGAAGCTCTTGGTCAGCGGCTCGAGGTAGCCGTTGTTCAGGTCGCGCGCCATGCGGATGCCATGCCAGGCGGTGGTGCGTTGCGGCGGCGCGCCTTCCCAGGTCTTGAAGTTGCGCGTGTTGTGGCAGTAGGTGCAGTTGACGCCCAGACTGTCCGACATGTGCATCATCAGCCCGTAGGTCTGCTCGGTGTGCAGGATCGACGCCACGTGACCGGTGGGCAGCGCCGTCGCTGCGCCGATGCCGATGGTCTGGTCGCCCAGCAGGTACAGGCTGTACGGGTCGTAGGTGAGCGAACTCAGGCCGACCATCTGCATCGGCGCATTCTGACCATAGCGGTCACCGATGAAGTTGGACTTCAGGTCCTGCGGCGGTGCCTTGAACCACACCTGCAGCGGCACCGCCTTGCCGCGGTGGCAGGTGTAGCAGGTGACACCGGTGTTGGCCACGTGCGGCTTCCAGTCGGCGTTGACGTGCTGCGTCATCTCGATCATGCGCCGCGCCACCACCTTGGTGTACTTGGAATCCTCGCCCATGTTCGCCGGGTCGTGGCAGTAGTTGCAGCCCTCCTGCGGCGACACCCATTCGGTGATCGCCGCCATGTAGCGCGTGAACTCGGCCACGCCCAGGTGGCCCAGCAGCGGCACGTTCTTGTAGATGTCCTTCGCCTTCGGGCCGGCGTCGCTGTCCCCGGGCGGAGTGACCAGCGGCGCCTGGTTGGCCGCGGCCACGCGCGCTTCGGTGCGCGGGTTGTAGACCAGCTCCATGCCGGTGCCGCGGAAGCCGCGCTGCACGCTGTCGACAGGTGGGCGTTCGCAGCCCGCCAGCAAGGTGGTCGCGGCGAGCAGCGCCACCCACAAGGATGTTGTGCGCGCGCTCATGGCTTCACCCCCTGCAACAGCGTGGCCGGATCGACCGCCGGCGGGAAGACCAGCGGATACGGTGGCGCCACGCCATGCTTGACCGCCCACAGGAACCAGTTGTCGACCACCGTGCCGGTGAGCAGGATGCCGATGCCCCCGGTCAGCGGGCACAGCACCGCGAACCACCAGGCCCAACGGTGGATCGATTCGGTGGTGGCGTTGAAGCCCATGGTCCAGCGCCAGAACAACGCGGCACGCTCCGAGGCGGTGCCGCGGTCGGCAATCTGCTCCAGCTCGCGCTCGCCGCCGAAGCGGCTGACCGCCAGGATGGTGGCGCCGTGCATCGCGAACAGCAGCGTCGCGCCGTAGAGGAAGGCGATCGACAGTGCGTGGAAGGGGTTGTAGAACAGGTTGCCGTAGCGGATGGAGAAGGCCGCGGTCCAGTCCAGGTGCGGGAAGATGCCGAAGGGCACCGCTTCGCTCCAGCTGCCCATCAGCACCGGGCGGATGAAGCCCAGCACCAGGAACAGCCAGATCGCCGCGGCAAAGGCCCAGGCGACGTGCGTGCCCATGCCCAGCGCCCGCGCCCGGGTGTACATGCGCGTCCACCACAGCAGGATCGACACGGTGAGGAAGCCACCGGCCATCAGCCACCAGCCACCCTGGTTCAGCGGCGGCAACGACAGACCGTACTGCGGCGCCGGCGGCTCGAGCGAGAGCCAGAAAAGCTGGCGCACGAACTGCACGATGTCCCAGTTGACCTGGGCCAGCATGTTGAAGCCGATGATGTTGAAGGCCGCGACACCGAAAATGATCGACGCGATGCCCAGCGGGCCGAGGTAGATCGGGCCGATCTGCGGCATGCCCAGGCGCCCGAAGAGATGCACCTGCGGCAGGTCGGTGCCGGTGCGCGGGCTGTGCCCGTCGCCCAGCGGCACGCCCAGGTTCGACGGCCCGACGGCCTGGACCTGAGTAAAGAGATTCTGATAGTCAGCCATGTGATTTCTCCTGCAAGGCACACGCGTCAGCCAGGCACGATGCCATCGAGCGGGCGCCGCGGAACCGGCTTCGCCGGGCCGCTGGCGTCGCCCCCCCGGGGGGTGGGGGGCGCCGAAGGCGCTGCGGGGGGGTCATTTCAAGGGCCACTCGGCCCAGATCGGCATGTTCAGCCACCAGCCCCACCATTCGGGCCAGCCGCGGGTCCAGAAGGGGCCGCTGATGACGATGCACACGGCGCTGAAGAACACCGCCGCCAGCGCCAGGAACAGGCCGAGGCGGTGGATGCCGAGCGCGCCGATCGAGTAGCCCACCGCGTCGCGGAAGAAGGTGTCCTCGTAGTCGGCGGTGCGCATGGCCTCGCCCTTCTTCGGGTTGCTGGCCGACAGGATCAGCCCGCCGTGCAGCGACAGCGCCAGCGTCGTCGTGAAGAAGAAGCTGATGGCGATCATGTGCGCCGGGTTGTAGTGGAAGTGCAGGTACTGGTAGCCGACG
>JAGTRL010000180.1 GCA_018261815.1 Pseudomonadota bacterium
GTGGCCAGCACATGCTGCCAGCGCGTGGGAAAGGGCGCGACGCGCTTGTTCCAGCGCCCGACCATCACGTCGTCGGGGTTCGGCCCGCCGGGGAAAGTGACGATGCGCGCGCCAGTCGGCAGCCGGGCCTGCTTGAAGTAGCACAGAGGGAAGGAGGGCATGCAGTGCAACCGGAAGTGCTTGGTCCAGTCCTCGGGCCAGAACTTGACGCCGCCGGTCACCGCATGGGTCACGTAGTGCTGTTCGAACTGGTACTTGTCGGCGATGCCCTGTGGGTCGGCGCGAAAGTCCTCCAGCACATGTGCATTGCCACCCACCGGAAAGCGGAACACCGAGGTCTGGCCCAGCTTCTCCAAAGGCCGGGCCCAATTGCGCGCCACGTAGACGTCGTTCGGGCTGCCGATGCTGAAGTAGTCGTCGAGCGAGCCGACGATCACCGAATCCAGGTCGATGAACAGGGCCACACCTTCGAGCCCCGGCACGCTGCGGCCCCACAGGATCTGCTTGCGCCACTTGCCCATGGTGCGTTGCGGGTGCGGCACGCCCAACTCGGGAAGGTCGAAACATTCGACTTCCGGGCGGATGCCCTGGCGGTTGTCGGTCAGGCACACCAGCCTGAATGGCGGCGTGATGTGGCGCGACACCATGCCGTACAGCCGGTTGACGTACTCGGGCCCGTACATCGTGCCCCACTTGACGCAGACGACTTGTTTCATGCGTGCGATGCAAGATCGGCGAGCGCAGGGCTGCTGGCAGAATGCCACCTGGCCCCCGCGACCACCTGATGTCCATTCTCAACCAGTCCCTGGCAGACGACCTGGCCGCAGGTCGACCGGTGAAACTGAACCTCGGCAGCGGGGGCACGACCAAGCCCGGCTTCTACGGGGTCGACCACCTCGCACTGCCCGGGGTCGACGCGCGGGCCGACCTGAACCGCCCGCTGGATTGGCTGCCCGACGACAGCGTCGACGAGGTCTACAGTCGTCACGTCTTCGAGCACATCCCCGATATCCTCGGCCTGATGCGCGAGTTGCACCGCTGCGTACGCACCGACAGCCGCTTGACGATCATCGTGCCGCACTTCAGCAACCCCTACTTCTACTCCGACGTCACCCACGCCCACCCTTTCGGTCTTTACAGCTTCTTCTACTTCTGCGACCCGGCGAACCAGCCGAAGCGCAAGGTGCCGAGCTTCTATGTGGACTTCCGCTTCCGCGTCGAACGCATCGAGATCCGCTTCTACAAGCGCAGCCTGCTCGACAAGCTCGTCGTGCCCTGGCTCGCGAAGCTGGTGAACTCCAGCGTGCGCTCGCAGGACTGGTACGAACGGCGGCTGTGCAGGCTTTGGCATGCGTCGGAGCTCGAGTTCGTGTTACGGCCGGTCAAGACCTGAGGCGACACGTTCCACCAGGTCGGCCGCGAGCGCGTTGACGACGCGCAGGTCGTAGCAAGTCTCGACCTTGCGGCGCCCCGCGCGGCCCATCGCTTCGCGCAATGTCGAGTCGCCGAGCAGTCGGTCAAGCGCGGCCTCCCACTCCTCTGGAGTCGAGGCGAGCAGCCCGGTCACCCCGTCGCCGACCACCTCGACATTGGTCCCCACGGGCGAGGCCACACAGGGCAGCGACGCGGCCATGTACTGCAGCAGCTTGAAGGCGCACTTGCCACGGGTGAACGCATCGTCGGCGAGGGGCATCAGGCCGATGTCAGCGCCAGTCAGGGCGTCGGTCGCCTCGACGCCCGGCGCCCAGGGCACGAACTCGACCGGCACGTCGCTCCAGTCCGGCCCGCGCGATGAGACCACCCGCAGGCGGAAGCCGGCGTGGCGCTGCGCAAGTCGCGCCAACGCGGGCCGAAACGGCTCAAGGTACTGCAGATTGCCTGGCACGCCGATCCACACCGCGACGGCACCGGCTCGGCCGGCCGTGTCGACCAGCGGCACCGCGGCCACGTCCACCGCGGTGGGCACGACCTCGACGCGCGCGCCAGCCGCCCGCGCGCGGGCCGCGAGGTAGGCATTGCCTGCGAGCGTCAACGCGGCACGCCGGGCAGTGGCCGCAAAGGCGCGCTCACGGCTGCGCGACGCGATCGGCGGCCGGTCGACGATGCGGCTTTGGCTCAACCAGGTCGCGTCGTCGATGTCGAAAAGCGTGGCCGCATTCAGCCGCGCGAGCCAGGCCATTTCCCACGGGGCGAGGCGCAATTTGTGCAGCAGCACGACCCGCGCGTCGCGGATCGCAGCGCGGCGCTCCCACAGGCGCAGGCCGTAGCGGCGCTGCGGCATGCAGTCGACCTGGCAGTGCCAACCGCGGCGCTCCAGCTCGGCGAGCAGCGGCGCGATACGGTAGCGGAACGATGGCTTGTCGGGGTCGTAGCTGAGGACGAGCAGCGTGCTCATCGCTCAACCCGCCGAGGTGGGACGTGCCACCGCGGCCAGGATCACGGCCTCGAGCCGACGCTGCAGCAGCTTGGTGTCGAGCCTTGCCTCGGCAAAGCGCCGTGCCGCCTGAGCCATCGCGGCTGCGCGGGCCGGGTCGTCCAGCACCGTGCCCAGCGCACGCGCGAAGCCGGCTTCGTCGTGCTCGTCGACCAGCCACCCCGTCTCGCCCTCGACCACCGCCTCCGGAGTGCCCGCGTGGCGCGTCGAGACAACCACCGCTCCCGCCGCCATCGCCTCCTGGATCGACGACGGCAGGCCCTCGGTCTCGCCGCTGGAGTCCGTCACCGAGTGCTGGACGAACACCTGCGCGCGAGCGAGCAGCTCGGCGACGAAGGCATGGTCTCGGCCGCCATGGAAGACCACCCGGTTGGCGACGCCGAGCGATACGGCCAGCGCACGGCAGCTGTCGAGCAGCGGCCCGTCGCCGACGATCTCGAGCCGCGCAGCCGGATGCGCCGCAGCCGCCGCAGCGAAGGCGCGCACCGCGAGTTCCGGCCGCTTCTTGCCGACCAGGCGGCCCACCGCGACCACCAGCCCCGGCTGCTTCACGCCCGGCTGGAACATGCGCGGATTCGTGCCACTTGGGATCACGTGCGTATTGGGGTGCCGCACGCCGGCCCGCGCGAGATTGTCGACGAGGAACTGCGACACTGCGAAGAAGCCGTCGACCTGCGCCGCCATCTTCCGGTACGCCGCAACCGAGCGCGCCGAGCGCAGTCGGCGCGAGGCGTCGTAGCCTCGGAAATAGACGAACACCGGCACACCATGCACGCGCGCGACTGGCGCGATCCAGCAGCCCAGCGGCCCGAACTCGGCGAGCACCGCGAATACGCCATGCGCACGCCAGAAGTCCTGAATGGCCTCACGTTCGGCGCCGACCGGCACGCCCCAATATGACGTGGTCGCAAAACTCGCCAGGCGACGCGGCAGGAGCGCGAACCGCTGCGCGCCAGACAAGGGCAGCGCATCGACCACCAGCACGGGCTGCGCGTATCGCGGTGCGCCGCCCGCATGCCGCGCGACCACGCAGGTGCGACCGCCAAAGGATTCGCTGATGTGCCGCTCGACGAAGCGCTCGGTCAGCGTGCCAGTCTGGTTGATCGCGACGGCCAATGTGCCGACGTTCAAGCGGCACTCCCCCAGGCGCGGCGCAGCCAGTCGACGTTGCCGATGCGGCGGTACCACTTGTGGCCACCGCCCTCGAGCACGTCGCTCATCTTCGGCGTGCCGGCGAACACCACGATCTTGGCGCCCGCCGGCACCGCCGGGTCGCGCCAGAAGCTCGCCGGCCCGCGAGGCACGCAGTCGTTCTTGAAGCTCACGCACCAGCCCTTCGGCCAGTAGGCCAGCAGACCGGTGCGGGCCAACTGTGCACTCTGGAACTGCTGCGAGATCTCGTACGCCGCGGTTGCCGCCGCCGGGTCGGCCAGATAGGCCTCGAGGATGTCGGCATGCTGGCCGATGTCGTAGCGAAACACCGAGGAATTGCCCACGCTGTGCAAGAAACGATCGCGCGCCGGATTCAGCTTGCGCAGCGGCTTGTGCCGGAACAGGTCATCGTCGCGAATGATCAGGAACTTCCCCGGCAGCTCGAAGAAGTCGTCAATCGAATCGACGATCACCAGGTCCAGATCGAGGAACAAGGTAGTGCCACGCAGGTCGTAGAGCTCCTTGCGAAACACTGCCAGCTTGCGCCAGCGCAGATCACCTTGTCCTTTGGGCAGCCCCAGCTCCGGCAGCGGCAGCGCCTGTACATCGTCGCGCAGTCCGTTGGCGTCATCGGTAAAACAGACGAAGCGAAAGGGCCGCTTCAGATGTCGCCCGACGCCAGCACGCAGGAAGTTCACGTATTCCGGCCCGTAAAGCTTGCCCCACTTCATGCAGATGACATTTACGGGCGTTTGCATCAACCCGGTTCTCCGACTCGGGACTGTCCCAAGAGCGCCATTCTATGGATCCGGCTGCCGCGCAAGCCTGCGACGGGCGATCTCACGGCCGAGGCCGCAGCTGCTCGTACATCGCCAGATAGGCCTCCACCACGGCAGTTTCGTGATGCTCGCGCTGCACGGTGGCATGACCGGCGTCGGCCAGCCGCTCGCGCTCGGCAGTGCTCAGCGCCAGCATGGCTTGCAGCGCTGTGGCCAGACCCGCGGGATCGGCCAGCGGGGCCAGCATTGCGTTCTCGCCGTCGCGCACCAGCTCGCGTGCACCTTCGTTGCACGTGCTCAGCACGGGCAGCCGGTGCTGCCAGGCTTCGAGTATCACGTTGCCCAGCGGCTCGTGGCGCGACGGGCAAACGAACACATCACCGAGTGCATAGTACGGCGTCGTGTCGTTTTGCCAACCCGCCCACCGCACCCGCGCTGCCACGCCCAGCCGGCGCGCAGATTCGACCAACGCTTCGCGCTGCGAGCCGTCGCCGGCGATCAGCAGTTCAAGTGGCCGCCCATCGACCGATGGCTCGAGGCGGGCGAAGGCTTCGAGCAGATCCTGGAAGCCCTTCTTGACTACCATCCTGCCCAGCGCAAAGACCACGAACGCGTTCGCGTCCAGCTGCAGGTGGGCGCGCAGCGCATGCAATTCGTCCGCGCCCACCTGGCGCGGTTCTGGCACGAAGTTGCCGATGTGGAACACCCGCTGGGCCGGCAGACCGTGCTTCACGAGGAAGTCGCAGATGTCCCTTGTGTTGCCCACCCAGGCATGGGCGTGGCGGTAGTAGCCGTCGATCTTGTAGTAGCCGCCGAGGCGGGCCACGTGGAGGGCCTGGCTGCCGGCCGGCAGCCGCGTCAACCGCGTGGCGCGGCCCATGTAGGTCTGCACGACATCCGGCTGGCGCTGGCGGATCAGCCGGGTCAGGCGCCAGCGCGAGTACAGGTCCCACTTCGACGCCATCGGCAGGTGCACCTGCTCGATCTCGGGCGAGAACACCTGGGCCACCGGGCTGTCGGCGCGGATCACGGCCAGGCTCGGATGGCCGGCGCGATGCAATGCCTCCACCAAGCGAATGAAGAACCGGTCGGCCCCGCCCAACTGGTGGCTGCCGAGCACGTGGATGGAGCTCACCATGCGCTGCAGCGGCGCAAGAGCCTCGGAGTGATCGAGCGTTCGGCCGGGCGGCTGGGTTCAGGGGTCACGTAGCGGGGGATGCGGCGATCTGGACCCGCGGATTCTGACACCGACGTTCTGCGTGCCTGCATGCGCCGTCTCCCCCGAAAGTGGGCCCCCATCGAGACCACCTTCTGGCGGATTCACCGCGAAGCCGGCAATTCCCAGAATCTCCCTCAGCCCGACATGTCGTCGGGCCCCACCCCAAGGAGATCCCTCATGTTCCGCTTCCTCGCTGCACTCATCCTCGCCGCCTTTGCCTTCGCCGCGCAGGCCGCCATCGACGCCAACAAGGCCAGCCAGGCCGAGCTCGAGACCGTCAAGGGCATCGGGCCGGGGCTTTCGAGCAAGATCCTCGATGCGCGCAAGGCGGGCGCCTTCAAGGACTGGAACGACCTGGTCGAGCGCGTCGGCGGCGTCGGCCCCGGCAATGCCGCACGCTTCTCACAGGCCGGACTGACGGTCAACGACGCGGCCTACAGCGCCACGGCGGCGGTCGTGCCCGAGAAGGCCGCCACGCCGCGCAAGGCCGCCAAGCCGGCCGATGCCGCGCCTGCCCCGGCACGCCAGTGAGCGCGGCCGCGGCCGGCCCCCTCAGGCACCGGCCGCGGCGGCCGGCCAGCCGAAGAAGTCCAGCACCTCGCTGCGCCGCGCCGCCACGTCGGCTTCACCCAGCGCCATCAGTTCGCGGGTGTAGCCCGCTTCGAACAGCAGGTAGCTGGCCAGCGCAGCGCCCTGCGCCGCACGGCCGCTGCCGCTGACACCCAAACCGCGCAACAGGGCACGCACGGTGGTCGGCAGCTCCTCCACATGGCGCGCGGCGATCTCGTCCAGCCGCTGCGACGGCGCGATCACCAGCGCCTCGATCTGGCGCAGCGGCGTAGCCAGCCGGGCCTCGTCGCTGAGCAGCGCCAGCGTGCGGTTGATGCGCTGCAGCCGCTCGACGTCGGCAGTCAGCGCATCGAGGAAGATGCCCGACAACGAGTGCCCCGCGATCTGCGCCAGGCTGGGGTAGCCGGTGTTCGCAACGCGGCGGCCGGGCGGCTCGTGCATGCGCCCGGCGCCGATGACCAGCAGCCGCTGCGCCCCCAGGTGGATCGCCGGTGACAGCGGCGCCGTCTGGCGCATCGAGCCGTCGCCGAACCATTCCAGCTGGCCATCGATGGGCAACTCCGCAGCCGGGAAGACGAAGGGGATCGCCGACGAGGCCAGCAGGTGCGCCGTGCTCAGCTCGGCCGTCGCGGCCACGCGCTGCGAGCGCACCCAGGCCGGCAACGGCGCGGCCGACTGGTAGAAGGTGACATGCTCGCCGGAGCTGTAGTTCGACGCCGTCACGGCCAGCGCCTGCACATGGCGCCCGCGCAGCATGCGTGGCAATCGCTGCAGCGGCACCAGGTGCTCCAGCAACTCGCCCAGCGGTGCGTTGTCGAGCAGCGAACGCGGCCGCGCCTTGCGCCAGCGCGCCGCCAGCCAGCCGATGGACAGCATCGTCAGCCACTGCGCGCCGCTGCGGATGACGCCCAGCGAATCGGCGCGGTAGACCTGCTCGGCGCGAAAGTCCTGCCACACCTTCGCGATGGCATCGACCGCGGCATCGAACTGGTCGGCATTGCAGGCCAGGGCGGCGGCGTTGATGGCGCCGGCGGAGGTGCCGCAGATCACGCCGAAGGGGCTGCGCCGCGGCGAGGCCGCCGTGCCGCGGCGCAGCCGCGCGATGGCGCGCAGCACACCCACCTGGTAGGCGGCGCGGGCCCCGCCGCCACTGAGCACCAGCCCGGTGATCGGGGTCTCGTACATGGCCGTCGAATGTAGACCTGCCCGGCCGGTACCAGGCACGGAACTGGCGGCGCAAGACCTGCCTGATCAGCCGTAGACGATGCGCGCCTGCCCGCCGTGGGCCACGCTGCGCCAGCGCGCCAGCGCCTCGTCGCAGGGCCAGAAGCGGGCCTGATCGCCCAGGTCCAGGTCGGCCATGGCGTCGGCGCGGCGCAGCTGCAGGCGCACGCCCAGGCCCTGGTCCAGGTCGCCCTGCTCGGTGTGCAGCTTGCGCGCCGGCCATTGGCGCAACACGTCGTTCAGCGGCAGCGGAATGCCGTTGACCGCCACCACCAGGTAGCGGCCGAAACGCGCGCGGGCGCCGGCCAGGTCCCACAGCTGCGCGACGTCCACGCGCATTCCGCCGGAAAAACGGTCGAGCTTGACGCGGCCTTGCACGATCAGCAGTTCGTCCTCGCGCAGCAGATCGCGGTGGGCCTCGAACAGCGCCTCGTTGGCCACCGCCTCGATCACCTCGCTGCGGTCGTCGAGCTTGAAGATCATGACGCGGCCGCGCTGGCCGTTGACGACGCGCAGCTCGCTGGCGATGCCGGCCAGCAGCTGCGGCTCGCGCGAATCGGCCAGGTCGGCGATGCGCGTGCGGCAGAACTGCCGCACCTCGGCTTCGCACTGCTCGAACAGGTGGCCCGACAGGAAGAAGCCGATGGCCGCCTTCTCCTGCGTCAGCCGTTCCTTGATGTCCCAGGGCGCCGCGGCCACCAGCGCCGGCTCGTGCGTGGACGCGGCATGCGAATCGCCGAAGTCGAACAGCCCGCCCTGGTCGGCATGCGCGGCCTGGGTGTCGGCCCAGTCCAGCGCCAGGCTCACGCTGGCCAACATCGCCGCCCTGTCCGCATGCAGCTTGTCGAAGGCGCCGCACCGGATCAATGCCTCGACCACGCGCTTGTTGATGCGCTGACGGTCGACCCGCGCGCAGAAGTCGAACAGGCTGCGGAAGGGTGCGCCGCCCTCGCCCGCCGAGCCCTCGCGCGCGGCGACGATGGCCTCGATGGCGGCCTGCCCGGTGCCCTTGATCGCCCCCAGGCCGTAGCGCACGCACTTGTCGTCCACCGGCTCGAAGCGGTAGACGCCGCGGTTCACGTCCGGCGGCTCGAAGCTCACACCGAACTGCTTGGCGTCGTTGAGCAGGATCTTCAGCTTGTCGGTGTCGTCCATTTCCACCGTCATGTTGGCGGCGTAGAACTCGGCCGTGCAATGCACCTTCAGCCAGGCGGTGTGATAGGCCAGCAGCGAGTACGCGGCGGCATGG
>JAGTRL010000181.1 GCA_018261815.1 Pseudomonadota bacterium
CTTGGTTTGCGATGGAGTGTGATTCGGTATCAGTTCACTTGGCGCTCGCGCCCCTGCCAGTAGGGCGCACGCAGTGCGCGGCGCAGGATCTTGCCGGTGGGGTTGCGCGGCAATTCAGCGACCACGTCCACGCTCTTCGGCACCTTGAAGCCGGCGATGCGCTCGCGCGCCCAGGCGATGACGCTGGCCGCATCCAACGTGTGACCGGGCCGCGGCACGCACACCGCCTTGACCGCCTCGCCCCAGGTGGCATCGGGCACGCCGATCACCGCCACGTCGGCCACGTCGGGATGGCCGTAGATCGCATTCTCCACCTCGGCGGGATAGATGTTCTCGCCGCCGCTGATGATCATGTCCTTGACCCGGTCGTGGATGTAGACATAACCGTCGGCGTCCATGTAGCCGGCATCGCCGGTGTGCACCCAGTTGTCGGAGCTCTTGGTGCGTTGCGTGGCCTCGGGCTGCTTCCAGTAGCCCAGCATGTTGTTCGACGAGCGGGTGACAATCTCGCCCACCTCGCCGGCCGGCAGCGTCTGCCCGGCGCCGTCGACGATCTTCACTTCGACCCCCGGCACCGGCTTGCCGGCGGCGCGCATGCGCGGGCTGCCCTTCGGGTCATGGTCCTCGGGCGGGAGCATCACCACCGTGCCGGTGGTCTCGGTCATGCCGTAGGCCTGGGCGAAGGCGCAGCCGAAGGCCCTCACGCACTGGCGCAGCAGCTCCAGCGGGATCGGCGCGGCGCCGTAGAAGATGTATCTCAGGCGGCTGAAATCGGTGCGCGCGCAGCGCGGGTGGTTGACCAGCATCTGCAGCGCCGCCGGCACGGCGAAGAAGCGTGTCACGCCTTCCTTCTCGATGGCATCGAACACGCCGTCGGGCGTGAACTCGGCCATCACGCAACCGCACACGCCGCCGGCCAGCGCCATGAAGCCCAGGCCGGTGCCGCCGATGTGGGCGCAGGGCATCGCCACCATGACCACCTCGTCGTCGTCCCAGAAGGCCCAGGGCAGCTTGGCCTCCTGGGCCGCGCGGCGCAGGCCGAAAAGGTTGCGGTTGCTCAGTTCCACGCCCTTGGGGTGGCCGGTGGTGCCCGAGGTGTAGAGCTGCAGGATGGCGTCGCCCTCTCCGCTGGGGTTGAAGTCAGCCGGCGCGGTGGCGTCGATCCAGGCCCAGGCTTCGTCGGCGAACAGCACGCGCTGCACCTGCGGCAGTTGCGGCGCCAGGGCACGGGCGTCGTCGGCGAAGCCCTCGCCGGCAAACAGCAGCCGGGCCTGAGTGTCGTCGACGATGAATTGCCGCTCGGGCGCCGCCAGGCGCCAGCCCACCGGCGCCATCACCACGCCGATGCGGGCCGCCCCGAACAGCAGGGTGAAGTACAGCACCGCGTTCTTGCCCAGCCAGGCAATGCGGTCGCCCTTGCGCAGGCCGGCGGCCTGCAGCGCCGTGGCCACGCGCCGCGTGCTGGCGTCGAGCTCGGCAAAGTCGATGCGCCGCTCGCCCACCATCGCGCTGCGGCCGGGCCGGTCGGCGGCCCAATGGCGGATGAAGGCGTCGACGCTGAGCAATTCGGTCGTGTCCATGCGGCGGGTCCGTGGGCGGCTGCGGTGGGCCACTCTATCCGGCAGCGCCTGCGCGCCGACCGGGGACCATCCCCAGGGCGCCAGGGGGGGCGCAGGCCGGGGTCGCGCGCGCCGGGCTGTAGACTGCCGGGTTTTTCGTCTGGGCAAAGCCGTCGGCATGGGAGAGTTGTTGCGTACCGGTCTGAATGGCTCGGCGCTGGCCGGGTTGCTGTCGGGCCTGGCGCTGCTCGACGCCCCGGCATCGCGGCCGTCCTTCGTGCAAGGCATGGGCCGCTGGCTGGGCTGGGCCGATGCCATCCCGCTGGCCGCGGCGCTGAACACGCCGTGGCACGGCAGCACCACGCCATCGCGCCGGGCCTCGTCGGCAGGCGCTGTCGAACGCGAGTTCGAGCGCGTGCGCGCAGCGCTGTTGCGCTCGATCGACGACGCCACAGGCACCGCAGGCAGCCGGCGCCGCGGGCCGACATCCGACGACAGCGATTTCGACGGCCACCGGCAGCGCTACGTCGCGCTGCAGCAGGCGATGCACGCCGCCATCGAGCCACTGCGTGCGCAGCTGCGCGAGGCCGTGGCGCAGCAGTCGCCCGAGAGTGGCCGGCTGGCCGCCCTGGACGCGGTGATGGCCCAGGTGCTGGCGCCGCGCGAGCAGCAGCTGCTGGGCCTGATGCCGACGCTGCTGGAGCCGCACTTCGCGCGCCTGCGCCGGGCCGCGCAGGATGCGCCGCCGACGCAGTGGCTGGCGCTGTTTCGCAAGGACATGCAGTGCCTGCTGCATGCCGAACTGGAGCTGAGGCTGCAACCGGTGCAGGGGCTGATCGACGCACTGCGCAGCCCGCCACAAGGGTCCCCATGAATCGACTTCTCTACGCGGCCTGCTTCGCCGTGGGCCTGCTGGCCATCGGCTGGGTGGGCGCCGGCTATGTGCAGACCAACCCGTTGGCGTTGGCCATCACCGGGCTGATCGCGGCCTTCTACCTGATGGGCGCGCTGGAGCTGCGCCGCTTCCACCAGGCCACCGCGGCGCTGGAGCGGGCCATGCACGGCATGGTCGAGCCGCCGGCCAGCCTGGGCAACTGGCTCGGCCCGCTACCGGCAGCGCTGCAGACCGCCGTGCGCCTGCGCATCGAAGGCGAGCGCATCGCCCTGCCCGGCCCGGCGCTGACGCCCTACCTGGCCGGGCTGCTGGTGCTGCTGGGCATGCTGGGCACCTTCCTGGGCATGGTGGTCACGCTCAGCGGCACCAGCATCGCGCTGCAAAGCGCCACCGACCTGCAGACCATGCGCGACTCGCTGGCCGCTCCAGTCAAGGGCCTGGGGCTGGCCTTCGGCACCTCGGTGGCCGGCGTGGCCGCCTCGGCGCTGCTGGGCCTGATGTCGGCGCTGTGCCGGCGCGAGCGGGCGCTGGTGGCACAGCGTCTGGATGCCTGCATCGCCGACACCCTGCGCCCCTTCAGCCGCGCCCACCAGCGCGAGCAGTCGCTGCGGCTGCAGCAGCAGCAGGCCGAGCTGTGGCCGGCGCTGGTCGAGCAGTTGCGCGCGGCCATGGCCCAGCTGCAGTCGCAGACCGAGCAGGCCAACGCGCAGCTTCTCGCCAGCCAGCAGAAGTTCCAGCAGCAGGCCGAAGCGGCCTACCAGGCGCTGGCCGCGTCGGTCGGCCGGTCGCTCGAGCACAGCCTGAGCGAAGGCGCCCGCATCGCTACAGCGACGATCCAGCCGCTGGTGGATACGACGATGGGCGGCATCACCCGCGAGACGGCCGCGCTGCACGGCCACATCGCCAGCACCGTGGCGCAACAGCTGGACGGCCTGTCCGCCCGCTTCGAGGCCACCACGCAGACCGTCGCCGACACGTGGACCAGCGCGCTGGCGCGGCACGAGCACAGCAGCGAAAGCCTGGCCCAGCGCCTGGGCAGCACGCTCGACGGCTTCGGCCGAACCTTCGAACAGCGCTCGGCCGCGTTGTTGGATGCGGTGGCCGGCAACCATGCAGCATGGAACGAGCAAGTCGCCAATGCGGTGACGGCCCAGCTCGAAGGCGTGTCGGCCCGCCTGGACCAGGCCCATGCCGGCTTGCAGGCCCAGCTGGCCGCGCGCGACGAGCTGCGGCTGGCGGCGTGGAGCCAGTCGCTCGACGCGATGGCGGCGAGGCTGACGCACGGATGGCAGCGCGCCGGCGAGCAGACCCTGGCGCAGCAAGCGCAGATCTGCGCCACGCTGGAGCACACCGCCAGCCGCATGTCGGCCCAGGCCGAGGCCCATGCCCGCAGCACCCTCGGCGAGATCGCCCGCCTGGTGCAGACCGCGTCCGAGGCGCCGCGCGCCGCGGCCGAGCTGGTGGCGCAGATGCGCGACAAGCTGTCCGACAGCATGGCCCGCGACAACACCCTGCTGGAAGAGCGCAGCCGCATCATGGCCGCGCTGAACACGCTGCTCGATGCCGTGCAGCACACGTCGGTCGAGCAGCGCGCCGCCATCGACCGGCTGGTCGGCTCCACCGCCGCCTGGCTGGAACAGGCCGGCCAGCGCTTCAACGACCAGGTCGATGCCGAGTCGGCCCGCATGGAAGCGGCGGCCGCACAGCTGGGCAGCAGCGCAGTGGAAGTAGCCAGCCTGGGCGAGGCCTTCGGCGCCGCGGTCGAGGGCTTCAGCCAGTCCAGCGACCAGCTGATGGCCCATCTGCAGCGCGTGGACGACACCCTCGGCAAGGCCATCGCGCGCAGCGACGAGCAGCTGGCCTACTACGTGGCCCAGGCGCGCGAGGTCATCGACCTGAGCCTGACGTCGCAGAAGCAGATCGTCGAGGACCTGCAGCGCATGGCCGGCCGGCGTGAGGTGCAGGCCTGAGCATGTCCGACACCGACACCGACGCCGGCAGCGAGGCCACCACCCCCGTCTGGGCCGTCTTCGGCGACCTGATGGCCGGGTTGCTGGGCGCTTTCGTGCTGATCCTGGCCGCCGCGCTGGGCATGCAGCTGGACCTGTCGACGCAGCTGCAGGCCGAGATCCAGAAACGCCAGGCCGAGCAGCAGCGCCGCGAGGCACTGGAACGGGCGCTGGCCATTCCGCTGGCCCAGGGCCGGGTCACGCTGAACAACGGCCGCATCGGCATCAGCAACAGTGTGTTGTTCGCCTTCAACTCCGACCAGCTGCAGCCCGAAGGCCGGCGCCTGCTGAAGAGCCTGGCCGTACCTCTGGGCGCCTACCTGGCCGCGCGCGACGAGATCCTGATGGTCAGCGGCTTCACCGACGACCGGCCGATGCGCGAAAGCAGCCAGCAGTTCGCCGACAACTGGGAGTTGTCCGCCCAGCGGGCGCTGACGGTGACCCGGGCCTTGATCGAGGACGGCGTGCCCGCCTCGGCGCTCTTTGCCGCCGCCTTCGGCGCCGAGCAACCGGTGGCGTCGAACGCCGACGCGGCCGGCCGCGCGATGAACCGCCGCGTGGAGATCACGCCCACGCCGCGGCCGTCGAACAAGAAGGACGCCGGCAGCTCATGAGCGTGCCGGGCCGCCCCAAACGCTCATGCCCCCGCATGGCGGGGTGGGCCGCAGGCCCTGGGGTGCCCCAGTGAATCGCAGCCTCGAGGCGCCGCCGGACCTGGCGTCGAGCCTTGACGCGCTGCGCGCACGTGGCGCCCCGCGCGTGGACCCGGTGCGCTGGCGCTTCATCGAGGCCCTGGCCCGCCGCGCCGCGGCGCACCAGGGCGCGACCCGCCAGCGGCTGGACGCGAGGCTGCAGCACCTGCTGGACGCGTGCCAAGCCAGGCTCGCGACGGCGCCGCCACAGAGCGACCGCGTGCCGCCGCCGAGCCCCGCACCCGAAACGCTTGCCGAACTGCTGGCCTACATCCAGCAGCAGACCGGGACCGCGGCGCAGCCCAGCCCGGCCCATGCCGAACTGAAGAGCGTGCGCCTGCACCGCAGCACCTGGACGCGGCTCAGCGTCGACCAGCGCCTGAACCAGGCGCTGGCGCAGGTGCCCGACAACGCCGGCCCGCTCAACACCCAGCGACTGCTGAACCAGGCGCTAGGATTGATGCGCGACGCCTCGCCGCAGTTCCTGCAGCGCTTCATGGCCTATGCCGAGACCTTGCTGTGGATCGACCAGGCCAGCCTGCCCGGCAAGGCGTCGAGCGCGGGCGGCGTCCGCGCGCTGCGCAAGCCGGCCGGCAAGCCGCCTCGCTAGGCGGGCCGCGGCTTCAGGCGCGCGGCAGGCGGTGCAGCGCGCAGATCTTGTTGCCGTCGGGGTCGCGCAGGTAGGCCAGGTAGAGCTTGCCGGCAGCACCTTCGCGCACACCCGGCGGGTCTTCGATGCTGACCCCGCCATGGGCCAGGCCGGCGGCATGCCAGGCATCGGCCTGCTCGGCCGACTGGCAGGCGAAGCCGATGGTGCCGCCATTGCCGATGGTGGCCGACTTGCCGTCGATCGGCAACGTCACCGAGAACACGCCGCTCGGCGTGCGCCAGAAGACGCGATGGCGGTCGACCGCGCCCGCGGGCACGCCCAGGGTGCCCAGCACCGCGTCGTAGAAGGTCTTGGACTTGTCCAGGTCGTTGGTGCCGATCATGATGTGCGAGAACATGTTGAAGTTGTCTCCGGACGGAACGCGCCAGGCGTCGGGTTGAGGGAAATGCCGGGGCCGATTGTGCATAGCCGCCGCGCAAGGGCCGGCTCCTACAATGCGCGCCCCTTCACCCGCCCCCCGCCATGTTCAAGAACGCGCTGATTTACCGCATCGAAGCCTGGGATGCCCCCGCACCGGCCGCCATCGAGGAACGCCTGGCCAGCCAGCGCTTCATCGAATGCGCCGCCTCTCAACCCGAATCCGCCGGCTGGATCGAGCCACGCGGCAAGAAGCATGGCGCGCTGCTCGAGCAGGTGGCCGGCCAGACGATCCTGCGGCTGTGCGTGGAGCGCAAGCCGGTGCCTTCGTCAGTGGTGAAGACGCTGCTGGAAGAGCGGCTGCAGAAGATCGAGGACGACACCGGCCGCCGACCGCGCGGCAAGCAGGCCAAGGAGCTGAAGGAAGGCATCGTGCACGAGTTGCTGCCGCGTGCCTTTGCCAAGCGCTCGCACACGCTGGTGTGGCTGGACGCCAAGGCCGGCCTGGTGTGGGTGGATGCCGCCAGCGTGAAGAAGGCCGACGCGCTGGTCACGCGCCTGGTGGACCTGCTCGGCGGCGGCATGCGCCTGGCGTTGCTGCAGACGCAGACCTCGCCCGCCGCGGCGATGGCCGAGTGGCTGGCCACGCGCGAGGCGCCGGCCGGCTTCAGCATCGACCGCGACTGCGAGCTGAAGCAGCCCGACAGCGAGAAGGCCACGGTGCGCTATGCGCGCCACACGCTGGACATCGACGAGCTGGCCGCGCACATCCAGCAGGGCAAGCTGCCCACGCAGCTGGCGATGACCTGGAACGGCCGCGTCTCCTTTATGTTGACCGAAGCGCTGACGCTGAAGAGGATCAAGCTGCTCGACGTGGTGCTGGAAGGCACACCCGAGCCGCAGGGCGACGACGGCTTCGATGCCGACGTGGCGCTGAGCACCGGCGAGCTGTGCTTGCTGATCCCCGACCTGCTGGCGGCGCTGGGCGGCGAGCTGGTGCGCGAGACCGAAGGGGCTGCCACACCGCATGCGGGCCGGCACGCGGAGCCGGCATTGGCCTGATCCCGCACTGACAGCGAACTTGGGAGACCGAGGTGCGATTGCAGCGCTTTGCGGTCATTCGACCCGACAAAGTGTCAGACAGCAATGCAGCGTAAGGAGCCGGCCGCCGCCGGCGGGCGTACTCACGGTTTGCGCCACCAAGCCGACGTTCAGCTCGACTGCCGGCGCAGAACCGAGCGGCAGCTATATGTTTAACAGCTGCCCCCGGGTTGAGGCCTGGCGGACTCGCCGGTTCAATGACTGCTTGCCTGTCGGGCGAACTCGCAGTACCGACCCACAGCTGACGCTCATGAATCCGAATTCATCGCCACATAGCTGACGGTCGGAGAGGCCTGACATCGACAGGCGCCAGATGCCGAACCTCTGGCAATTCAAGATGTTGTAAACGGATTCCGAATCGTCAGCTGTCGTTCGATCACTTGCCCGTCCTGCATGTCTTCCGAATGAAGTGTGTTGCAGTTCGCCAGCAACGCTGCCGAGATGATGAGCGCATCGTAGATCGATATGCCATAGCGCTCGGCAATCCGCAGGGCGCGATCGTGCGTCTCGATGGTCACTGGCTCGACCACACAGACAGCTCGGATCTGGGCCAGCACTTCGCGGATTTCGGTCCACGACATGCGCAGCTTGCGCGACGCGACCGCCACGAACTCGTTCAGGACCTGGACGCTGATCGTCCCCCCAATGGCGAGCAATTCTTCTGCCCGGTCGGCCTTGGTGGTGTCGGCCGACAGCAGATGGAGCACTACATTGGTGTCGAAGAAGTCCTCACCGCCGCTCATTGGCTTGCACGCGGTCAAACTTGAAGTCGGACGGCAGCCGGCCGCGGTACTTACGTATTCTGGCCAACAGGTCACGTGCGCCCGGGGCCTTCTCTATATCAAAGGCGCGGTCACCTCTGACGTGGATGTCGATGTTGTCGCCGGGCTTCAGATCGAGCGCCTCCACCACCGTGGCGGGAAGGCGAACGGCCAAGCTATTGCCCCACTTTGCAACTTGCATTGATGCCTCGAAGATCTACATGGCTGAATGTATATCTTACATCTTCGTGGGCTGCGAGGGGAATGCGCGACCATGTCCGACAGGAAGATTCTCAGCCCTACAACACTCGACAGGGTGAGCATCCGCAGTAGACGCCGGGTGCGGCAACTTCAAGGGAACTCGACTTGAGCGCAGCTCCTCGCCATCGAGTCTGAGTTCACGCCTGCTCGAGACCGACCCAATATAGAGACTCCGTATGAGTTGGCTCGACGTGTCCGGGTTATCCACGGCGGCGCCCGCTGCCCCCAATGAGGCAAGGGCGGGCGCCGCGGTGGGTAACCCTCGCTCGGTGCCGGCCATCGCGCTTCGGCAGTTTGAGTTTGGTCCTGCGCT
>JAGTRL010000182.1 GCA_018261815.1 Pseudomonadota bacterium
CCCGCGCTGCACCGTGGCCACGTCGTTCACCGACTCGGCCATCATGCGCGTCAGTTCCTGGAAGCGCGTGAAGCGGTCCATCTCCAGCGGATCGAACTCCTGCGACGCCGCCTTGGCAGCCTCCATGCGCGAGGCGATCTGCGATTCGGCCTGCAGCTCCAGGTCACGCAGCTGGCGGCGCAGCCGCTCCAGGTTCTCGCTCAGGTCGCCCAGCGAGCCCTTGATCTGGCCGACGTCGGATTCGATGCGCGCGCGCGTGATGCTGACCTCGCCTGCCTGGTTGACCAGGCGGTCGAGCAGCGGCACGCGCACGCGCACCGCGGCCGTGCTGGCGACCGGCTTGTCGACTGCCGGCATCGGCACCGCCGGCCCGCCCTTGAAACGGCCCCAGTCGATAGGCACTCCGGCTGACGGCGGCACCGCCAGCGGCCTGGGTTCGGGCGGCTCGCAGGGCACCGGCGCTTCGCTGTCGCCTGCCGGCCCGACGCTCTGCATCTCGGCGGTCGCCGCCTGGGGTTCATCCTCGACGGCCCGGTCGATCGGCTGCGCGGCGTCAAGCGCTTCAGGGGCGGACTCGTCCACCGGGCAGCCAAGCAGCTCGAAGGCGCTGCTGATCGCGTCGACGCGGCCGAGCAGCGCCTCGACATCGGTGCCGCTGGTCTGGCCGCCCTTCGACAGCAGATGCTCGATGGCAGTTTCCAGCCGGTGCGCCATCTCGCCCAGGCGCATTGCGCCCGCCAGGCGGGCACCGCCCTTGAAGGTGTGCAGCGTGCGCATGCAGGCTGCGGCGGCCGACACCTCGGACGGGCGCCGTGCCCAGTCGCGTATGCGCGATTGCAGCTGGGGCAGCAGTTCCTCGCCTTCCTCGCGGAAGATCGGGAACAGTTCCTCGTCCACCAGGTCGACGGCGTCGATGTCGTCGTCATCGGGAGCGTCGTCGCGCACCCGAGCCAGGCTCGGCTCCAACTGCGGTAGCTCGGCAAAGGAGGTCAGCGCCGCTTGACCGAGTTCGTCGCTGAACACCGGATGGGCCTGCAGCTCTTCGACCGCCGCGACAGTTTCGACCGGCATGCTTGACTCGACGCCGGCCGGGGCCGGCATGTCGCAAGGATCGGACAAGGCCTCCAGTGGTTCTGCTGCCGCTTCCGGCTCGACCCCGTCGGCTCCGTGGACAGGCGCAAGGGCGCTGAGTGCCAGTTCATGCTCCTGCAGGCGCTGCATCAACGGCGCAGGCACCGGGCGCAGAAAGCCGGCCGCGAACTGGTGCAGCAGACGGCGGATTTCTTCCGCCGCGTCGCTGAACAACTGCGACTCGCCGGGCGAGGCACGGCCGAACGCGATCGAGCGCATCAGCGCATGCTCTAGAGAACGCGCAAGTGTCGACAGCTCCACATAACCCACCGTGGCCGAACTGCCGGCCAGCGAATGGGCCAGCGCAGCCGTGCTCTCTTCGAGCGGCCGATCGGACTCCATCGCCCATTCGGCCAGCTCGACACACAGGCGCCGCGACAGTTCGTCGGCCTCGTTCAGGTAGATGTTGAACAGCGGAAAGCCGATCCGCAGGTCGCCGATGACCTTGACCTGCTCGTGGTCGATTGTCGGAGCGACGGACTCGCCCAGCGGTTGCGGCTCCGTGTGCGTGTCCAGCGGCAGCGGCTCGGCGAGCGGGGTATCCAACTCGGCCCCAATTTCCTGGCTTATTTGCAGTGTCGCCAGGTCGATGCTGGTATCGGCAAAATCGGCCGTGTCGCCAGGAATGGGCGGCAGCTCAGCGGCAAGCAAGTCGGCGCGGTGTTCCTCGGCCTCGAGTTCCAGCTCGCCCGCCAAGGATGCGTCGGCAGGCATGTTCAAGGCGCCAAGCCCGGTGTCGAAGTCGGTATCGCCCAACGCCATTGCTGTGTCGTTGCGCTCGGCCACCGGCTCGTGCCAGTCGAGCGCCGGATCCAGTTGGACCGACGCCATGCCCGGGTCGGCGGGCAGGTCCAGATTGAGCGCAAAGTCCTCGGCCGAGCCATCGGCCGGCAGGTCGAGAGACAGCAGTTCCGGCAAGGCACTCGGCAGCGACGTGGGCGCCTTGTCGACCTCGCCCAGGTCGAGCCGCATGTCGAAGTCGAGCTGCAGGTCGGCCGCACTGGGCAACTCGGGCACACGTTCGAGCAGTGCCGCGGTGGCCTGGGCACTTTCCAATGGGGCGGCCGGCATGGCCGCGGCCAAATCGAGTGACGTGCGCTGGCGCAACGCGTCGGCCCGGGCTGACAGCGCGGCACCGTCTCGTCCCTGTGCGCGACCCTCGGCGATGGCCTCGACCCATTCGCCCATTTCGCGCAGGGCATCGGCAGTGAATGCGCGCAGGTCGTTCTCCAGGCGCGAGGTTTCGGCCAGGCGCGTGTTGTAGAGCTGTTCGCAGGCCCAGGCGGCCTCGCCGAAGATCTTCAGCCCGACCATGCGCGAGCTGCCCTTCAGCGTATGGAAGGCGCGGCGGAGGAGCGTCAGGTCGCCCAAGTCGTCGGGCGTTTCACCCAGGCGCCGCAACGCCTCGTCGGCGCCCTGGATCACCTCGCGGGCTTCGTCGATGAAGACCTCGCGCATCTCGTCGTCTTCTTCCAGCCCGGTGCTGCCCTGCACCTCCGGATGCGGCGCCGGCGTGGAGCGCGCCGGCTGCTGTACAGCAGCCGGCTCGGCCGCGGCCGGCACGGTCAGGTCGGCCACGGCCTGGGCCAGTTCGCTGCGCACCGCCTGGCGCTGCTCGTCGTCGGTGGCGCGCTGCAACGCCTGCTGCGCCGAGGCCATGGTTTCGGCCAACGCGCGCTGATCGGCCAGCAGGGCCTGCTGCGACAGGCGGCTCAGTTCCTGCTGCACCGTCTCGTCGGCCACGTCGGACTGGGCCGCAGCCAGCGCCAGCGACTGAGCCTGGTCCACCAGCGGCGGGGGCGCGCTCGGCTTGAGCTCGTCGAAGCCGCCGAAGGCCGACAGCCGGTGCGTGCGCCGGCCCATCACCGCGCTCAGATTGCCGGTGTCGAGGTCGTAACGGAACAGCGAGCGCGCCATCTGCGGCTGCACACTGAGCATGTCGATCATGAAGCTCAGCGCGCCCAGGTTGTCGGCAAGCCGCGTGAAGGTGCCGGTCTCGACAGCCTGTTTGGGATCGACATCCGTCGACGCCAATGCGTCGACATCCTCGCTCATGCGCAAGACGGCCTGCGAGGCCTGGTCCATGTCCAATACCGAGAGCACGCCACGCATGGCCTGCAGTTGACCCGGCACCGGAATCAGCACTTCGCGCTGTGCAGGGTTGCGGAAGTACAGGTCGATCTGCTTTTCCACCTCCGACAACGAGGCGCGCAGTTCCTGCACGACACTGCCCATGGTCTGGCGGTCCGAAACGCGCCGGTACAACTCCTCCATCCACGGCTCGAGCGGCTGGGCGTCGCGGCCTTCGCTGACCTCGCGTATGCGCTGTGCCAGGCGCTGCACCCGCTTGCCGATGAGCGGGTGGTCGAAGCCACCGTCCTCCAGCGAGGCGTCCAGGTACATGACGCTGGTGGCCACTTCCATCGCCAACGCGGGTCGGGGCGTCTGAGCCGTCGCAAGAGTCTGGTTGGCGGCTGCCTGCAGGGCCTCGGCCAGCACCTCGCCCGACGGATACAGCCGCTTCAAGGAATCGCTGACCAGCGCAAACTGCTCGGCCAGACCGCTTTGGCGGTGGGCCTCTCCTCCAGCCACTGCCGACCACACTTCCTTGGCGCCGGCCACGCGCTTGCGTGCCTGAGCGATCCAGGCCGGGTCGAAGCGGCCCAGGCGAATGGCCTGGTAGTCGAAGGCCGCAGCGGCATCGATTTCGTAGGCTTCACGCACGGCTTCGAGCCGCGGCGCCTGACGCGCGTCGCCAGGCGCGCGTGCATGCGCGCAGAAGAACAGCACGTCCTGGGCCAGGCGGTCGGAGACCTCGGTCTGGCCGGCCATGCTCAGGCGCAGTTGCGCGAGCAGCCGCGAGCTGACACGCTTGGCGTAGACGTCAGCTTGCAGCAGGCCGGTGGCCTGCGCTTCGTAGAACGCGGCCGAAAGCTTCCAGAGCTCGGCCAGGCGCCCGTGCGACGCGGCGCCAAGGCCCGCACACAGGTCGCTCAACCGCTGCATCGCCGCGCGGTCGGCGCCGCGCATGATGGCGAGCACTTGGGTTTCCATGGCCGAGCGCGCCGCTGCGTCGGCCTGGACGGGCACCGCCTGGGCATCCGGACCCAGTTCCCGCCACTCCCAGTCGTCACGCCACAGATCGGCCGGATGCACCCGGTCGGCACCAGCCCATTCCTGCAGGGCACGGTATTGCGGGAACAGCGCCAGCGTCGGCAGGCCCTTGCCGGCAAGCTTGCGGCTCAGATAGTCGAGCACGCCGAACGAGGCGGATTCGATGGCTTCGACCGCGGCACGGGTCAGCAGCTTGGGCCGGGCGATGAAGCGCTGCACCGCGTTTTCGCTGGCCCGCAGCACGCGCGCCGGGCCAGGCAGCCCGATCATCTCCAATGCGCCCAAGCCCTGGTGCAATTGCGCCCGAGCGGCGCGCAGCACCGATGGGTCGACCGCATCGACATCCGAGCCCGAGACCGCCTCGGCCTCCTTGAGGTAGCGGCGCAGCGACTTGTGCGCTGACTCCAGGGAGCGGCGCAACTCTTCGTGCACCCAGGCCAGGGTGCTGAGGTCGTCGACCGCGTCGGTCTCCTCGGACATCTCGTGCAGCATGTTCATCGGCACGCCGCCCTCAGCTGACCTTGAATCGCGACACCGACTGCTTCAACTCCTCGGCCGTGCGTGACAGCTCGCGCACCATGTGCGCGGTCGAGCGCGTGCCCTCGCCGGTCTGCTCGGTCACCGCAAAGATGTGCTGGATGTTCGAGGCGACGACGTTGGCCGAATCGGCTTCCTTCAGCGCCTGCTCCGAGATCTGCGCGATCAGGTCGGACAGCTGGCGCGTGACGCGGTCGATGTCGTTCAGCGCCGCGCCGGCCGCGTCGGACAGCTTAGCGCCCTCGACCACCCCGTGGGTCGAGCGTTCCATGGCGGCCACCGCTTCCTGCGTGTCGGTCTGGATGGTGCGCACCAGCACGGCAATCTGCTTGGTGGCGTCGCCGGAGCGTTCGGCCAGGCGCTGCACTTCTTCGGCCACCACCGAGAAGCCGCGTCCGGCATCGCCGGCCGATGCCGCCTGGATGGCGGCGTTCAGCGCCAGCACGTTGGTCTGTTCGGTAATGTCGCTGATCAGCTCGGTGATCTCGCCGATCTCCTGCGAGGACTCGCCCAGCCGCTTGATGCGCTTGGAGGTGTCCTGGATCTGGTCGCGGATCGAGTTCATGCCCCCGATGGTGTTCTGCACCGCCTGCAAGCCGGTCTCGGCCGCCTGCAGCGACTGGCGCGCCACCTGCGCGGTGCGCTGCGCCTGTGCCGACACTTCGTTGATGCGCCCGGCCATCTGCAGCACCGATTCGCCGGTGTCGCGGATCTCGCGCAGCTGCTCGGTCGAGGTGGCCAGCAGCTCGGTCGAGGTCTGCTCCACCTGCTGGGTGGTGTCGGTCACGCGCGCCACCGTACTCTGCACGGCGGAGACCAGTGTGCGCAGCTCTTCCACCGTGTAGTTGACCGAGTCGGCAATGGCACCGGTGATGTCTTCCGTCACCGTGGCCTGCTGGGTCAGGTCGCCTTCGGCCACCGTCTGCAGCTCGTTCATCAGCCGCAGAATGGCCGCCTGGTTGGCGTCGTTGACGCGTTTGGCTTCCTGCTCCTGGCGCTCGGCCTCGAGGCGCTGGCCTTCGGCGAACTGCGCCCGCGTGGTCTGGTCGCCGACGAAGAGCTTCAGGACACCCGCGCCACCGGCCAGCAGCAGCAGGGCCGACACCGCCATCACTGCCACATGCAGGCCAGTCAGGCCGCCTGTCGCCGCCAGACGATCCTGCAGCGTCTGCAATCCCTTGCGCAGCGGTTCGCTGTCGGCCAGGATCACGCTTTGCGCGTCGCGTGCGGCCACCAGGCCCTTCAGGTTGGCCAGGATCGCGTTCGACTGGGCCATCGCGGCATCGTGCTGCTTCAGCAATGCCGCCATGCGCTCACGGGCCTGCGCACTGCCGGCATTCACGCCCTCGGCCAGTTCGCGAAAGGTCTTGAGGTCGCGACCCAGCAGGTACACCGCCTCTGGGTTGACGCCGTCCAATGTGATGAACTCGCTGGCGCTCTTTCCGATGCGCTGCGTCAGCATCACCAGCTGGCCCATGGCCGCCAGCTCTGCGGCCGAAGCGCCCTGCTGCAGCTTCAGCGACGCCACTGTTTCGGCGGTGTCGAGCAGTTCGCCGGACTGCTTGTTGATGGCGCGCAGCGACTGACCGACCTCGGTCAGCGCCTTCTGCTGCGCCAGCACCACCGCGGCATTCCTGTCGGCGCGTTCGACCAGCGGCAGCAGCGGGTCCACGGCTTCCTGCACTGCCGCCGGCAGGCTGGGGGCGCTGCCGTCGCTGTTGGCCAGCGCGCGCACGTTACGTGCCAGCACCTCGGCGCTTTCCTTCACTTCCGGGAACGCCGCGGGAGTGCCGATCATGGCCTGCGACACCGACTTCGCCAGCCGCTGTGATTCCATCAAGGCCTGCCCGATCGAACCGACCTGTTCGCTGCTGCGCGAGGCCGAGCCGAGCGCCAGCACCGTCGCCATGGTCAAACCCAGCAGACCCGCACCGACCACGCCGAGCAGCACGCGCTGCTGCTGTTGCGGGCGCAGATGGCCGATCAGCGGCAAGGTCGTGCCTTTGGGAGGTTCGCCACCGGATGGGTCCTGCAAGCGCGTTTCGCTGAAGTCACCCGCCATCTCCGACGGCGTCACTTCGGAGATGATCGACGAGTCGCGCGCCTCATAGCTCGACCGCGTGTCCGGCGCCAAGGTCTGGCCCGCGCGCGGCACCTGCGTGTCGCGCACCGGCTCCTCGGGATAGGCGGTGACGACGTCGTCGAACTGCGAATCGTAGGCGCCCGTGTCGGCGCGCGCGTCGCGCGGGCGGCTCGTGATCTTGTCCATGAAGCTCATGTCACCCTCTTCGGTTGATCATCCTGTCTGGCGCGCCGCCGGCCTTCAGCCCGCAACACCCAGGAACTGTTCGTGGCCGGCCAGTGCCGCGAGCTCGATTTCCTGCCACACACGGCCGTCGGTATCGCGCCAGCGCGCACCGGCAAAGGCCGGCAGTTCGGCCGGGCCATCGGCTGGCTCGACCGTCAATTGATCGGCATTGCGCAGACCTGCCAGCCGGTCCACCAGCAAGGCGCAGTTCACGCCCAGCGACGGGTTCAGCGCCAGCAGCCGTGCGTTGTCGCGCGAGCCGTCGCCGGCCGCCGAAGCCGGCCCGCGTTGCAGCCCGAGAAACATTGCCAGGTCCACCACCGCATGCAGGCCACCGCGCAGGTTGGCCACGCCAGCAAACCACGGCTGCGTGTGGGGTACTGGCAGCACGCTGCCGACGGAGAAGATCTCGCCCGCCTCGTGCAGCGGGAACAGCACGCCCTGTCCGGCGCATTCCACCGCCAGCCACGACTGCACGCGCGCCTCGGTGCGCGCCGCCTGCATGCGGCTGGCGAGGCGCCCTTGCAGTTCGCGCAGTGCTTCCCGGTTAGACATTGCATACCCCGAAGGCAAAGCACTTTCGCGGGCCAGCGCCGGGCCGCACCCAAGCGTCCGGCCCGCGCCTTCCTTCGGGGGAGTGGGAGCGAAGCGAGCGAGGGGTCGTCATGTCTAGTCGAAGGCCTTGATCTTGCTGACCAGCTCTTCGGTGTTGACTGGCTTAACGATGTAGTCGCGCGCGCCCTGGCGCATGCCCCAGACCTTGTCGGTCTCCTGGTTCTTGCTGGTGCACATGATCACCGGCACCGCCGACCAGCGCGGGTCGCGCGTGATGGTGCGGGTGAGCTGGAAGCCGTTCTGCCCGGGCATGACCACGTCCATCAGGATCAGGTCGGGCTTGTCCTCGGACAGTCGGCGCAGCGCCTCGTCGCCGTTCTCGGCGGTGCGCACCTGGTAGCCGCGCTTGCCGAGCACGTCGGACAGGTGGTGCAGCTCGGTCTTGGAGTCGTCGACCAACAGGATCTTCTGGATGGACATGGGCGCTTCCTTGGCAATGGCCTTAGCGGGACATGGAGCTGTGGCGTCGCCGGCGACGCGCGCGAAATCAAGCAGCCTGGCCGCTGAACTGTTCCACAGCGCGCAGCAGCTGTTCCTTGGTAAAGGGCTTGGTTAGGTACTCTTCTGAACCGACCATGCGGCCGCGCGCCTTGTCGAACAGCCCATCCTTGGAGGACAGCATGATCACCGGCACATGGGCGAAGCGCGGGTTGCGCTTGATGATCGCGCAGGTCTGGTAGCCGTCCAGCCGCGGCATGAGGATGTCGCAGAAGATCAGCTGCGGAGCATGGTCGTTGACCTTGGCCAGCGCATCGAAGCCGTCTTCGGCCAGTACCACCTC
>JAGTRL010000183.1 GCA_018261815.1 Pseudomonadota bacterium
GGGCTTGGGAATCAGCGCGGCCATCGCGCCAGCGATGAAGAACGCCGGCACCAGGCACAGCAACACATGGGCAGCCAGGTAGGCCGCCAGATTGCCGGCACCGGCGTTCATCAGATGCAGAAATGTGTCCACGAAATCCCGCCGTCACGGCAAAGGTCACGCCGTTTTGTCATCGGAACAGAGCTGCAAACCCCTGACATTGATTGCGCTCAAGTCCGGGGCGTCTGCAGCACCGATTGAGCTGAAGGTTCAATCCTGTCCCAACGCAGGGTGCAAGTCCACAGTCCGGAGAGAGCCGATCTGCGCGCTCCTCAGGGAGCCAATGCCCACCCCGAGGGAGAGGTGGCTGCTTCAGGCCGAAAGTCCGACCGACGACACACCTGCAGTGTCGTCGGCATCGGACGCGATCACGCAGTTTCGCCCCTGCGCCTTCGCCTGATAGAGCGCGGTATCTACGCGGACCAGAAGCCGTGACATGTCCTCGCTATGGTCCGCCCATTGGGCAATGCCGATGCTCACCGAAAGCTTCACACTGGTGGCTTGGAGTTGCAGTGAATCAGCCGCAAGTTCTTCGCGCAGGCGCTCGGCAGCGGCTCGTGCCGTATCCAACGAGGCCCCGGGCATGAGCACCAGAAACTCTTCCCCACCAACCCGGGCGACATGGTCGATCTTGCGCACGTTCGCTTGCAGCACCATTGCCACATGCTGGAGTACCAGATCGCCGGCCGAATGGCCGAAACGGTCGTTGATCGACTTGAAGTGATCGAGGTCGAGCATCAGCAACGAATGGGTCTCTCCAGTGCGGCGACCGCGTTGCATTTGCGTGCCAATCGCTTCTTCCATGGCACGCCGGTTCAGCAGGCCCGTGAGGGGATCATGTCTGGCCTTGTGTCGCAGCTCGGCTAGCAGCCTGCCCACCACCAGCGACACCAGCGTGGCGTGAAATGCGAGCGCAATGACCATGTACACGAGCGCCGCGCGTACGTCCAAGTCGATGCTCGCGGCCGCCTCGTTGGAAAGCTGCGCGGACGACAGAACGGCCGTCAGGGCGCGGTACCAGGCGGCTGCCGCAGCACACCAACAAGGCGCCGCCAGGAGCCATGGGCGCCGCAAGTGAAGCCGGTCGCGCGCATGGGCATGCAGCGAACGAGCCATCACCAGGAAGATCCACCCCACGGTTGCAGAGAAGATGCCCACGCGCAGTCGGCCGCCATCCGGCATCAGGCCGATCGCAGAGGCGCCGACGACGATGGCGATCGCCAGTAGGTCCCAACGTGCTTGCGTCGGCTGATCCACGAACCGCGCGACGCCCCGCTGCAAGGCGATGAACGCCACGACACCAATGATGTTGCCGCAGGCACGCAAGCCTTCAATTTGCGACGGCGTACTCCCCTGCCGCGCGAGAATGAGCAACACGAAACTGATCGCACTGGCCAAGGCAAAGGCCGCCCAATACAGCGCGGCGGTGCGCTGAACTCCGGCCACGCGAGCGCCGAGCAGCCAGACCACGGCCAACACGGCCTGCATGGCTGCGGTCATCGCAAAGGCAACGTCACTGGCAGACATCAGGGCGTTTCGCAGGGCCGGCAATGAGTCGTATCGCCCGCGCCTGCGGCGCAGGTCAGTTTATGTCGCAGTCAATCGCGTCGATGCACCGCAAGCATCGCACGATCAGCACCACCGGAAATTGCGCCGACACAACGTGGAGCCACGGTCATGTCCCACATGATCGGCCGGCAACTTCAGCGGTGACGCGAGCACTTCGACGGCCCCCGTCGGGTGAGATTAGCCCATGCCGGACATGCATGCGATCTCGGCCCCGGCAAGCCGTCCTCAAGGTTGATGATTGGGCCGGCCGACGATCGCCAGCGCCGGCACCGGGCACCGGCACCGGGCACGTCCACCGCCTGAGGGTGCTCAACAACCTCCAGATTTTCCAGGCGTACCTGAACCGCCACTCTGGAGCACAAGCGGCGGCAAGGGTTTGGCCGGACACGGCAAGAATCCAAGGCGATACTTTCTGCAATGGCCGACATCTTTCTCAGCTACCGCCGCGACGACAGCCGCAGTGCCACCGGCCGTCTGGCCGATCGGCTGGAGGCACTGTTCGGGCCCGAGCGTGTGTTCCGCGACGTCGACTCGATCGCGCCCGGCCTGGATTTCGAGGCGGCGCTGACGCGCGCGGTCGGCGGCGCCAGTGTCATGCTGGCGGTGATCGGTCCGCGCTGGGCCGACATACGCGACGCGCAGGGCCACCTGCGCCTGGACGACCCGCAGGACACGGTGCGGCGCGAGATCGAGGCGGCGCTGGCCACCGGACTGCCAGTGATTCCGGTGCTGGTCGAGGGCGCGAGCATGCCGACGGCGGCGACGATGCCGGCGTCGCTCGCGCCCTTCGCGCGCTGCCAGGCCTTCGACCTTGACGATGCCGGCTGGCAGGACGACGTAGCCCGGCTCGCCGTGCAGTTGCAGCAGCGACATGGCGTCGATCCTTCGGCGCCGGCGGGCCCGGCGCAGCGCGCGGGCAGTGGGGCGCTTGAGCTGGTCGAACTGCTCGCGCAGCCGCGCCGTGTCATCCTGCGACGGGCCGGGCCCGGTGGCCGCGATGCATTGCAGCGCGCCACGCTGCTGCTTCTGGCCAGCCTGTTGCTGGGCAACCTGCTGATCGGGCTGCCGCTGGAGCTGGGCTTCGGGCTGGTGGGCTGGGTGCTCAACGGCACGCTGCTCGGGCTGTTGGCCGCGGCCGGAGGCGGTGCGCTGATCACGGCCGGCTGGCGCGTGGCGGGCGTGCGCAGCGGCTGGCAGCGTTCGGTCATCGGCGCGGCCTGTCTGTGGGCGGGGGGCTGGCTTTATCTCGCGGCCGGCTTGATGGTCTTCGCGCTCGCCTGGGCGATCGGCGAGCCGGGCGTCTTCACCGCGCTGTTGTCGCGCTGGCGCACGAACCCCCAGGGCGCACCCGGCGAATGGGCCGCGCTGGCCGATGCGGGCGTGGGGGCAACGGCACTGGCCGGCGTCGTCCTTGCCTCCGCCTTCTGGCTGGCGGGGCTGGCCTGGACGCTGGCCGCCTGGAATGCGCTGCGCATCGCCTTCGGCGCCGGGCCGCTGCGCGCCGCGGTGGCGGGCGCCGTCTCGCTGGCGACCTTCGCCGGACTGCTGTGGGCGGTGTTGTGGGCGGCGGGTGACTGAAAGAGGCGCTACGGCCCGAGAATCGAAGCGCATGCAGGTACTTCATTCGCCTTCGCACCGGGCCCACGCCCCGGCCTTCGAGTTCTTCCGCGGTGAGCGTGTGCCCTGCTTTGAAACACCGCAGCGCGCCGAATTCGTGCTGCAGGCCTTTCAGGCGCGCGGTCATGACATTCGCGCTCCGCAGGACGACAGCAGCGCGCTGCTGCCGCAGGTGCACCAGCCACGCTATCTGGCGTTCCTGCAGTCGGCCTGGACGCAGTGGCTCGCGCTCGACCCAAGCAACGGCGAGCGGCAGCCCTTCCCGTCGGTGTGGCCGGTGCGCAGCCTGCGCAGCGACGTGGAGCCCGACAACTTCACTGCCCGGCTGGGGCTGTATTCGATGGACAACGGCAGCCCCCTCAGCGCCGGCACCTGGGTCGCGGCCAAGGCCGGTGCCGACGCGGCGGCCAGTGCCGCGGGTGTGTTGGCGCGGGGCGAGCGCCGCGTCTTCTGCCTGACGCGGCCGCCGGGGCACCATGCCGGCGCCGATTTCATGGGCGGCTACTGCTTCATCAACAACGCCGCGGTGGCCGCGCAGGCCTTGCTGGGTCGGGGCTGCCAGCGCGTGGCAGTGCTGGATGTGGACTACCACCACGGCAACGGCACGCAGAGCATCTTCTACGAGCGCGCCGACGTGCTGGTGACCAGCCTTCATGGCGATCCGCGCACCGAATACCCGTTCTACCTGGGCCACGCGGACGAATGCGGTGCCGCAGCCGGGCTGGGCTTCAACCTGAACCTGCCCTTGCCCGCGGGCGCGCCCGTGGCTACGTGGTTCGATGCGCTGGAGACGGCGTGTGCGCGGATTCGGCGCTTTGCACCCGATGCCTTGGTCGTCTCGCTCGGCCTGGACACCTTTGCCGGTGACCCGATCTCGAGCTTCAAGCTGCAGGCGAGCGACTTCTCGCGCCTGGGGGCGCGCCTGAAGCGCCTGCAATGCCCAACTGCGTTCGTGCTTGAAGGCGGCTACGCGGCAAGCGAGCTGGGGATCAACGCGGCGAACGTGGCCGATGGCTTCGAGCAAGGCTGATGCCGGCGGCTCGCCCCGCGGAGCGGGTCGCCCCAGAACGAGGACTCCTGTCGATTCGGCTCAGCTGAAGGCATCTATCCGTCATCTTCGCGGCTTGGATTCGAGGTGAGCGAAGGTCTCTTGTGGGTCGACACCGCCGAATCCTCGCGCACGATCGAAGACGTCTGCCGACATTCATCAACGGCCAAGAGGCGTCGTTTGTCCACGTGGACGACCTGCCGACCTCCTATGTCACGCCGCCTCGGCGCAAGGTCAAGTTGAAGCGGGCGTTGCCTGTCAGTGCATGCTGTCCCTGCTTGAGCGCGAGCACCCCGTGATAGTTCAGCCGGGCAGGCCCTCCCCAGACGACCACATCGCCATGCATCAGCGGCACGCGCATGGGTCTGTCGCTGCGCTTCGGCCCGCCGAAGAGAAACACCGCCGGCAGGCCGAGCGATACCGAGACGATCGGTTGCCTGAAGTCACTCTCGTTGCGATCCTGGTGCAGGGTCAACCGGGCGCCGGGTTCGTAGCGGTTTACCAGGCACGCGTCGGGTTCGAAGCCGCTGAAGCCCGCCTCAGCCGCAGCGAGCCTTGCAAGCCGACGGAACGAGGCCGGCATGGCCGGCCACCGTCGGCCACTGCCCGGGTCCACCGCTTCGTAGCGATAGCCGTTGCCGTCACTGACCCAGCCAAGCGCTCCGCAATTGCTCATCGCCACCGACATGCGAGAGCCTCCCGGGGTGATCATGTGCCGAAGCGGCGCCCGTGCGAGCACGGCTTCCAGGTCGACCATCAATGCAACGGCGTCAAGCGTTGCCCGTCCGCGCAGCAGCATCGCGCCGGGCGCGAGCGGCTCCGTGGCGAGCGCGGTCGGCGCAACGTCGTCAGGCTGAAACAGGTCCATCGTCTGCTGCAAGTTCACGCAATGCATCAGGTCAAGTTGCATCGTGAAAGATGATGCCTGCGGTGTGGCGCTGCCCAGAGCGAACCTGGCTCACGCCATGTCTGAGGATGACGCGGTACGCACCCCGAGGGCCCTGCACCGGTCGATGACGCACGGCGATCACGGCCACGTCGCCCTGGCGCAGCGGAAGCACCATCGCTCGCGACTGCATGCGCGGTCGCTGCTCGGTCATCACGAACTCGCCACCCTCGAAGTCGCGGCCCGGCCGCGAAAGCAGCAGCACCAGTTGCAGCGGGAACACATGCTCGCCGTACAGATCCTGGTGCAGGCAATTGAAGTCGCCGACACCGTACTTCAAGAGCAGTGGGGTGGGTCGCACTTGTCCGGCGGCTTGGCAGCGCGCGATGAACTCGGCGTGCTGTTCCGGGAAGCGCACCGGCATGCCCATCGCCTCGTGCCAGCGGTTGGCCATCGGCGCCAGGCGTCGATAGAAGGTCTTGCGCAAGGTGCTGATCAATTCAGGCAACGGGTAAGCAAAGTACCGGTACTCGCCACGCCCGAACCCGTGCCGCGCCATGACCACAGAACTGCGGAACAGGGTGTCGAGCGGATACAACGCGGCCAGGGCCTCGCACTCGGCTGGTGTGATCAGTCCTTCGATCGTCGCAGCGCCCTGGGCGTCGAGCTCGGCGGCGACCGGCCGCCAATCGATGGCCTCGATCCGATCTTCGATGCCGCGCACCGGTGAGCTCAACGTCTTGTCGCGTGCGTTCATGGCTGTGCCTCGCGTACCAGCAGTTCGCGCTTGCGCTCGACGCCCCATCGGTATCCTGACAGTCCACCGTCGCTGCGCACCACGCGGTGGCAGGGGATGGCCACAGCCAGTGGGTTGGCGCCACAGGCCTGCGCGACCGCGCGCACCGACTTCGGTGCATCGATGCGCGCGGCGATCTCGGCGTAGCTTGCGGTGTGGCCGGCAGGAATATCACGCAAGGCCTGCCAGACGCGCTGCTGGAAGGCGGTGCCGCGCACATCGAGCGGCAGGTCCAGCCCGAGACGCGGCGCTTCGACGACGCCGACAACGCGGGCGACCCACTGCTCGAATTCGGCATCGCCCCCCACCAGCTTCGCCTGTGGGAAACGATCCTGCAGATCGCGCGCGAGCGTGGCGGGATCGTCGCCCAACTGGATGGCGCAAACACCCCGGTCACTGCGCGCGACCAGAATGGCTCCCAGCGAACACTGACCAATGGCAAAGTGGATCTCTGTGCCGACACCGCCGGCACGGAAGTGCGTGGGTGTCATGCCCAGTACCTGGTTGGCCTGGGTGTAGAAGCGGCCACCGGAGCTGAAGCCCGCGTCGTAGATGGCCTCGGTCACGGTGTCGCTGTGTTCCAGTTTCTTGCGCAGGCGACCGGCTCGATGTGCGCTGGCATAGGCCTTCGGTGTCACGCCGGTGATCGCCTTGAATACACGGTGCAGGTGATAGGGACTCAGCTTGGCCCGAGCTGCCAACTCGTCCAGACTCGGTGGCTGTTCGGCCCCTTCGATGAATCGACACAGCTGCGCGACCATGGCGGCCTGCTGCGCGGGAGGTGAAAGCTGGTCGGGCTTGCAACGTTTGCAAGGGCGGAATCCACAGCGCTGCGCGTCGGCCGCAGTCGGGTGAAAGGCCACGTTTTCGGGTCGGGCGGCCCGGGCAGCGCAGCTTGGCCGACAGTACACGCCAGTCGTCCGCACGGAGTAGACGAACTGGCCGTCGCAGCGTGCATCGCGCGTCACGACGGCGGCCCAGCGCGGGTCGCCCACCGTCGCCGCGGCAAGTGCGTCGGTCTTGGTGCTCATGTTCACAGTTTGCTCCTAGCGAGATATCGAAGACTTCACTGTAGGCACGATGATCCACCGAGGCACTCCGAGTCTTGCGGTCGAATTCGAGTGGCGAGCAAGCCGTCTTCGTCGATCCTGCCGCCTGGCAGCGCGGCCAGATGACTGTTGACGCCGTGCCCGGGCGAAGGCTCGGCGACTGCCTTTGCGGCGCTGCTACTTCGGCCGCTCAGCATCAGGCGTCACAACTGTTCGTGCAGGTCGTTTTGCGGACCTTCGGGCGGTTTGTCCTATTGCCAGGACAATAGAAGGGGTGCACACTGCACCGCGATGATCGACGCGCTGCCGCTGCCCAAGTACCACCAGGTCTACCTGGTGCTACGCGAGCAGTTGGCCGAAGGGCGCTTCGTGCGCGGCGTGCCTGGCGAGATGCACCTGATGAAGGAATTCGGCGTCGCCCGTGTCACCGTGCGCAAGGCACTGGAGCGGCTGGTGACCGACGGCCTGATCGAACGCTCGCCCGGGCGCGGCACGGTGGCCGTGGCGCCCGCCGGTGAACGAGGTGCCGAGCCGCAGGGCCATGGCGCGCGGCTGACCGGCCTGCTTGAAAACATCGTCGACATGGGTCTGCGCACTTCGGTGAAGGTGGTGCGCTGCGAGGTGCTGCCGGCCTCAGACGTGGTGGCGCGTCAGCTCGACATCGCCATCGGCGTGCCGGTGCAGAAGGCGGTGCGTGTGCGGTCCACGCGTCTGGGCCCGTTGTCGCACATCACGACCCATGTGCCGCAGTCTATCGCCAAGGCCTTCGGCCGGCGTGAGCTGGCGCGCAAGCCCATCCTGATGTTGATCGAAAGCTCGGGCGTGGTCATCGGTCGCGCGCGCCAGAGCATCTCGGCGAAGCTGGCCGATGCCGAGGTGGCGCGGCTGCTCCAGGTCGACGTCGGCTCGGCGCTGCTGGCCGTGCAGCGGCTGGTGTTCGATGCCAACGAGCGGCCGGTGCAATGGCTGCAGGGCCTGTACCGGCCCGACCGATACCAGTATCAGATGCAGCTGTCGCGCGTCGGCGGCATCGATGCCAAGCTGTGGGTCAGCGAAGAGCTTTCCGCGCAATTCCACTGAAAGAGGAGATCGCCATGAAGAACCGTCGCACATTCATCCAGCAGTCGGCCGCGGCCGCGTCCACGCTGGCCTTTCCGCTGATCGGCGGCGCGCAGCCGGCGGCAGTCAAGATCGGTGTGCTTCACCCGGTGACGGGCGCGCTGGCCTTCTCCGGGCAGCAGTGCCGCGAAGGCGCGCTGATGGCCATCGAGGACATCAACAAGAGCGGCGGGCTCAAGGCCCTGGGCGGCGCGAAGATCGAGGCCCTGCTCGGCGATGCCCAGTCGCAGCCGCAGGTGGGAGCGGCCGAGGTCGAGAAGATGAACGAGGCCGGCGTCGCCCGTGTCACCGTGCGCAAGGCACTGGAGCGGCTGGTGACCGACGGCCTGA
>JAGTRL010000184.1 GCA_018261815.1 Pseudomonadota bacterium
GGACAAGGCGATCGAGAAGTTCGGCTTCGCGATGGGCCCGTTCCGCATGGGCGACCTGGCCGGCAACGACATCGGCTGGGCCATCCGCAAGCGCCGCGCGGTCGAGTACCCCAACCTGAAGTACAGCAAGACCGCCGACTTGCTGTGCGAGATGGGCCGCTACGGCCAGAAGACGCAGTCCGGCTGGTACGACTATGTCGCCGGCAAGCGCGACGCGATCCCCAGCCCAGTGGTGGTGGAGATGATCGAGAAGCACCGCGCGTCCTTGGGCATCAAGCCGCGCAAGATCAGCGATGACGAGATCGTGCAGCGCCTGGTCTACGCGCTGGTCAACGAAGGCGCCAGGATTCTCGAAGAGGGCATCGCCAGCAAGGCCAGCGACATCGACATGGTCTACCTCACCGGCTACGGCTTCCCGCTGCACCGCGGCGGGCCGATGTGCTATGCCGACACGGTGGGCCTGTTCAACGTGGTGCAGGCCATGAAGCGCTTTGCCACCAACCCGCTGGACGACGCGGCCTTCTGGCAGCCTGCACCGCTGCTGGCCAAGCTGGCGGCCGAAGGCAAGACCTTCGGTTGAGCTTTGGCGCGGGCGCGTGAACATCGCACTGGCGATGGCGCGCCTGCCGATCGATACCCATTTTCCAGCCTGGGCGCGGCGTAGCGCCTGAACACCCCTCGAAGGAACCCCCATGACCCAAGCCGTGATCGTCTCCACCGCCCGCACGCCCCTGGCCAAGAGCTTCAAGGGCGCCTTCAACATGACGCACGGCGCCACGCTGGGCGGCTTCGCGATCAAGGCGGCCGTCGAGCGCGCCGGCGTCGACCCGGCCGCCATCGACGACGTGCTGATGGGCTGCGCAAACCCCGAAGGCGCCACCGGCATGAACATCGCGCGCCAGGCCGCGCTGCGCGCCGGCATGCCGCTGACGGTGGGCGGCGTCACGGTCAACCGTTTCTGTTCCAGTGGCCTGCAGACCATTGCCATGGCCTCGCAACGCATCATCGCCGGCGAGAGCGACGTGCTGGTGGCTGGCGGCGTGGAAAGCATCTCCTGCGTGCAGCAGGAGATGAACAAGCACATGCTGGTCGACAGTTGGCTGAAGGAGCACAAGCCGGCGATCTACATGAGCATGCTCGAGACGGCCGAGAACGTGGCCAAGCGCTACGGCATCCCCAAGGAGCGCATGGACCACTACGGCGCCGAAAGCCAGCAGAAGGCCTGCGCGGCACAGGAGGCCGGCAAGTTCAACGACGAGTTGGTGTCGTGCACGGTGACCGCCGGCGTGGCCGATGCGCAACTCGGCCTGCGTACCAAGGAAGTGACGATCAGCGCCGACGAGGGCCTGCGCCCCGGCACCACCTACGACGGCATCAAGGGCATCCGCTCGGCCTTGCCCGGCGGCGTGGTGACGGCCGGCAATGCCAGTCAGTTCAGCGACGGTGCCGGCGCCTGCGTGGTGGTCAGCGACACCTATGCGCAGCAGAAGAACCTCAAGCCGCTGGGCCGCTTCCTGGGCTTTGCGGTGGCCGGCTGCGAGCCCGACGAGATGGGCATCGGCCCGGTCTTCGCGGTGCCCAAGGTGCTAAAGCGCCTGGGCCTGAAGGTCGAGGACATCGACCTGTGGGAGCTGAACGAGGCCTTCGCGGTGCAGGTGCTGTACTGCGCCGACAAGCTGGGCATCCCGATGGACCGGCTCAACGTCAACGGCGGCGCTATCGCCGTGGGTCACCCCTACGGCGTCAGCGGCCAGCGCCTGACCGGCCACGCGCTCATCGAAGGCAAGCGCCGTGGCGCCAAGCGCGTGGTGGTGACGATGTGCGTCGGCGGCGGCATGGGCGCGGCCGGCGTCTTCGAAGTGCTGTGAGCACGGCAGCGCTGCGCACCGACGACGCCCGCTTCGCGGCGTTGCCGGGGTTCCCATATTCGCCCCACTACCTGCAGGTCGACGGGCTGCGCATGCACTATGTCGACGAGGGTCCGCGCGACGCGCAGGTCACGGCGCTGTGCCTGCACGGCGAGCCGAGCTGGGCCTACCTCTACCGCAAGATGATCCCGGTGTTCACCGCGGCCGGGTTGCGCGTGGTGGCCCCGGACTGGTTCGGCTTCGGCCGCTCCGACAAGCCGGAAGACCAGGCCTGGTACAGCTTCGAACGCCATCGCGATTCGATGCTCGACCTGATTGCCCAGCTCGATCTGCACAACATGCTGCTGGTGGTGCAGGACTGGGGCGGGTTGCTGGGCCTGACCTTGCCTCTGGACCAGCCCGAGCGCTACACCCGGCTGCTGGTGATGAACACTGGCCTGGGCCTGGGCACGGTGACCGAAGGCTTCAAGCAGTGGCGTGCCTATGCCAACAGCCAGCCCGACTTGGCCTGTGGCAAGCTGATCCAGCGCGGCACACCGGGCATGACGGCGGCCGAGGCCGCGGCCTACGACGCACCGTTCCCCGACATCCGCTACAAGGCCGGCGTGCGTGCCTTTCCGAACCTGGTGCCCGATCGCGAGGACGCGCCCGGCGCCGAGCTCAGCCGCCGCGCCGCCCGGTACTGGAAGGAGCAGTGGGCCGGCGACAGCTTCATGGCCATCGGCATGACCGACCCGGTGCTGGGCCCGGCGGCGATGCAGTCGCTGCGCAAACTGATCCGCGGCTGCCCCGAGCCGCTGGAGGTGGCCGACGGCGGGCACTTCGTGCAGGAGCGCGGCGACCTGATCGCCGAAGCCGCATTGCGTCACTTCGGTCTCGCTCGAGGCTGAGCGCTGCCGATGGGCATCGACCTCGGCGCGCTGCGCGAGCTCTTTCGCAGGGCGCCGTTCATGGTCGACCTGGGTGTCGAGCCGGTGCACGCGGCCAAAGGCGAGGTGCACACCGTGCTGTCACTGGCACCGCGCCACCTGCAGCACACCGGCCAGGTGCATGCCGGCGTGATGGTCAGCATGGCCGACCACACGATGGGCATCGCCGCGCAGACGTTGGCGGCCGAGGGCTTCATGGTCATCACGGCCGAGCTGTCCACCAGCCTGCTGCGTGCGGCGGGCGGTGAGCGGCTGGTGTGCGAGGCCCGCGTGGTCAAGCCCGGGCGCAGCATCAGCTTCACCGAGGCCGATGTCTACTGCGAATCGGCCGGGCGGCCGCGCGTGCATGTCGCACGCGCCTCGGCCACGATGGCGCTGACGCGCCAGTCCTTGGTGTCCTGAATTGCCCTCTCATGCGCAAGACCCTCGATTTCCTGCTGCACCACTGGATCAGCGTGGGCCAGCTGCTGCTGCGGCCGCGCTTTGCCGAGCATTCGCTCGAGACCTTCGCCTCGGTGCTGGACACCTGCGAACGCATCGCGCGCGAGAAGTTCGCACCCTTCAACCGGCTGAGCGACACGCAGGAGCCGCACTTCGATGGCCAGCGAGTGCACCTGCCCGAAGCCACGCATGCGGCACTCGCGGCCTATGTCGAATCGGGCATGCTGGCTGCGGCGCAGGACCACGACATCGGCGGCATGCAACTGCCCTGCGTCATCGAGATGGCAGCCAATGCCTTCTTCCACAAGGGCAGCATCGCCATGGGCGGCTACGCCATGCTGACCAGCGGCAATGCCAACCTGATGATGGCCCACGGCACGCCGAAGCAGCGCGAGGTGTTCGCGCGGCGGCTGTTCGCCGGCCAGTGGTTCGGCACCATGTGCCTGAGCGAGCCGCAAGCCGGCTCCAGCCTCAGCGACTTGGCCACGCGCGCCGTGCCGGATGGAGAGGATTTCGAGGCCGACCCGCTGGGCCCGCGCTACCGGCTCAAGGGCCACAAGATGTGGATCTCGGCCGGCGAGCACGAGATCACCGAGAACATCGTGCACCTGGTGCTGGCCAAGATTCCGCTGGCCGATGGCAGCACGGTGCCGGGCACCAAGGGCATCTCGCTGTTCATCGTGCCGAAGCAGCGGGTGTCGGCCGAGGGCGAGCTGACCGGCGAGCGCAACGACGTGGCACTGGCCGGCCTGAACCACAAGCTCGGCTACCGCGGCACCACCAACACGCTGCTCAACTTCGGCGAGCATGGCGGAGCGGTGGGCTACCGCGTTGGCCAGCCCGGCGAGGGCCTGCGCTGCATGTTCCACATGATGAACGAGGCGCGCATCGGCGTCGGCCTGGGCGCCGTGATGCTGGGCTTTGCCGGCTATGAGGCCAGCCTCGACTACGCACGCCAGCGTCCGCAGGGCCGGCCAATGACCGTGGGCGGCAAGGACGCCAGCTCGCCGCAGGTGCCGATCATCCGGCATGCCGACGTCAAGCGCATGCTGCTGGCGCAGAAGAGCTATGTCGAAGGTGGCCTGGCGCTGGAGCTGTACTGCGCGCGCCTGGTCGACGAGTTGCACACCGGCGACGAACGTGCGGCGCGTGACGCCGGGCTGCTGCTGGAAGTGCTGACGCCGATTGCCAAGAGCTGGCCCAGCGAATGGTGCCTCGAGGCCAACAGCCTGGCCATCCAGGTGCACGGCGGCTATGGCTACACGCGCGACTTCCCGGTCGAGCAGCACTGGCGCGACAACCGCCTGAACATGATCCACGAGGGCACGCACGGCATCCAGGGCCTGGACCTGCTAGGCCGCAAGGTGCGGATGCACGATGGTGCGGCCTTCAAGCTGCTGGCCGCACGCATGCAATCCACCGTCAAGGCCGCGCTGCCGCACGAGGTACTGGCCGGCCCGGCGCGGCAGCTGCAGATGGCCCTGCAGACGCTGGAGTCGGCCACCCGCGCCGCCTGGATGCATGGCCAGCCCGACGAAGCGCTGGCCAATGCCACACCCTACCTGCAGGCATTCGGCCATGTGGTGCTGGCCTGGCTGTGGCTGGACGTGGCGGCGGTGTGCTGCGCCCGGCTGGCCGATGCGGCCGGCGACGAGGCCGCGCTGCAGGGCCACCTGGCGGCGATGCGCTACTTCTATGCCTACGAGCTGCCCAAGATCGACGCCTGGCTGCTGGCCGTGGCCTCGCGCCAGTCGGTGTGCCGCGACATGCAGGACGACTGGTTCTGAGCATGAAGAACGCGACGATCGACAAACTGGCCTGGGTGCTGGTCTACGCCGGCATGTTCGTCGCCGGCCTGGGCATCTGGACCCTGGAGCACCACCTGGCCGTCGGCTGGACGCTGGTGCTCGTCGGCGGCGCGATGATCGCGGTCGCTGCCTTCCTGATCTGGGTGCGCTCGCGGCGCACCGGATGAACTTTCGCTTCCACGACTTCGAAGGACACGCCATGAGCACGCCCGTACAGAAACTCTTCGACCTGAGCGGCAAGACCGCCCTCATCACTGGCGGCTCACGCGGCCTGGGACTGCAGATTGCCGAAAGCCTGGGTGAGGCCGGCGCGCGCGTCCTGCTCAGCTCGCGCAAGGCGGTCGACCTGGAAGAGGCCGCCGCGCACCTGAAGGCCAAGGGCATCGACGTGCATTGGCTGGCCGCCGACGCCAGCGACCCGGCACAGATCCAGAAGGTCTGCGACGAGGCGATGAAGCAGCTGGGCCAGGTGGACATCCTGGTCAACAACGCCGGCGCCACCTGGGGCGCGCCGGCCGAGGACTACCCGCTGGAGGCCTGGGACAAGGTGATGAACCTGAACATCCGCAGCATCTTCCTGATGAGCCAGGCGGTGGGCAAGGCGAGCATGATCCCGCGCCGCCAGGGGCGCATCATCAACATCGCGTCGATCGCCGGCTTGAGCGGCTCGATCGACGTGAAGTTCATCGCCTACGGCACCAGCAAGGGCGCGGTGGTCAACTTCACGCGCACGCTGGCCGGTGAGTGGGGCGCGTACGGCATCACCGTCAATGCGCTGGCGCCGGGCTTCTTCCCGAGCAAGATGACGAAGGGCGTGCTGGCCGAGTTCGGCACCGACAAGCTGGCGGCGCAGGCGCCACTCAAGCGCATCGGCGACGACGACGACCTGAAGGGGGCGGCGCTGCTGTTCGCCTCGGCCGCGGGCAAGCACATCACCGGGCAGATCCTGGCGGTAGACGGCGGCGTCAGCGCGGTGCACGGTGGCGGCTGATGCAGTTCGCCCGGCATATCCCCTTCATCCACCTGCTCGGCGCGGAGCTGCTGCGCTTCGAGGACGGCGAGAGCGAGATCGCGCTGGAGATCCGCGACGAGCTGAACAACTCCTGGCACGTGGCCCATGGCGGCGTGGTGATGACGCTGCTCGACGTGGCCATGGCCCATGCCACGCGCGCGCCGCGCCAGCCCGAGGAAGGCCCTGACCCGCGCGGCGTGGTCACCATCGAGATGAAGACCACCTTCATGCGCCCGGCCCAGGGCCGGATCACTTGCATCGGCAAGCTGATGCACCGCAGCGCCGCACTGGCCTTCTGCGAGGGCACGGTCTTCGATGCCGCCGGCGAACGGCTGGCCCATGCCACCGGCACCTTCAAGTTTCTCGCGGGGCTGCCTGCGGGCGGCCGCCGTATCCACTCACCAGACGCTTCAGACTAGGACACGACATGACGACGATGAACAAACAATGGCACCTGGTGTCTCGCCCGAGCGGCGAGCCCACGCCCGACAACTTCAAGCTGGTCGAAGCGCCGGTGCCCGAACTGCAGGACGGCCAGGTGCTGGTGCGCAACCACTTCATGAGCCTGGACCCGTACATGCGCGGGCGCATGAACGAAGGCAAGAGCTACGCCCAGCCACAGCCGCTGAACGCGGTGATGCAGGGCGGCACGGTGGGCGAGGTGGTGGCGTCGAAGAGCGCGGCCTACCAGGTCGGCGACAAGGTGGTCAGCGGGGGTGGCTGGCAGCAGTACCAGTTGGCCGACGCGCAGGCGCAGGCGATGATGCGCAAGGTCGACACCACGCACGTGCCGCTGTCGGCCTACCTGGGTGCGGTGGGCATGCCCGGCGTCACGGCCTGGGTCGGGCTGATGACCATCATCGAACCCAAGGCCGGCGAGACGGTGGTGGTCAGCGCCGCCAGCGGTGCGGTGGGCGCGGTGGTCGGCCAGCTGGCCAAGGCCCAGGGCTGCCGTGTCGTCGGCCTGGCCGGCGGGCCCGACAAGTGCAAGGCGGTGACCGACGAATTCGGCTTCGATGCCTGCATCGACTACCGCCAGCACCCGGACCTGAAGTCGCTGTCCGCGGCGCTGAAGGAAGCCTGCCCGAAGGGCATCGACGGCTACTTCGAAAACGTCGGCGGCCTGATCCTCGACGCCGTGATGCATCGCGCCAATGCCTTCTCGCGCATCGCCATGTGCGGAATGATCGCCGGCTACAACGGCCAGCCGATTCCGATGGCCGCGCCGCAGCTGATCCTGGTGAACCGCATGAAGGTGCAGGGCTTCATCGTCAGCGAGCACATGCAGCACTGGCCGCAGGCGCTGAAGGAACTGGGCATGGGCGTGGCCAGCGGCAAGCTCAAGTACCGCGAGACCGTGGCGATGGGTATCGAAGCCGCTCCCCAGGCCTTCATCGGGCTGCTCAAGGGGAAGAACTTCGGCAAGCAGCTGGTCAAGCTGATCTGAGGCTGCAGCGATGCGCTGGACCTGGATGCGCTTCGAACACTTGGGCGTCCAGGGCCTGTACGACGTGTTGGCCCTGCGCTGCCGGGTGTTCATCCTGGAGCAGGGCCCGTACCTCGACCCCGACGGTCTCGACGCGCACAGCTGGCATCTGCAGGGCCGCGACGATGCCGGCGTGCTGCAGGCCTACCTGAGGGCCGTCGACCCGGGCCTCAAGTACGACGAGCCGTCCATCGGCCGCGTCATCACCGCGCCCGAAGTGCGTGGCACCGGTCTGGGTCGCACGCTGATGCATGAAGGCCTGGCGCGCTGCGCGGCGCAGTGGCCGGGCTCGCCGGTACGCATCAGCGCGCAGGCCCGGCTGCGCGACTTCTACGTCGGCCTGGGCTTCGAGCCCGTGTCCGGCGAATACATCGAGGACACGATCCCGCACCTCGAGATGTTGTGGAGGCCGTCATGAGCATCGCCCACGACGTCTTCAACCAGGCCCCGCCGCTGGCCCATGCCAACCTGTTCCAGCTGAACTCGCCGCTGCAGGACGGGCTGGCCTGGCATCACACGGGCTATGACGGCGCGGGCTTCGACGCGGCCGAGGTCTGCGGCCTGCTGCCGGCCCGCACCGATGTCGACGCGATCCTGCAACGCGCCATGCCCTCCCTGCACTGAAAGTGATCCGATGAGCGAACTGATCCTGCACCACTACCCGATGTCACCCTTCGCCGAGAAGGTGCGGCTGCTGCTCGGCTACAAGCAACTGGCCTGGCGCTCGGTGCTGATCCCACCGGTGATGCCCAAGCCCGACGTGGTGGCGCTGACCGGCGGCTACCGCAAGACACCGATCCTGCAGGT
>JAGTRL010000185.1 GCA_018261815.1 Pseudomonadota bacterium
ACAGCTGATCGAGTCCAGCGCCGGGCGCATCGAGCACCTGGTGCCCATCCGCTACGGCCGCATGGCGCGCTCGCCCTTTGCCTTCTTTCGCGGTGCCGCCGCGCTGATGGCGGCCGACCTGGCCCTGGCCCGAACCACCGGGCAGATCGTGCAGGCCTGTGGCGACTGCCATCTGCTGAACTTCGGCGCCTTTGCCACGCCGGAGCGCCGCATCATCGCCGACATCAACGACTTCGACGAGACCCATCCCGCGCCCTGGGAGTGGGACCTCAAGCGGCTGGCGGCCAGCTATGCCATCGCCAGCCGGCACAACGGCCATTCGCGCGCCGACGCCCGCGCCGCGGTGCAGTCCGCCGTGCTGGCTTATGCCGACAAGATGAGCGAGCTGGCGAAGATGCCGACGCTGCAGGCCTGGTACGACTCAGTCGATATCGATCAGGCGATCGGGGCTTTCGGTGATGAAAAAGTGCAACGCCGCGCGCAGGAGATGCGCAAGAAGGCCGAAGCGCGCGGCGCCGATGTCGAGTTCGTCAAGCTCGCCTGCACCGCCGGCAGCGTGCCGCGCATCCGCGACACGCCGCCGCTGATCTTCCACTCCGAGGCCTGGCGCGAGCCGGGCTTCGCCGAGCAGATGCGCGCCAACCTGGAGGCGTACCGCGACTCGCTGCCGCCGGAGCGGCGCGTGCTGTTCGACCGCTACGAACTGGCCGACGTGGCGATGAAGGTGGTGGGCGTGGGCAGCGTCGGCACCACCTGCGCCGTGGCCATGTTCTTTGCCGCCGAGGACGATCCGCTGTTCCTGCAGATCAAGCAGGCACGCCGCTCGGTACTGGCGCCGCATGTCCACGTGTCCGCCTTCGGCACCGAGGGCGAGCGGGTGGTCTTCGGCCAGCGGCTGATGCAGGCGTCTTCCGACCTGTTCCTGGGCCACCTGCTGTCGGCCCAAGACAACCACCTGTACGTGCGCCAATTGCGCGACGTGAAGATCAAGCCGCAGGTGGAGCTGTACGGCCCGCGCAGCATGCGCGACCACGCCCGCCTGACCGGCTGGATCCTGGCACGGGCGCACGCGCGCTCGGGCGATCCGGCACTGCTCAGCGGCTACATCGGCGGCGGCCAGACGCTGGCCGATGCGCTGGCCGACTTCGCGATGGCCTACGAGCAGCAGAACGCGGCCGACCATGCCGCCTTGCTGGAGGCGCTGCGCGACGGCCGGATCGAAGCCGATTTCGAGGAGGGCTGAATACCTCCGCACGCAGGCTGCTCGTGGACGGTCGGCGGCGGGCAGCCCTGCATTGCAGCCAGGCTTCTTCCTCTGGGTCGCGAAAGGGGCGCGGGCGAGGGCGCTGAAGGCGAAGGATCAGGACGGCGCGGCAGCGTCCGACGACGATCGAGGCCAGTTTGCGTTCGAACAAGCAAGGGCGACCAGCTGTTCCCGGCGCGTTGCTGTCGCTCGTTGAGTCCTTTGTTTTCACAGACCGGCGTGCCGAGTCGGCTGCGGTAGCGCGCTGGCGTCACCCGCGTTTTCCGGCCGACGCTCGCGGGCCAGATCGCTGGCATGGCCCTGCCTGGCGGCTTCGCCACGCACCTGCTGGTGCCGCATGCACGCTACCTGGTCGATGTCGAGGGCCTGGACGCCTCCACTTGCGCGGTGCTGGCCTGCGGCGGCGTCACCGCGAGTTCGGCGGTGGGCAAGTTCAAACCGCTACATGCCGACGACTGGGTGTGCTCATGAGGAAACGCACGGCCGCTCCGAAGTTTCCTTATCCCCCTCGGGGGGCCTGACGCCTGGCGGCAGGTCTGGGGGCGCTCAGAAGCGCAGCGTCAGATTGGCGCCGACGATGGGCGAGGTGTCGAAGTCCTCTTCCACGAGCTTGCGTCCATTGGAGTCTTCGATGCGGATCTGCCCGCCGGCGACGACGCCCGCGTACAGGTTGAGGGTGTAGGCGCCTGCGAAATCCCGCGACACGCGCAGAAAGACGGGTGCGCCGGAGATCTCGCCGACGCCGTTGGCGACCGGGCCCGATTGGCTGAGGCGGTAGCGTGTGCTGCGCCAGGCCGCGCCGACGCCGATCGTCCAGCCGCCGTCGGCCAGGTAGTCGATTTCGAGCCCCGCCGGTCCGGTGGGGCCTGCGGCCAGCGGGTTGACCAGGCGCCAGCGAGGGCTGAGCTGCCAGCTGACGATGGGGAAAGGAAAGAACTTGCTCTCCTCGATGCCGGAAAACGCCGCCAATCCCAGCCCGAGCAGGTTGCCATCGTCGAAGCGCTTGACGGCGGTGGCCGTGGCGCCCCACACCAGCGCGTCGCTGGTCTTGGCGCCGTTCTCGCGGAACCAGTCCATCTGCGGCGAGACGCCCACGCTCCAACCGTCCTGCAGCGCGAACGACAGCGGCACGGCGAAACCGTAGCGCTGCACCACCTGCCAAGGCGCCGCACCGCCGAAGGCCACCGGGTCGTCGAAGGAGTAGTCGAAGTAGTCGTAGTTGAGCGTCAAGCCGATGCGGCGGCCCTCGCCGAAGCCGGTGGAGGTGCCTGCACGAAGAATCACGCCGCCGACGCTGAAGTCGCCGCCCTCGTCGAAGTCGGCTTCTTCGAACACCGGCGACACCGAGACGAAGGAGCGTGCCGCGGGTGCCTGGGCCTGCGCGGCGCTGGCCAGGCAGGCGGCCGTCATGGCGACCGCCAGAGAGTGCAGTGCATGTGGACGATGGATCATGCGAGGGATCTCCTGAAGAGGGCCGAGTAGCCTAACCGGTGGGCCGGGCGCGCCGGCCGCAGCCTCACTCCCGCGGCTGCGACGAGTACATGCCGACGAACAGCGCGACCACCACCGCCACGTAGAACTGCCCGGTCACCGCCTGGAACATGGCCAGCATGCGCGCCGTGTGCGTGGCCGGAAGGATGTCGCCATAACCCACCGTGGCCAGCGTCACCAGGCTGAAGTAGCTCATGTCGGACTGCAGCAGATGGGCCGGGCGCTCGGCGGCATCGACGGGCAGCGAAAAGCTGTTCGGGTCCCAGGTGAGCAGGCACAGGTAGATCTGCGCGAACAACAGCGCCAGCAGCAGGTAGGCCGCCACGGTGGCGAAGATGCTGTCGATGGTCAGCCGGCGCCCGCGCTGCACGAAAGCGAGCATGCCGGCCGCCAGCACGGCGAGCACGGGCACCGACGTCAGCAGCTCGACCGTGCGGTACCACTGCCTCAAGTCGGGCCGCACCGAGAAGACCGACAGCAAGGTGCCCGTGACGGACATCAGCCACAGCACCACCAGCGCACGGCGCATGTTGCGCCAGCCCGCGTTGGCCGACACGGTGACCAGCACCGTGACCAGCAGCAGCACCTCCAGCAACATCTGGATCTGCCACTTGCCCGCGATCAGCGGCGCGGCCAGCAGATACGCGCAGATCAGCAGCGTCAGCGACAGGAAGCGCCATTCGGCAAAGGCCCGCTCAATGCCTCGGCTCACGGCAACACCCGCTCATGCTGTGCGGCCTGTGCGGCCCCTTCGCGGGGCGCGAGGGTATCGGGTGACGGCCCGGCGTGCGTCCAGTCCTCCAGCAGCGTGTAGGCCACGGCCAGCACCACCGGGCCGACGAACAGGCCCACCAATCCGAAGGACAGCAGACCGCCGACCACGCCGGCGAAGATCAGCAGCAAGGGCAGGTCGGCGCCGCGCTTGATGAGCACGGGCCGCAGCACCCCGAACGACGCAACGATCAGTGCGCCGATGAAGAGCACCGCCAGCGTGATGCGGGGGACGTCGTTGCGGGGAGGGTGGGTCATCGTCGGGACGCCGCCGACGGAAGGCGTCGATCGCGGCGGCGCATTGTGCATGTGTGCCAGACGCTCGAGCCGTCGCCGATGCCTGGATGAGGCCTTTGGCTATCTGATCGCCGCATCTTGCCATTGAGCCTGAGCAGGCGATGCCCAGGGTCTGTTGACCTATGAATCACACCCGCGTGGGCCCCCAGAAAGGGCCCAATTCAGGCGCAGGGCACAGCCGGGTTGGATACCCGGCGAAGCCCTGCCATGCCTATGCAGGCTTTACGGCGACTGCCCCGGCGGCTGCGTGAACCAGGGCTCGCCCGAGGTGGCCATGCGCAGGCCCAGGTCATACAGCTTTTGCATCTGGGCCGGATCGAAGACCTCTTCGCCGGCCATGTTCACGTCGCGCGGGATCGTGATCCAGCGGAAGCTGCCGCCTTCGCGCTGCGCATAGGCGTTGATGCGCAGCAGGTCGCCCAGTACGGCGGTGCGCCCCGACGCATCGATCGAGCGCGCGGCGATCGACGCCAGCGAGCGCGGCACCGGCTCGGGCTGCGGCACCAGTTGTCCGTTGTGGATGACGAAGATGTCTTCGCGGCCCGCACCGCCCAGGCCGCCGCGCTCGCGGATCACCGAGCCGCGGAACACGCCGCCATGGAGGAACACGCGTGCGCCGACTCCGCCGTCGACGTGCATCTCGTCGTAGCGAGGCCCGCCGGGCGTGAGCTCGACATCGAAGAACACCGGCGGAAAGGCCACCGGGATCGAGGCCGAGGCCAGCATCACCTTGCGGAACAGCGCCAGCGCGTCGGGGTGGCCGCTGCTGGCGATCAGCCCCATGTTCCAGACCACGAAGCGCGGTGCGTCGAGATAGGCGGTGCCGATATACAGCCGCCGCCCGCGCCGGTGGGCTTCGGCCACGCGCAGCAGCAGCTGCTCGTCGACATGGCGCACGACCATGGCCTGAAGCGGCCGCGTGTCGGCCAGCGCCTCGCCGGCCATCAGCTGCCAGAGCAGCCCGAAGGTCGAGCCGAGCAGGAAGATGTCGCTCGAGCGGGTGGTGGTGTAGAAATCACGCAGAGCCTGGTCGTAGGGCGGGCCAATGAAGGCAAAGGGCGCCATCAACGCGCCGGTCGACACGCCGGTGACGATCTTGAACGTAGGGCGCGTGCCGGTGGCCGTCCAGCCGCTGAGGAAGCCTGCGCCAAAGGCACCGTTGGCGCCGCCGCCCGACAGCGCCAGGTGGGCATAGCTCACGGTGCCCGAGGCGTCGGGCGGGAAGTCCAGTGGCGATTCCTGCGCGAAGGAGCGCACCAAGTCCTGCTCCAGCGTCGAGCCGGCCTGCAAGGCCCAGCCGCGCACGTCGGGCAAGCCAGGGATCTTGCCTTCGAGCGCGGCCTGTGCCGGCAGCGCATTGCGCGGCAGCGAACCACAGGCGCCCAGCAGCATGCACAGCAGGGCGAGGGCGGTTGGCTTCAACCAGCGGCTGAAACGGGCCGAGGCAGGGAAGGATGGCACGTTGCACTCCATTGCTTTACCCCTACTGTAGTGGCCTGGTAGCCAGCAAGCCGTGCGCCGGGGAATGTCGCGGCGGGCAGCGCACCTGTCGCCGAAGCCAACGAGTCCGCGCAGGGCTACCGGGAACAATGAGCCGATCGACATGCTCGGCCAGACGCATGGCCACCGAGCCGCAGCGCACGCTGGACCGGTCCTCGTGCTCACGTTGCGATGCGCTCGGCCAACTTCCGGGTCGACGTTGACACGAAACGCTCCAGCAGCTCGGCCAGCGTCCGCGCCGATGGCGACATTGCGGGCGCCAGCTCCTGCACCGCCAGGGCCATCGCACGCTGCAGCTGCGCCGCCACACCGGCCGCCTGCTGCGCCAGGGATCTTGGCTGCATGCCCAGCTGCCGGGCCATCAGCGCCAGGTGCTCCGCGCTCATCTCGCCCGGCCTCGCCTCGCCGCCGATCGCAAGGGCGAACTCGGGCGACAGCCCCGGGTACAGCCGCGTGCACATCAGGTCAAAGAACGGCGTCAGCGTCGCGCCCTGGCCGGGCACGCTGTAGATCGACAGGTTCTTGGCGTGGCTGTCGTGGTTGCCCACGTAGAGGTTGAAGAACACCCAGCGCAACAGGTGGCGCAGGTCCACGGCGGGCTGCGTGCTGTAGCGGCGGATCAGTTCGGCGCAGGCGGCCAGGCCCGGACCGCGTTCCTTCTCGTACTTGCGGTCGGACACGGTGCCGGCCAGTTGGCAAACGTCGTACTGCACCAGTCGGGCCAGCGTGCCGTCGTGGCGCAGCTGGCGGTCGAAGCGGCATACGACACAGGCTTCGGTGTGGACCTCTTGGAAGACTTTGGCGGTCGGCAGGCCGGCCAGCGCCGCGGCGCGCATCACGACGGTTTCGTTCGCGGCTGAGTGCCACACCTTGGCCAAGCGCCGGATGTTGGGCTTGAGGATGTGGGTGGACGGCGACGTGCCCTTGGGCAGCCGCGGCACGCCGTCGTCGAACAGGGCGATGCTGGTCTTGTCCTGCGCGCCGGCCAGCGAGATGCGTGCGCCCTGCTCGTGGATGTCGATGGCTGCGGCCGACCGCTTGGCCAGGATGGCCGAGATGGCGTCCCAGTTCGTGGCCTCGTAGCGGGGCGCTTCCGGTGTCTGCCCGGGCAAGACCAGCACGAAGGCGACCGCGGTGTCGCCGGCCACCTCCAGCAGCAAAGGGAAGAGGGTGGACGCCTTGCGCTGCGCGGCCAGGTCGTCGCGCAGTTCGCCCTCTGGCAGCAGGTTCTCGAAGAAGGCCTGCACCTCGGGCGTGGCCTGCCGTCCGGCCTGCAGCGGGATGGCGGCCAGCGACATGCGCTGGTCGCCGCCCAGCCAGCCGGGCGCGTGCTCGAAGGGCAGCGTTGCGCTGTCGTGCACGGCGCCGACGAGGTCACTGCCGAAATAGACGTCCAGCCGGCCGGGCCGTGGCTGCATCACACTTCCATCACAGCGACGGCGCTGACCGCGAGGCCTTGGTGCGCACCACCACTTACAGGCCCAGCAGGCCCATCAGGTCCAGCACCTTCTGCAATTGCACCGTGGGCTTGCCGTTCTCCAGGTCCACGATGAAGCGGTTGCCGGTGTCGCCCAGGCCCGCCAGGTCGAGCTGCTTCAGCGCCAGCCGCTTGCGCTGGTCGCGGATGACGGCGCCCAGTTCCACGGAGGAGCGGATTGGGGTCTCCGTGCCCGCGGAGTGACCGAGCGGTAAGTCTTGCGCCGTGGACGGCACGTCAGGCTCTGGAAGCTACCTTTCGGTCATTCTTGCTTTCGTCCTGCTGAAGGTCACGCAGAAAGTGACGGATCGGTGCACGTCGATGAACACCGTAGTCGCCTTCCCGGGTGGGGGGAGCGATGACTTTCGACGAAAGATCGGCGAATGAATCCGACCATCGAGGTGGCAGTTGAGTCCAGCGGTCCCGAACGCGCGCGTGCGGATGTCGGCTTGGCCTACATCACCGGTCACTCAGGATGGTTTGTCATGGACCCGCACTGCGACCCAAACCCGCTCCTCGGTGATTCAGATTGGTTGCCGCAAAGCCGTGGTCGAGATTGGCGTATGTAGGCCTCAGTCGCGGAGCGCGCCGACCCGTCGGCCTTGCGCTCCAGCTCCGCCGGTGTCAGGATTACTCCTGCTGCGCGACCCACGCGCAATTCGCTGACAGGGGCCCGGCGACGGTCCCGGGTCCTGCCGAGCCTCTGCGTGAAACGGCCGTCTTTCCTCAAGAAGGGAGGGACTGCCATGTCGTCCAAGATCCATCTGCGCCGCTTGACGCTCGCGCTCGCCACCGCCGGCCTGCTGGCTGCGAGCCTGTCGGTCGCCGACCGCCCTCGCGGCGACAACACGCCGGCCGGCGCCACGGCCGTCGGCTCCACGTTCGATCCCTTGCTTGACAGCGGCCCCGACTCGGCATGTGGCCCCGTCGCCGGCAAGGCAATGACGATCCCCGCCGCCTGGCTCGTTACCGTCGTCGCCAAGACCGAGACCGCGCCGTTCCAGCCGCAGCCGATGAAAGCCGCCGGCGGCGACGTGCCGCTGTACAAGGGGCTCGGCACGCTGGTCTTCCCGATCACCACCCGCGACGCGCGCGCGCAGGCCTACTTCAACCAGGGGCTGCGCCTGGCGTTCGCCTTCAACCACGCCGAGGCGCAGCGCGCCTTCCAAGCGGCGCAGAAACTCGATCCAAACTGCGCGGCCTGCTTCTGGGGCGAGGCGCTGATCCTCGGGCCCAACATCAACGTGCCGATGATGCCGGAGGCGAACGCGCCGGCGCTCGCTGCGCTCGACAAGGCGGTGGCGCTCAAGGCCGGCGCCGGCGCCAAGGAGCGCGCGCTGATCGAAGCGCTCGAGAAGCGCTATTCGGCCGACCCCAAGGCGGAGCGCGCGGCGCTGGACGCGGCCTACGCCGACGCGATGAAGCATCTGGCCGCGCGCTTCCCGGCCGACGACACGATCCGCACGCTCTATGCCGAGAGCGCCATGGACACCCAGCCGTGGGACTACTGGGAGAGCG
>JAGTRL010000186.1 GCA_018261815.1 Pseudomonadota bacterium
GTCTGGAAGGACCGGCTGCCACCGGGCACGCAGGTTCAGGCCGTGAACAACCTCAGTGTCGGGCTTGGCGTGTTCGCGCTTGGCGCGAGTGGGGCATTCAGAGGCAACTTCCCGGTGACGCGCCACACGCTGGTCGATATCGACACCCTTGCATTCGCGCTGAAGGAGGCGTCACCGTTGCGCGGCGCGGGCGTGGATTCGCGTCGCGCATTCGGCACCGATCTCTCGCCCAAGGCTGAGTTTGCACTTCCCGTCGGTACGACGCCGTTGCAGACGCGGGACAAGTGGACCCCAGGTGCGTTTCAGCGCTGAGCCCGCTTGGCAACGGGGCCGTCCTCGTGTGCCCACACGATCGGTCACAACCCAACCCGGAGCACGCTGCGAGGCAGGCCAAGCTCAAGGCGTTGGGGCCTCAAGACAGTCAAGATCACGAGCGCGCCGGTCGCCGCCCGAAAGATCAGGCTCGGCCTTGGCGGGCCACCGCGGCGGCTGCCTCGGCCACTGCCTTGGCATCGCCCAGGTAGCCGCTGCGCAGCGGCTTCAACTGCGCATCGAGTTCATAGACCAGCGGAATGCCGTTCGGGATGTTCAGGCCGACGATGGCGTCGTCGCTGATCTGGTCCAGGTATTTCACCAGCGCACGCATCGAGTTGCCGTGCGCAGCGATCACCGGGCGATGGCCTGCGCGCAGCGCCGGCGCCAGCACCTCGTTCCAGAACGGCATGACGCGCGCCACCGTGTCCTTCAGGCATTCGGTCAGCGGCACCTGGCCGGCCTGCAGCGCGGCGTAGCGCGGATCGACGCGCTCGCAGCGCGGGTCGGTCGCCTCCAAGGCCGGCGGTGGCGTGTCGTAGCTGCGCCTCCACACCAGCACCTGCTCGTCGCCGTACTGGCGGGCGGTTTCGGCCTTGTTCAGGCCCTGGAGCGCGCCATAGTGGCGTTCGTTGAGGCGCCAGTCGTTGACGATCGGCAGCCAGGTGCGGTCCATCTCGTCCAGGCAATGCCATAGCGTCCAGATCGCGCGCTTGAGCACCGAGGTGTAGGCGATGTCGAACTCGTAGCCGGCTTCGCGCAGCAGACGGCCCGACTGGCGCGCCTGCTCGACGCCGGTGGCGGTGAGCGGCACGTCGGTCCAGCCGGTGAAGCGGTTCTCCAGGTTCCAGGTCGATTCGCCATGGCGAATCAGTACGAGCTTGTACATGGCGATCGGTGTCCTGTGGGGCGCGGCTGCGGCCAAAGGCGAGATTCTATAATTCGGGTCCTTTCACAGCGCAGCGAACGCCCCGTGCAATTCATCGTCGAGAACTGGATATTGATCCTGGCCGCCTTCGTCTCGGGCGGGCTGCTGGTCTGGCCGATGGTCGGCAAGGGTGGCATGGGTGGCTCGGTGTCGACCTCCGATGCGGTGCGCCTGATCAACCAGGACAAGGCGGTGTTGATCGATGTGCGCGAGCCGGCCGAATTTGCCGCCGGCCACGCCGCGGGCGCGCGCAACGTGCCGCTGAGCGCACTGGATGGCGCCAAGGGGCTGCCCACCAACAAGGCGCTGCCGCTGGTGGTGATGTGCGCCACCGGCGCGCGCTCATCGCGTGCCGCGGCGCAGCTGCGCAAGGCCGGCTACGGCAACGTGCACAACCTGGCCGGCGGCAACGCCGCCTGGCGCGAGGCCAGCCTGCCAATCGAGAAGTCGGCCTGAGGACGCAACTGCGTGCCTGCGCACGCGGTTGCGCTGCAGGCCGGACTGGCGCTTTGCAACAGTCGGTCTGAGCCTGCGCAAAGCAAGGTCTTGGGCGCCGGCCCAGAATCGGGCTCCCGCCTGCCATCCTGTTACCGAAGCATGAAACCCGTTCGCATGTTCCTGACGCTGAGCTGCCCATACTGTCTCCGGGCCAAGGCGCTTCTGCAGCAGCGCGGCGTCAACCACATCGAAGAGATCCGCGTCGACCTGGAGCCCGCGCAGCGCGTGCACATGATGGAGCTGACCGGACGGCGCACGGTGCCGCAGATCTTCATCGGCGACACCCATGTCGGCGGCTGTGACGACCTCGTTGACCTCGACCGGCGCGGCGGCCTGGTGCCGCTGCTGGATTCGGCGCCAATCTGAGCCTGCCATGGGGCGGGGTGGCCGCGGCGCTAAGAGATAATCCGGATCCTTCGGCCCGCGAGCGTCGTCACGCTGCGAAGGCCCCGCCTCCCACCACTCGGAAGATCCCATCATGGCCGACCAAGACCAGACCCCCGTGTTCCAGATCCAGCGCATGTACCTTAAGGATCTGTCGCTGGAGCAACCCAATTCGCCGCAGATCCTGCTCGAGCAGCAGCAGCCGCAGGTGGAGATCAACCTTGGCATGGGCGCCGAGCCGGTGGCCGACGGGGTGTTCGAGGTGACGGTCACGGCCACGGTGACCACCAAGGTCAAGGACAAGACGCTGTTCCTGGTCGAAGCCAAGCAGGCCGGCATCTTCGAGATCCGCAACGTGCCGGACGAGCAGATGCAAGGCATCATCAGCATCGTCTGCCCGCAGATGATCTACCCGTACCTGCGCGCCATCGTCTCCGACGTGTGCACGCGTGCCGGCTTCCCGCCGATCATCCTCACCGAAGTCAACTTCCAGGCGATGTTCGAGGCGCAACAGGCCCAGGCCGCCGCGCAGAACGGCAACGGCGCGTCGCGCATCATCACCGGCGTCAACTGAAGGCGCGGCCCGCGCCCGATCCGACCAGGCGCTGCATGAACATCAGCATGCTTGGCGCCGGTGCGTGGGGCACGGCGCTGGCGGTGGCTGCGGCGCCGCGCCACGATGTGCTGCTGTGGACGCGTGACGCGCGACAGGCGGATCAGCTGAACCTACAACGCCGCAACCTGCGCTACCTTCCTGAGGTGCGGCTGCCGGCGGCGCTGCGCATCACTGCCGATCACGCTGCCGCTCTGGCCCATGCGCGAGATGGGCTGTTGGTCATTGCCACGCCGATGGCGGCGCTGCGCGAGCGGCTGGCGGCGTTGCCGCCGCAATTGCCCGCGCTGTGGTTGTGCAAGGGTTTCGAAGCCGGCAGCGGCGCGCTCGGCCACGAGATCGCACGCGAGCTGCGGCCCGAGGCGAGCGCCGGGGTGCTGTCGGGCCCCAGCTTCGCACTCGAGGTCGCGCGCGAGCAGCCGACGGCGCTGGTCGCCGCCAGCAGCGACGCGGCGCTGTGCGCCGCCGCCGTGCAGGCCTTCCACAGCGACACCTTGCGCGTCTACCGCTCGGCCGATCCGGTGGGCGTGGAGGTTGGCGGCGCGGTGAAGAACGTGCTGGCCATCGCCACAGGACTGGTCGATGGCCTGGCCGCGCAGGACGGTGAATCCCACCGCCCCGGCCTGAATGCCCGCGCCGCGCTGATCACGCGCGGGCTGGCCGAGATGACGCGCCTGGGCGTGGCGCTGGGCGCGCGCGCCGAAACCTTCATGGGCCTGTCCGGGCTGGGCGACCTCGTGCTCACCGCCACCGGCGACCTGTCCCGCAACCGCCGCGTCGGGCTGTTGCTGGCGCAGGGGCTGGCCTTGCCGGGCATCCTGCAGCAGCTCGGCCATGTAGCGGAAGGCGTCTACAGCGCGCCGACCTTGCTGGCCCGCGCCCTGGGGCTGGACGTCGAGATGCCCATCACCCAGGCCGTGGTCGATGTGCTCGAAGGCCGCATCGACCCGCTGCGCGCGATGTGGCAGCTGATGTCGCGCGAGGCCACCAGCGAGAGCTGATTCAGCCGCTGCCGGCGTAGCCCTGCTGGCGCCAGGCCTCGAACACCGCGACCGCCACTGCGTTGCTCAGGTTCAGGCTGCGCTGGCCGGCCCGCATCGGCAGGCGCAGGCGCTGCGCGGGCGCCAAGTACGCCAGCAACTCCTGCGGCAGGCCGGCGCTTTCGCTGCCGAAGACCAGCCAGTCGCCGCGCTGCCAGCGCGCCGTCGCAAAGTCGGCGCTGCCGCGGGTGCTGAAGGCGAAGCAGCGCGTTGGGTCGGGCCGGCAACTCTCCAGCCAGGACTGCCACGAGGCATGGCGCTGCACGGCGGTGTACTCGTGATAGTCCAGACCGGCACGCTTGAGCAGCCGGTCCTCCATGCGGAAGCCCAGCGGCTCGACCAGGTGCAGGCTGCAACCGGTGTTGGCGGCCAGGCGGATCACGTTGCCGGTATTCGGCGGGATCTGCGGGTGCACCAGCACGATATGGAACATGGCCCGTGCGGCCTTCAGTCGGTGGGGGCCGGCGTGCGCGCCAGCACCCAGACGTCGACGCGGGCTGCGCCGGCGCGGCGCAGCGCCGCCGCGGCTTCACGCAAGGTGGCGCCGCTGGTCATCACGTCGTCCACCACCGCGACATGCCGGCCGTGCAGCGACACTCGTCGCGACGGGTTCGGCACGAAGGCGCCGCGCAGGTTCTTCAGCCGTTGTGCCAAGCCCAGCTCGGCTTGGTGCACGGCGGCCAGCGGCCGGTCCAGCAACCGTGGATCACAGTGGCAGCCGAGATCGCGCGCCACGCGCCGGGCCAGTTCCCAGGCCTGGTTGTACCCGCGCTCGGCCAGGCGCTGTGGTGCCAGCGGCACCGGCAGCACCCACTGCGGCAGCGCGGCGGCGTCGCGGCGTACGGCGTCGATCAGACGCCGTGCCAGCGCCGTGGCCAGCTCCACGCGTCCGTTGAACTTGAAGTCCGCGATCAAGCGGTCCCAAGGGAAGACATGGTCGCAGCCGACGCTGCAGGCGTCGAAGGGCGGCGGGTCGGCCAGGCAGGCGCCGCACATCGCCACCGCGCTGCCCACGCGCAGGCCGCAGCGGCGACAGCGCGGGACCGCAGGCGCCAAGCGTTCGACGCAGCCGGCGCACACGGTCTGCGCGTCCCAGCTGCGGCACACCGCGCACTGACCCATCGGCCGCAGCCGTGCCGCCATGTCACCGGGCCTGGGCCATACCGGGGTTTGCATCGGCTCAATATACTGCCCGGCCATGCCCGACACCGCACCGCCACGAGTCCCGCGCCCGGTGCAGGCCGCGGCGCTGGCGCACATCGCGCGGCGCCTGGGCCGGGCCGCCGAAGCGCCCTGGCTGCACGGGGAGGTCGCGCGCCGCATGGCCGAGCGTCTGAGCGTGATCCGCCTGCAGCCGCGCGCGCTGATCGACTGGTGGAGCTTCAATGGCGCAGCGCAGGCCTTGCTGCAGCAGGCCTATCCACGCTCGCGCGTGCTGCGCGTCGAGGCGGACGACGCGGTGTTGCAGCGCAGTCGTGCCTCCGGACTGCCACAGTGGTGGTCGCCGCGGCGCTGGGCCGGACCGGAAATTGCCTGGGCCCCGCCCGAGCAGGTGAGACCGGGCGGGGCCGAACTGCTGTGGTCCAACATGATGTTGCACCTGGCCGGGGACCCCTTGGCCTTGCTGCAGCAATGGCATCGAGCGCTGGCGGTCGATGGCTTCCTGATGTTCTCCACGCTCGGCCCGGGCTCGCTGCAGGGCCTGCGCCAGGCCTATGCACGTTCCGGCTGGCCGGCGCCGCATGCCCCGTTCGTGGACATGCACGACCTGGGCGACATGCTGGTGCAGGTCGGCTTTGCCGACCCGGTGATGGACCAGGAACTGCTCACATTGACCTGGCCGGACGCCGACGCGCTGTTGCGTGAGTTGCGTGGCCTGGGCGGCAATGCCGACCCATCTCGCGGCTCGGGCTTGCGCACCCCGCGCTGGCGCGCGCGCCTTCTCGTCGCGCTGCAGCAACTGCAAGGTCTCGACGGCAGGTTGCGACTGGACTTCGAGGTGGTCTACGGACATGCCTTCCGTGCCGCGCCAAGGCCTCGCGTCGCCGCGCAGACCACCGTCGCGCTGGAGGACATGCGCACCATGGTGCGATCACCCCGCGGCACGTCGGGGCCAGGCGATGGGCTGCGCTAGAATTCGCGCGGTCTTCAGGGCCAGCAGACTGCCGGATGCGCACTGCGGACCCCCACTTCCCAAGCCTGATTGCTCTTGTCTGCGCGTGCCCGTTTCCGCTGAATGAGTTCGACCTTCGCCCCCAGCCCCTGGCCCGCGCCAGCGCCCACGCCGGCTCCTACGGCCTGGCGCTTCGCGCGCGAGATGCGCCAGCCGCGCAACGGCGCCGACCGCTCGGCGATGCAGTGGCGCATGCTGCGCCACAGTTCCTTCGTGCCGGGCTGCCTGCTGGCTGTGTTCATTGCGCTATCCACGGTGGCCTTGGGCATCGCTGCGGCCTTCTGGTGGCTGGGCGCGCCGGGCGTGTTGCCGCTGGCGGGCGCCGAGTTGCTGGCCCTGGGCACGGCCTTCTGGCTGTGTTCGCGCCACGCCGGCGATGCCGAGACGATCACCCTGGCCGAGCACGAGCTGAACGTGGAGCACCGCTTCGGGCGCGGCGTCGAGCGCGCGGCCTTCCGCGCCGAGTGGGTGCGCGTCGAGCCGGTGCACGGCGAGGGCTCGCTGGTCGAGATCACAGGACAGGGCCGTCGCATGCGGGTCGGCCGCTATCTGCGGCCAGAGTTGCGCATGGCGCTGGCGCGGGAGTTGCGTCAGGCCGTGCGGCTGGAATGCACGCGCCCGGCGGTGCAAGAAACGCTTTTGGAACAGCAACGATGATGACGATGAAGTTGAGCACATGGAGCCGTCGCGCGGCCCAGGGCCTGTGGACCGCGGGTGCGCTGCTGTCGGCGCAGGCTGCGCTGGCAGTGAACAGCCTGCCCGGCGGCCCGGCCGTGAACCAGGTCAACCTGGGGCCGCCGGTGACGCGCATTGCCAGCGACATCCAGTGGCTGCACAACATCATGCTGGTGGTGTGCCTGCTGATCTTCGTCGGCGTCTTCGGCGTGATGTTTTATTCGATCCTGAAGCACCGCAAGTCGCTGGGTCACAAGTCGGCCAACTTCCACGAGAGCGTGGTCGTCGAAATCGCCTGGACGGTGGTACCGCTGCTCATCGTCATCGGCATGGGCGCCATGGCCACGCGCACCGTGGTGGCGATGAAGGACACCAGCAATGCCGACCTGACGATCAAGGCCACCGGCTACCAGTGGAAATGGGGCTACGACTATCTGCGTGGCGAAGGCGAGGGCATTGCATTCCTTTCGTCGCTGGACCCCAAGCAGCGCGCCATGTCCGATGCCGGCAAGCCCGAGGGCGACGACTACCTGCTGCGAGTGGACAACCCACTCGTGGTGCCGGTGGACAAGAAGGTGCGCATCATCACCACCGCCAACGACGTGATCCATGCCTGGATGGTGCCGGCCTTCGGTGTCAAGCAGGACGCGATCCCCGGCTTCGTGCGCGACACCTGGTTCCGCGCCGACAAGACCGGAGACTTCTATGGCCAGTGCGCCGAACTGTGTGGCAAGGAGCATGCTTACATGCCGATCCACGTCAAGGTGCTGAGCCATGCGGACTACAGCGCCTGGGTGGCGGCCAAGCAAAAGGAAATGGCCGCGCTGGCCGACGACCCGAGCAAGGTCTGGACGCTGGCCGACCTCGAGGCCCGTGGCGCCAAGGTCTACGCCGACAACTGCGCCGCCTGTCACCAGGCGAGCGGCAAGGGCGCCGGGCCGATCAAGGCGCTGGACGGTTCGCCGATCGTGCTCGATGCCGACAAGCTGAAGCAGATCAACGTGCTGCTGCAGGGCGTGAACAATGGCGCGATGCCGGCCTGGAGGCAGCTGTCGGACACGGAGCTGGCTGCCGTGATCACCTTCACCAAGAACCAATGGGGCAACAAGACCGGCCAGCTCGTGCAGCCGGCCGAAGTTGCCGCCGCCCGCAAGTGAGCGCCGTCGAACCCGGCCGCCGAGTTGAAAGGTTGACCCCATGAGTGCAGTGCTTCCCCACCCCGGCGATCACGCCCACGACGACCACCATGCCCAGCCGCACGGCTGGCGGCGCTGGCTGTTCGCGACGAACCACAAGGACATCGGCACGATGTACCTGTTGTTCTCGTTCACCATGCTCATGATTGGCGGCGTGCTCGCGCTGCTGATCCGCACCGAGCTGTTCCAGCCGGGTCTGCAGTTCGTGAACCCGGAGCTGTTCAACCAGTTCACCACCATGCACGGGCTGATCATGGTCTTCGGCGCGATCATGCCGGCCTTCGTCGGCTTCGCGAACTGGATGATTCCGCTGCAGATCGGCGCATCGGACATGGCCTTCGCGCGCATGAACAACCTGAGCTTCTGGCTGCTGATCCCGGCGGCGCTGATGCTCGCCGGCTCCTTCTTCATGCCCGGCGGCGCACCGGCCGCGGGCTGGACCATCTATGCACCG